>CAJJUK010000011.1 GCA_905195085.1 uncultured Christensenella sp.
GGGATTTTGCGCCTCCGCAAAATGAAAACGAAGAAATAGACAATCCACAAGACGACATTTTTAATGATGTAAACAATGGTGATGGTGAAGAGAACGATTCTGAAGAAATAGGTTCTAATAAATATTCAATAAACGCAACAATTCAAGGTGTTTTGTGGACAAGCAGCAGTGCTTATAGGTTAATTTCATCTCCACAATTGTCAACTCTTGGTTCAAGTAGTAGTAATTATGCGTCATTAGATGCTGTTGTTGCAAATCAACTGAAAGGACAAAGCACAATCAATGGTGAAACATTTAATTCTTATACATCTGCATACAGATCTAATGCATCTTATGGCACAAGTAGTGCTTGGACTCCAAGCAGCAATTGGCTCAGAGATTTTGCTACTGCAACAAAGACGGCAAGTGCCAGTGGCTCGACGATTAGATATTGGTATATAGCATTGTTTGCTTTTATGAATACGGATTGTTGTGCATTTTCAAATATATCTTTTAATTCTGCAAAATATAGCACAAGTGTTTCTTCAGAAGAAGAAGTTGGTTACTATATTTGCTATAGGGATGATAATTCGATAGCAGGTTATACGCAGGGATTCCACACTTTTAATATTTACAGCACTTCACTATCGCAAGTTACAACTTGTTTCAGTGCATACTTGGAAGGGACAATTTATGTGAACCTAATTCAGAAATATAGCGTCTCTTTCAGCGACAATGTGGCATCTAAAACTGTGTTGGCAGGTAGTTCTTTTACCTTTCCAACTCCAACTAAGACAGGATATACCTTTGTTGAATGGAGAAGAGATGACTCTGACACAGATTCGTACACAAGTTATAAAGCGGGATCTACATACAGAGGTGTTTCTCAAGATGAGTATTTCTATGCAGAATGGACTCCTAACACATATACAATCACTTTAGACAAACAAGGTGGTTCAGGTGGAACAAGCACATTGTATCTTACATATGGCTCTGCTTTTAAATTAACAAGCACAGGTTCTCGTGTAACAGCAATTACAAAACCATCTATGACAGGTTACACATTTGGAGGTTATTACACAGGCACGAATGGTTCTGGAACTCAAATTATAGATTCATCAGGAAATATTTTAAGTGGAAAATTGACATACACAACTGCAAATGACACCTTATATGCAAAGTGGGAAATTAACACCTACACATTGACAATCCGGTACTACGGAAGCACAACACGGCAAACGAACACAACAAATTTGAATATAACAGCATCGGGATGCACAGTGTCGAGTGGCAGTATTGCAACTGGTGGAAGTGCGACAGTGAAACATACCTACACAACGACATCATACACAGTGACATTATCAAGAGCGAACAGCAGTTATTCATATTATATTAATGTGGGTGGAGAACCAACGACAAGTTCAAGTTTAAATTCAATAACTTATAATTGGACTCCAACGTCAAATGTTGAAATCAGTGTTTACATGAAACAACAATATGTCATAAGTTACAATGCCAATGGAGGAAGTGGAACTCTTCCTACATCAAACACCAATAAATATAAAATACATGGAACGGCTTTAACTCTTGGAACAAACAGTTTGACAAAGACAAGTTACACAGCAAATGGCTGGAACACGAACACCTCTGGCACGGGGACACATTATGCATCAGGTGGAAGTTACACAACAAACGCAAGTGACACATTGTATGCAGATTGGACGCCAAAGACATCAACAATCAAGGTTCAAATCAAGACATCAACCGATGGTTCGTCGTATAGCAATTCTGTGACGGGTGGAACAACATCTGTTAGTTATTATTATGACAATAACAATACGCCAACACTGGCATCGGCGAGTGTGACAAGTGCGTCAGCAACAACTGTTGCCACAAACGCACTGGTAAGTCAAACAGTGTCCTTCACACCGTCGGCAAAGAGTGGCTATGTGTTTGTTGGGATTTCGACAAGCACTAGTGCACCAAATTCTTCAAGCTCGACAACATTCACACCGACATCATCAGGAAGCACATATACAATCAACGTATTTTTCAAGGTGTTGTCATCAAATCAATTGAAGTATGATAGCACGGAGAAATATTGGTATTTTGAGCATGGAGAATACCCACAGAGTTATGTTAATGAAACATTAAGTTATTCACTTACAAACAAGACGCAAAATGGAGTGACAATAACGTGGAACAGCCAGACAAAAGAACTTGTATTGAATGGAACACTTACTGCAAATATAACTCTTTACACCTTCACAAACATAGATTTTGTTGTAAATAACAAATATAGTATTCAAAGAGAATTAATAAGTGGTTCGGTGACAGGAGGAGGTTGTTTCTGTCTTGAAGTAAGCAATTCAAGTGGTGGAAGTGTTAGCACAAGGAATAATTTGAACTTCAATTACACTGGTTCTGGAATGATAACCGGTACATTGACCATAAATTCAGCATCAGTATCAGAAGGGAAATCAATTAAGTTATGGATGTGGTATAACTCTGCATCACCCGTTACATTCAGTAATGCAAAGTATAAAATTGACATAATTAGGGATAAAAATGCCGAGTTGAACAGTGTAAGTTCCACAAAGAGTGGAGAAATCAAGTACAACGACGGAACAACAAACAAAACTATTGAAGTTTACACCTACAACAGCAAGAGATACGCAAGACTTCAAGCGACAAGCACACAAACACTTAAAATGAGTGACGGAACAAGTTACAAATTCAACAGTGGAACATACTATTGGTTTGAAGTTGAGCCAATCAGGTGGAGAGTGAGTGACTACGGAGTGTCAAGCACATCATATCCAAGTGGTTGGAGCACATACGGAACATACAAAACAAACTTCACAGTTGTGAGTGACAGAATACTCACAATTGGAGCGGTTGAAACAAGTGATGTGAATGAAGGTTGGGCATTTTCAAGCAGTGATATGTACAGCAACATATCAGGTTTGAACAAGACAGCATCAACAACAAACTTCTCAGCAGGAATAACCAATAAGCAAGCATCAACAGGGAGAACATATTACAAGTTCGGAAACGCAGGACAACAAGATAAAGTTGTCAGTGTGTCAGTGACAGAAGATGGGGTCAGAGTTGCATCAATCGAAGAGATAGATGACTATTTGACAGACTACTCAGCAAAGGCAAGTGACATGGTATGCTTCTTGCTTGGCTGCGGAACAGATGACAAAGTGAACTATTGGACAAGGAACTTGGGAGCAGGTTTGGGAAACGGACAGATTGTCACAAAAGCGGGAATAACCAAATCAAGTTGGCTTGACAATGTTCAAGGTGTTAGACTTGCTTTGACTATGGGAAATGGTAGCAGAATTTAAAAAAGACTTGGAAAGACCAAGTCTTTTTTTGTATGTTCGTTATAAGATGACATAGAACAATATAGATACAAATTGCAAGATGCTGCCTAAGAGCACAAACAAATGCCAAATGCTGTGAATATACTTAACTTTTGAACCAAAGCCATAGAAAATGGCGCCAACTGTGTAAGCAATTCCACCAGAGAGAAGCCACCAAAATCCTGCCATATCAAGATATTGCAAAAGTGGAACAATGGCAATCACGATGCACCAGCCAAGAGCAATATAAAGAATCATGCTGAGCACTTTCCATCTGTACATATTAATTGCGTTCAAGACAATTCCAAGAATTGAGAGTCCCCAAACCAATGCAAAAATTGTGTACCCCCATGCTGGAACTTCTGCAAGTGTGATAAGGCAATAAGGGGTGTAAGTGCCGGCTATTAAGAGAAAGATGGAACAGTGATCAAAAATACGAAAGACCTTTTTTGCTCTGTTTGGGCGCAGAAAGTGATAGATTGCCGACATTGTGTATGCAATTATCATGCAAAATCCATATATATACATACTCAAAATTCCAACCCAATTGCAGTGCCAATGAGCATATATGACACCAACAATCAAAAAAATTATTCCAAAGGCACCGCCAACAATGTGTGTGACAGCATTGAATATTTCTTCTCCTTTTGTGTATTTAGGAAGTGATTTATCATACTCTTTTTTCATTAATTTTTGTTTGTCCTTTTATGTCGTGTTAATCTTATGACTAAAATTGATTATAGACATTTTTAGATTTTTAGTAAAGCGAAATAGTTAAAAATTTTTAAATAATTTTATACATATTTACAACTTTTTGTTGAATTTTATTTTTGTTTTGAAATTTTGATATTTTTTTGATATAATCACAATATGAAGATAATAAGTGCAAAATATCTCACAAGCGTTGTGAATGAAAAGAATATTTTGAAAGATGACATGGTGGAATTTGCCTTTGTTGGGAGAAGCAATGTGGGCAAATCTTCTCTCATTAATTCTCTCTGTGGGCAAAAAAATCTTGCCAAAACATCATCGACGCCGGGGCTTACAAAAATGATAAATTATTTTGTTGTCAATGACAAGTTCAGAATTGTTGACTTGCCGGGTTATGGGTATGCAAAAACTGGGCATAAGCACATTGCAAACTGGGCGGGACTTATGGAAAAATATTTGACTTTGTCACAAAGTTTGAAAACTGTTTTCGTTTTGGTTGATTGCAGGCACGAGCCTAGCGAACTTGACAAGATGATGATTGAATTTTTGAATGTTTATCAAATTCCTTATATGGTTGTTGCAACAAAGGTTGACAAAATTGCAAAAAGCAAAATTCCGCAGGCTTGCAATATGATTGCCAAAACTCTTGGTGTCAGGAAAGAACTGGTTCAGGGCTATTCTTCGGAAAGTGGTTTTGGAAGAGAAAAAATTCTTGAATATATAGAAAATTTGATATAAAAAATCTGGACAATTCAAATTATTGTGTCCAGATTTATTGTTTGGTGGTATGTTGGAACAATCACCTTAATCTCAGGGTGTTTTTTCTTCATCATTTTTACAAATTTGTCGGTGTTTACATGACCAGTTATAGGTGGGAAAGCGTCATCAAAATGGTCAAGTATGACAACCTTTGGTTTTATTTTTTCAATGATTGGAAGAGAATATTTGCTCATGTTTGTTCTTCCTTGAAAAGGCCACACCAAAACATCAACTTTGGGAAGTGCAACCTTTTTATCAATTCCCGCAGATCCAAAAAGCAAAATTTTTAGATTGTTATGTTCAATTTCATAAGCATAAATCTTTCCACCCATAAGGTATTGATGATGCAATTGCAACAATTTGTATGCTTTATGAATTTTGAATGTAAACAAAACTTCAAGAGCCACCATTGTTACTTTGCTTAAATTGTTTTTTATATGTGCACTTGGATAGGTCGTTATCTTTGCATGATTGGTATTCATGGTTTCATATTCATTCAAAACTACGACCTTGTTTTCAACATCAACTCCCTGCAATTTTAATCTTTCATAGGCAGGCAAAGGAGAGTATAGTTTTGATTTGGAGCTTTTCAAAATGACAGGCAAATCACATAGGTGGTCGAAATGGGAGTGGGTGTTAAAAATAAAATCAGCAGAACAAAACTCTTACAGTTCTGGTCGCTCAAGTTTGTCATTCATTCTAAAAAATGGGTCAAACAATAATTTTTCTCCGTCAACATCAATCAAAATTGTTGCTGTCCCAAACCAAGTTAGATTAATCATGGAAAACATTATAGCAAAAAGAAAAAAATAAAACAACAAAAAATGTTGGTGACCAAATTTTTGATGCATTATAGTATGTGGTTATCAGGTTGCCACAATATAAAAAATTTCGCAATTTATTTACAAATATTTTGTAAATTGTTTGCCATAAATAAATGTATTTTGATATAATATTATCGTTACAGAAAATAAAGGAGATGTTTATTTATGAAAAAGTATGTTTACTTGTTTAAAGAAGCAGATGGAAAGAACAAAGCACTTTTTGGTGGTAAAGGTGCAAACCTTGCTGAAATGACAAAAATTGGCTTGCCAGTTCCACAAGGCTTCACAATCACTACTGAAGCGTGCACAAAATATTACGAAGATGGAAGAATGATCAATGATGCCATCAAAGCACAAATCGAAGAAAAACTTGCACAAATTGAAAAAATCACAGGAAAGAAGTTTGGTGACCCAAGCAATCCTCTTCTTGTTTCTGTTCGTTCTGGAGCAAGAGTTTCAATGCCTGGAATGATGGACACAATTTTGAACCTTGGTCTCAATGATGAAGTTGTTGAAGGCCTTGCAAAACTTACAAACAACGAAAGATTCGCTTATGACTCATATCGTCGTTTCATTCAGATGTTTAGTGATGTTGTTATGCAACAAGACAAGTCTAAATATGAAAGAATTTTGGACGAAATCAAAGAAAAGAAGGGTGTTAAGTTTGACAAAGACCTTACTGCTGACGATTTGAAAGAAATCGTTAAACTCTTCAAGAAACTTTATAAAGATTCTCAAAAAACAGAATTTCCTCAAGAACCAAAAGTTCAACTTATTGAAGCTGTTAAGGCTGTGTTCCGTTCTTGGGATAATGACAGAGCAAATGTTTACAGAAGAATGCACGACATTCCATACAACTGGGGAACTGCAGTAAACGTTCAATCAATGGTGTTCGGAAACATGGGAGATGACAGTGGAACAGGTGTTGCTTTCACAAGAAACCCATCAACTGGTGAAAATGTTCTCTATGGAGAATATTTGATGAACGCTCAAGGCGAAGACGTTGTTGCTGGTATCAGAACACCACAACCAATTTCTCAACTTGAAAAACAAAACCCAGAAGTTTTTGCTCAATTTGTTGCAATTTGCAAAAAACTTGAAAACCACTACAAAGATATGCAAGATATGGAGTTTACAATTGAAAAAGGCAAACTCTATATGCTTCAAACCAGAAATGGTAAAAGAACAGCAAAGGCTGCTCTCAAGATTGCAGTTGACCTTGTTAATGAGGGTATGATTGACAAGAAAACAGCTCTTCTTATGATTGACCCTAAACAACTTGACGCTCTTCTTCACCCAACATTTGATGAAAAAGCAATTAAGAAGGCAACAGTGATTGGAGAAGCTCTTCCTGCATCTCCAGGAGCTGCAAGTGGTAAGATTTGCTTCACTGCTGAAAAAGCAAAAGAACAAGGAAAGAAAGAAAAGGTTGTTCTTGTTCGTCTTGAAACATCTCCAGAAGATATTGAAGGTATGGCTGCATCTCAAGGAATTTTGACCGCTCGTGGCGGTATGACTTCTCACGCTGCAGTTGTTGCTCGTGGTATGGGAACTTGCTGTGTTGCTGGTTGCTCAGCAATCAAATTTGCTGATGATGGAAAATCATTCACTCTCGGTGGAAAGAAATATAAAGAAGGAGACGTTATCTCTTTCGACGGTTCAACAGGAAAGATTTATGATGGTTCAATTGACACTGTTGAAGCAAAAATTTCTGGCGAATTTGCCACAATTATGCAATGGGCAGATGAACACAGAGATTTGATGATCAGAACAAATGCAGACAATCCAAGAGATACCGCTGTTGCTTTCAATTTTGGTGCAGAAGGTGTTGGTCTTTGCAGAACTGAACATATGTTCTTTGAAGCAGACAGAATTCCTGCTGTTAGAGAAATGATTGTTTCAACAACAACAGAAGAGAGAAAGAAAGCACTCAAGAAACTTCTTCCAATGCAACAAAAAGATTTCAAGGGCATCTTCAAGGCTATGAAAGGACGTCCAGTTACAATTCGTTTCTTGGATCCACCTCTTCATGAATTCTTGCCACATGAAGACAGCGAAATCAAAGCTCTTGCAAAAGATATGGGCTTGACATTTGAAGCTCTTAAGAGCACAGTTGAATCTCTTCATGAATTCAACCCAATGATGGGACACCGTGGTCTTAGACTTGCTGTGACATATCCTGAAATTGCAGAAATGCAGACAGAAGCTGTCATCAAAGCTGCAATTGAAGTTATGAAAGAAGACAAGATTGATGTTGTTCCTGAAATCATGATTCCTCTTACTTGCGACAGTGCTGAATTTAAGTATGTTAAAGACATCGTAACATCAACAGCTGACAGAGTTTTGGAAGCAAGCAAGGTTGAAATGAAATACAAAGTTGGAACAATGATTGAAATCCCAAGAGCGGCAATCACTGCTGACCAAATTGCAAAATATGCTGAATTCTTCTCATTTGGAACAAATGACTTGACTCAAATGACTTATGGATTCTCTCGTGACGACGCTGGAAAATTCCTTGATGTTTATTATCAAAAGAAGATTTTTGAAAGCGATCCATTTGCTAGACTTGACCAAAATGGCGTTGGCAAACTTGTGAGAATTGCTGCTGAACTTGGAAGAAGCACAAGACCAGACATCAAACTTGGAATTTGTGGAGAACATGGTGGAGATCCATCATCAATTGAATTCTGCCATAGAATTGGACTTAACTATGTTTCTTGTTCACCATACAGAGTCCCAATTGCTCGTCTTGCTGCTGCTCAAGCTGCAATCAAATATCCAAGAAAGAAAAAGGGACTTTTTCACAAATAAAACATCTTTAAAATAACAAATTTAAAATAACAAAAAAATAGTCAAAATTTTTGACTATTTTTTTATTGTCTCTACATCTTGTTTGACTGGGTTAAGACCGCTGTTTGAAATTATTTCATCTGTAAGTTTTTCTGCTCTTTGCCAGTTTGGTTGAGATTGGTAAATCAAGTTTTTGACACTTACACTTTGTGTTGCAGTCATCTTATATTGTTTCGTTGACATGAAAATAGGGTTTAAAACATTGCGAGCCTTTTCCATGTAATCGTGATAATTGTTTGGAAGTTCAAGATACACAACATTTTTAAAATCTCCCAAAAGTTTTTTGATTTTGCTGAAACCTATATATTCTTTCATGGGAAAATATTTGTCAAATGATTCAGGTGAGAGTTCAAAAGCCTTATCTTTCAGATATTCATAATCTCTATCAAGTGAAATGCCCATTCCACCACCAAGATCAATTATGCTCGGGGTTTGAAGTTGTGAAAATATTTCGGACAGAAGTTTTGTTTCAAATTGTTTTTGGTAGAAATGCCATGCTACAATACCAAAATTTTTATAAATTATTTCATCAACTTTTTGATTGAATCCCATTTCGCTGTAGTTTGCAACATTAGGCAGAAGTTGTCTTAAGCGATAAAATGCTTTTTCTTCTTCATTTAAATCTTCAAAGGCTTTGTTTTGAAAATATTTTTTGCTTGGAAGATGTCTGAAAGCATCTGTTGAAATCACAGGGTAGCCAAGTTTTTTTGCAAGAATTCTTGATAAAAGGCTTTTTCCACTTCCAATGGGGCCGTTGAGTATTATTGATTTTTCAAAAATTTCTGTTTTCTTATCCATATTTATATTATAACATATCAATTATGTTATTTCAATATTTTGTTTCAGGATTTACCGCTGTCAAAAACGATATCTCCACACATAACATCAAAATATGAGAATGTTTGAAGTTTGTCGTCTTGGGTTTTGATTGTGAACACGCTTGGGTAGACATCTTTGATTGTCGCATTGACGGATTCAATTTTTTTCCTTCCTCTATTTATGCTCATTTGAACGTTTTGCCCTTTCAATCCTGATATTTTTAACTTGATTTCATCAAGTCCATAAACAATTTTTCTCATAAAATCTCCTTTTGATGATTTTTGACATGAAAGAGAAAATTTATTCAATTTTTTGTTCTAAGCGGTTCATTTTGCAAGTATATTATACTAGTTTTTCATTTGGAGGGGTATATGTCTTTTGAAACAAACAAGTTTAGAGTTGTAAAGAAAAAACGACTTGAAAAATCTCAGTTCAATGTTGAATGTAACATTGAAACTAACGTGGAGATTGACAAAATTTTGTCAGTCTGCCACACTGCTCAAGCAGAAACGGCCGAAATTTTGAATGGCACTGTCAATTATTCGGGCAGTCTTGACATCTGCTTGCTTTATTGCACTGTTGATGGTGAAATTGGAACAATAAATTCTTCATGTCCATTCACTTCAAAATTTGAAGACTCGGATATTGCTGTGGGCGACAAGGTTGGAATCCAGGTTGAAGTGGATGACTATGCTATTGATTCTGTGACAAGTTCAAACATCAAAATCAACTGTACTGTGTGTCAATTTGGCGTACTGATATGCGAGAGAGAAGTGCCAAACATCAAAAGCGACGATGAAAATATGTGCACGCGTGAAGATGAGATGCTTGTCAACACTTTGGTTGGTCAGGCACAGGAAGTATTCACTGTTGAAAGCGAAGTTTCAATCAAAGAACCAATCAAAAAGGTGCTTTTGTGTGATAGTCAGGTTTCTGTCAAATCAACAGAGAGCGGAGTAAATTTTGTTTCTGTGAGCGGCGAAGTTGTCACAAGAATTTTGTATTTGACAGAAAAAGATAGATTTGAATCTTCTTACGTGACAGAAAACTTTAAGGAAGAAGTTGAACTTGAAGGTGTAACTCGTGAAGCAGTCAGTGAAGCAACTGCTTGCATAAAAAGAAGTGCGGTTAAATGTGAAGTTTCTGAAGTGGATAAGGGTGTTGACATCAAAATTACAGTGCCAGTTGAAGTCAGAGTGACATCTTATCTTGAAAAGAGTGAAGTCATCATCAAGGACATTTACAGCACAGAAAACGAACTTGAAGTTTCAACTGAATCTTTTGAAATGACAAAGCAACTTCAAGGGGACTATTTTGAAGCCAAGATTGATGGGACGTTAACTTTGGAAGATGACAAACCAAGAGTCGACAAGATTATGTTTGTCGGTGGCTCAAATCTTGCAATCACAAATTCTTACATCAAAAATGGAGAAGTGTTTGTTGAAGGAGTCAGCAAAACAAATGTTGTCTATTTGAATGATGAAACAAATTCTCTGCACAGTGTTGTGATTGAAGTTCCTTTTGTTGTTTCGGACAAATCAGGTGCAACTTGCGACAATGCACAAATTGAAAGTGTGTTTGCTGTGCTTTATGATGTTGATGTCGTTGTCAAGAAAGGAAGAGAATTCTATTTTGATGCAAAACTCAAAATCAATGTAAACTATGATTGTGATGAAGTTGAGGCTGTCATTTCCAACATCAATTTGGCAAGTGAGTATCCTGAGAGAGATTGTGCGATCGAACTTATTTTTGCAAGTGCAGGGCAGTCTTCTTGGGACCTTGCAAAAAGCGTCAAAGTCAGAGAAGAAACAATTATGCTTCAAAATCCTGAACTTGCATTCCCACTTGAAAAAGATGAAAATGTGATTGTGTATTATCAGAAGAGAAATTAATTTTAAAAGATAAGTACCTCTCAAACTTTTAAAAAATTAATAAAAAAGAAAAAAATCGCAATTTTTTGCGGTTTTTTTATTATTTTTCAGACAAAAATTCGTTTGTGAGGGATTTATGAAATACATTTTGTCATTTGTCGGAATTGGAATCATTTGCTTGGCAATCTTTCTTTGTGGCGGAAATAATGTTTCCGCAAGCGCATTGAATGAAGATTATATGAGAATTCATATAACAGCAAATTCCAATTCTGCCACGGACCAAAATTTGAAATATAAAGTTAAAGATGCAGTGGTGGATTTTTTGATTCCAAAACTTGCCTATGCAGAAAACAAAGATGAAGCAACAGACATCATTGTGCTCAGTTTGTTTGACTTGCAAAAGGTTGTAAATGATGTTCTCAAAAGTGAAGGTGTTAGATATTCTGCCACAATTTCCATCACTCAAGAAGAAATGCCGGCACGTGCATATGATGATTTGGTGCTTGAAGAAGGCGTTTATGATTGTTTGAAAATTGATTTGGGGGCTGGGAAAGGCGACAATTGGTGGTGCGTTGTTTTTCCTGCTGTATGTTTTCTCTCTTCAAAAAATTACGAAAATTATGTTTATATTTCAAAAATTTGGGAAATTATAAATAGTGTAATACGATAAAAGGAGAAAATATGAAGAAAAAATTATTTGCGTTGACTTTTGCAGTTATGTTTGCAATCATGTCAATCGGTACGCTTACTGTGGTTTTGACAAATTACATACAACCAAACATTGAATATGTTGAAGCGGCATTGACAACTTCTCAAACAAGAACAGTACAAACAAAATTGAAAAGATGGGGATATTATACTGGAAATGTAGATGGAATTTATGGTAATTTAACTCGCAAGGCAGTCAGATATTTCCAAAGCAAAAATGGACTTTCTGTTGATGGAATTGTTGGTCCAAAAACGGCGGCGGCTCTTGGAATGACCTTGTCTTCATCTGATGACAATTCGGTTTCCAACAGTGACTTGTATCTTTTGGCTAAGTGTGTTTACGCTGAAGCTCGTGGAGAAAGTTACACTGGACAAGTTGCAGTTGCGGCAGTTATTTTGAACAGGGTTGAAAGTCCTGATTTTCCAAATACTATTGCTGGAGTTATCTATCAACCGTGGGCTTTTACCGCAGTTAATGACGGTCAAATTAATCTTGAACCTAATCAAACAGCTTACAATGCCGCTCGTGATGCTTTGAATGGTTGGGACCCTACTTATGGTGCGTTGTATTACTATAACGCAAGCACCGCAACAAACAAATGGATATACAGTAAGACGACAACAGTTGTGATTGGCAATCATGTGTTTGCAATTTAAGGAGAGTATTATGAAAGAAGATAAAAACATCGCTAAGAAAGAAGACAAAGATGTCAAAAAATCAAAACAAACACAAGACAAGAAGAAATCGTCGGGAAAGAACAAATATAAAGGTGCTGTCATTGGACTTTCGATTGCGACAGGGGTGTTGGGACTTAGCACAATAGGTCTTGGTATTGGTTACGGAATGTCAATGTCTCAGGCGAACAGTTATTCCTTGCAACTTGAAAATATTTACAAGAAAAATTATTATGAACTTGTCGACACTGTCAACACGGCCGACATGAACATAAGCAAACTTCTTGCTTCAAGCAGTGAGGACTATCAAGCAAAAATGCTCAATGACCTTGCACAAGGAGCAAAAGAAATGCAAAGTAATATTGCCGCGCTTCCACTTTCCAGTGACAATATTGTTGAAAGTGTCAGATTCATTAATCAAATGTCTGGCTATACGCAGACTTTGCAAGAAAAAGTTGCAAAGGGTGGTGAGTTGACCGAAAGCGACCTAAACACACTCAATGATATGCATGAATCTTTGACTGAAATGAAAAAATATCTCAATCAAATGTCTGAAAAAATGATTTATGGTTACAGCATTTTGGATGCAAGCAATCATATTGATGGTGATTATGATGATTTTTCTTTAGACTTTGCACAAATCAAATCTGATGATACTGAATATCCAACCATGATTTATGACGGTCCATTCTCTGATTCGGTTGTCAACCAAAAAGTTAAGGGATTGACTGGGAGCGAGATATCAAAAGATGAAGCATACAAGATTGTGGACTCATATTTCAAAAATATCTCCAATCTTCAATATCAAGGACAAACGAATGGTAAGTTCAGCACTTATAACTATGTATTGTTGAATACAGACAATCAAAAGGTTTATGTTCAAGTGACAAAGATAGGTGGAAAAATTTTGACAGTCAGTGGACATGTTGATTCTGGTGTTAAGAACATAACCATGCAACAAGCAGAAAAGATTGCACTTGATTTTGCAAAAGGAAATGGTGTGGAAAATGCTGAGATTGTTTGGAGTGAAGAGCTAGATTCTCAAGCATATTTCAACATTTCGCCAAAACAAAATGGAATTATTCTTTATCCTGACCTTGTCAAAGTGAAGGTTGATTTGGAGAACGGAAATGTTATTGGTTATGATGCAGTATCTTACTGGATTAACCACACTTCCAGAGAAATTTCAGGAGCAACTGTGACAAAGGAAATGGCAAAGACAAACATTGACACCTCCTTCTCAATCAAGAATGAAAGACTTGTTTTGGCTCCACTTGACTACAACAGAGAGGTTTTGTGTTGGGAATTTGAATGTGAAAGAAATGGTTCAACTTATTATTTCTACATCAACGCAAACACAAATGTTGAAGAGAACATATTGAAAGTTGTGAAAACAAACGATGGAAGCAAACTTATGTAAATTAATTAAAAAAGATGAAATTAATTTTCATCTTTTTTATTTTTTTCATTTTTCATTTGGTTTTCACTTCCTTCATTATTGTTGCCAACTTTTTTCGTTTCTCCTTCCGTTTGTTTACGTTTTTCCATAAAAGCAGATTTGCCAATCACAAAGAAACCAAGGCAGATGACAAGAATGCTTGCAATCACACCAGTGGTTGCGTTGTACATATATGTGTTTTTTGTCCCAGTTGCAGAGAGCAGAGCCACTTGTGTCATAACCATTGCAAACAAGGAAGAGCCAATGTTGCAACATCTCAGACTAAGAAGCAAGATGTCGTCTTTTTTTCTGACCTTGATTAGATTGTGAATGGAGATTCCAAGTTCCACGAAGGAGCAAAGTGCGATAGTTATTGACCAAATCATGTTGTATTGAAAGTCAATTTGCCAAATATAAAGTCCGCCCATATAAATTCCAAAGGCAATTCCACTGATTATCAGCAGAATGCCAATGATCAACGACTTTGTTTCAAGGTTGATTTCTTTTGTTGTTTTATGGTTGGAAACAAAAACTTTTTTGCTAAATCCCAAAAGCAGAGTGTATGCACCACTTATGCAGTAGAGATAAGAACGCATGAAAACGCCAAACAAAATTTTTCCTATTGCCCAAAAGAAATTATATAACATTGTTATGAATGTTATCACTTTGACTCTTTTGTCAGAATCTTTCAGGGAATGGATATGTTGTTTGATGTTCATATATTAATTATACAAAAATTTTGAAAGGGAAACAAAAAAATCTACAAATTAATGTAGATTTTTTATAAACACTCGAATTATTCATTTTCTGCGTTTGCAAGTGCTTTTTCATATTCAGCAAGGATTTTTTCTTTAAGCATTTCTCTAACTTCAGTTTTGATTGGGTGAACAATGTCTTTGAATTCTCCCTCGTTAGTTTTTCTGCTTGGCATTGAAAGAAAATAACCATCTTTGCCGTTGATGACTTTGATGTCATGAACAACGAGTTCATCATCGATTGTGATTGATGCAACTGCTTTGAGTTTGTCGTTGCCGTTGTTTACAAGTCTTACTCTAATGTCCGTA
Source organism: uncultured Christensenella sp. (assembly GCA_905195085.1). Taxonomy (GTDB): domain Bacteria; phylum Bacillota; class Clostridia; order Christensenellales; family UBA1242; genus Caccovivens. Next base: position 15,070 of record CAJJUK010000011.1, read on the forward strand.
ATCTTCAAGTTTCCATACCTTCCTTTTTTTAGATTAACCTTTATCGGTCGAAATAATTATATCATAATTGTTTCTTTTTGCAAAAGATTTTTCAATATTGTCAAAGATTTTTTGAAATTCATATAACCAAATATGAAAAAATATTATTTCTTAGGCATAGGTGGTGTATCTATGTCAGCACTTGCTGTGATGCTTAAACATCGTGGTTTTGAAGTTGGTGGTTATGACGAATTTTCTGGAAAGGGAACCGAGATTTTAAGCAAAGAGGGCATTGATGTTGATTATGTTTTGAAAGAAGAAAAAATTTTGCAAGCGGACGAGATTTGTTATTCATCAGCAATCAAACAAGACAATCCATTGTTTATCTTTGCGAAAGAAAATGACAAAAAAATGTCATCACGTGGCAAAATTTTGGGACAAATTGCAAGTGACTATGAAAAAGTGATTGCAGTTGCAGGTTCTCATGGAAAAACAACCACAACAGCAATGATTTATCAAATCTTGATGTGCGCAGGAAAAAATCCAACTTTGCATCTTGGGGGATACAAACTTGATGATGGGCTGAATTTTCATTTGGGAGATAAAGAGTTTTTTGTGACTGAAGCGTGTGAATATCATGACAACTTTCTTTTTTTGAAACCATACATTTCAGTTGTGACAAACATTGAAAAAGAGCATTTGGACTATTTTAAAACCTTTCAAAATCAATTAAAGTCGTTTGAAAAATTTAAAGAGCTATCCGAGTTTGTCATTGATGGTATGAATGGATTGAGTGCAAAGAATGTTCGTCATGACAAATTGGGGCGGCTGAGATTCGGTCTTTATGAAAAAGACAAAAAATTCTTTGATTTAAATTTGAACATATGTGAAGATGTAAACACTCAAAATTGTATTTATGCCTATCAGGTTGCAAAAAAGTTGGGAATTGATGATTGTTTAATCAAACTCGGACTTGAAAGTTACATGGGAGTCAGCACAAGATTTGAAAAAGTTTGCTGTCCTTTCTTTGATGCGGTTGTGTGTGATTATGCGCATCATCCAACAGAAATTTCAAAAGCGATTAGATCGGCAAAGAAGATTTATAAAAACAGAGAAATTATTACAATCTTTCAACCGCACACATATTCAAGAACAAAATTGCTGTTGGACGATTTTGTCAAAACCTTTCAAGAAGTTGAAGAGCCATTGTTTTTCAGAACATATTCTGCAAGGGAAAAACCAGAAGATGGTTTGAGTGCTTTACAACTTACAGAAATTTTGAAAAAAACAAACAAAAATGCGAAATATTTTGAAAATTTTGAAGATTTGAAAACATTTTTGCTTCAAAAGCAAAAAAACAAAGTGATGTTGTTGTTCGTCGGTGCCGGCGACCTGCCAGAGATATTACACAAAAATAATTTTATTTCATAGAATGATTTTATGAAATATGTCTATCGTGATGCGCAGATTTTCTACAGGTTTATCAACAAAAAAAGTGATGTGACAAACATATTTTTACATGGGTGGGGCTGTGACCACAAAAGTCTTTTGTTTTGCAAAGATTTTGTTCAAGGACAAAATGCACTTTTTGTTGATTTTCCACCTTTTGGGGAGAGTTCAAAAAACATAAGAAATTGGAGTGTTTTCACCTATGCAAACATGGTCATATCTCTATGTCAGCATTTGGGTGTCAAAAAATTTAACATCATTGGGCACTCCTTTGGTGGAAGAATTGCCATAATTATGGCTGTGCTGTGCAAGGAAGAGTCGCAAAAAGTGGTGTTGGTTGACAGTGCAGGATTGAAACCAAGAAGAAGTTTGAATTATTATTTGAAAGTTTACAATTACAAACTCAGGAAAAAGTTGGGGCTTGATGTTTCAAAATATGGAAGTTGTGATTATTTGGCACTGAACACTGAAATGAGAAAAATTTTCAACAGCATTGTCACCACTTATCTTGATGATTTTTTACCATTTATAAAAGCAAAGACTTTGATAATCTTTGGAGAGAATGACAAAACAACACCGATTTATATGGCAAAAAAATTTAAGAGACAGATTAAAAATTCTGAGCTTGTGTTGTTGAAAGAGGCGGGACATTTTTGTTTTGTGGACAGAAGGATGGAGTTCTCGAAATGTCTTGAAGATTTTTTGAAAAATTAACAAAAGAAAGGAGAGATTATGTTTGTTTTTTATGCTTTTCTCGTGACGGCCATTTTGACAGCGCTAGATTTGATTTACATAAAGACATTCCAACTTGAAAATTATGACATAAAAAAATATTTTAAAAAAGCACTGGAATTTGACTTTGCTTTTGGTAAAAAAAATAAGATTAATTTCACAAAAAGATTAAAAAGATTAATTTTTATTGATTTTTTATTAAAATTTATTATTTTTTTAATGTTTTTTGGATTAATTGACAATTTTTGGATTAATTTTGTAATTGTTTTTTTCTTCGTTATTTCAAGCAGTTTTGCAGTTTTGTTGTCATTTTTCGTCACATATCCTTTTGAAGAATTAATAAAAAAAAGATTTATCAAAAAAGCGAAAAATAAATTATCAAATATTAATTGCAAAAAAATTGCCATCACAGGAAGTTATGGAAAGACATCGACAAAGAACATTTTGTATCAAATTTTGAAAGAAGAATTTGATGTTTGTGCAACACCACAAAGTTTCAATACACCAATGGGAATTTGCAAAACGATTTTGGAAAACTTGAAGGAAACTGACGATTTCTTGATTGTGGAATATGGAGCGAGAAGATTGGGTGATATTGAATTTTTGGCGAAAAACTTTGGAGTTGATTTTGGGATTATTACTCCAATCGGAAATTGTCATCTCGAAACTTTTGGTTGTTTTGAAAACATTGAACAAGAAAAATATGAACTATGTAAGGAAGCAAAAGAGTGGGTGGTGTTCAACGGAAAAAGCAAAGGATCCAAAGATCTTTTTGACAGGTTTCCAAAGAAAAAATATTTAGTGTGTGAGAACAACAGTTTTGCCTATGCCAAAAACATTGAAATTTCTGCGACGGGATCAAAATTTGACATGGTGATTGATGGTCAAAGTTTTGCCTGTGAGACAAAATTGCTGGGAAAGGCGAATATTGACAACATTGTTGTGGCTTCGGCAATGGCATATTTGCTCAATGAGAGCATCTACAGCATTCAGAAAGCAATTAAGGGACTGAAACCTACACCACACAGGTTGGAACTTATCGTTGGTGCAAAAGTGAGCATCATTGATGATTCGTTCAACAGCAACTATGACGGTTTTTTGCAAGCTCTTGAAATCATATCAAAATTTAAAGGACAAAAAATCGTGGTTTCTCCTGGAATTGTTGAACTTGGCACAGAGCAAGACAAGGTTAATTTTGAAATCGGAAAGGAAGTTGGAAAAGTTGCTGACATTTTCATCGTTATGAACAAAACCAATCAAAAAGCGTTGTCCGATGGTGCAAAACAAGGTGGAATGAGCGAAGGTCAAATCTTTTTTGCAGGCACTAGAGACGAACAAAAAAAATTGTTAAAGAAAGTGATAAAAAGTGAAGATGTGGTGCTTTTTGAAAACGATTTCCCCGACAATATCAAATAAGATTTTGTGGAAAGAAAAAAGTCTTATCATTGATCTAAAATTTTTCATATAAGTTATTGGAACAAAATTTTTAAAAGGGTGGTTATGAAAGAAAGGGTATTAGTCATTTTTGGTGGGAAAAGCGTTGAACATGACATTTCCATCATCACGGCAATGCAAGTGATGAAGCAGTTGCCAAAAAGTCTTGATTGTGTGCCTATTTACATAGACAGAGAAGGACTTTGGTGGATTGCAGACAATTTGTCTGCGATTGAAATATATTCCGATTTTAAAAAGTTGGCAAAGAATCGAAAGCAAGTCACTTTGATTCTGGGAGAAAAGGTTGTTGCAGTGAAGAAAGGAAACAAGTTTGTTCCGCAATTTGAAGTGGAAACTGTTTTGAATTGTTGCCATGGAAACATTGGTGAAGACGGAGCGATGCAAGGTGTTCTGAAAACCTGTTCAATTCCAACGACATCATCAGGTGTGACATCGTCTGCTCTTTGCATGGATAAGGTTTTTATGAAAGATGTTTTGAAGGCAAATGACATTCTTTCGCCAAAATATGTTTCATTTGACAGATGCACATATTCGCAAACGAAAGAAAAAGTTATGAAAAATGTGGCAAACAAAATTGAATTTCCGCTTATTGTAAAACCAGCAAATCTTGGAAGCAGTATTGGAATTTCTGTTTGTCACAAGGAGAGTGAACTCGAGAAAGCAATTGAACTTGCTTTGATGTTTGACGAAAAAATTTTGATCGAAAAATTGGTGGAGAATTTGAGAGAGTTCAATTGTGCGTGTTTCTTTTTCAAGGGACGTTTCTTCACATCAAATGTCAATGAAGTGAGAAACAAAAAAGAAATCTATTCTTTTGAAGATAAATATCTTTCAAAGAAAGATGGAAATCAGGAGGTTGACAAAACTTTGACAAAAAAAGTTCAATCTCTGACAGAAAAGGTTTACAAACTCTTTGATTGCAAGGGAATTGTGAGAGTTGATTTTCTGTTTGAAGAAAAAACGGAGATTTTGTATGTCAATGAAATCAACACTATTCCTGGTTCTTTGGCGTTCTATTTGTTTAAAGACATTACTTTCAAAGACCTTTTGATTTCAATGCTGGAAGAAAGCAAACTTGATGCTGAAAGAGAGAAAAAATTGACTGTAAGTTTTGAAAGTGATGCGTTGAAGATTTTTGAAAATGTGTCAGCATCACTGAAAAAGTGATCGCTAAATTTGTCTAATTTGGACTTATTTTGAAAGTCGAACACTATTACACTTTTTTGATATTACAATACAGGTAAAGGAGAGATTATGCTTCTGAAAGAAATTTTGGGTGAGGGCTTGCATTTTGACGAGAACCAAATTGAGTTTGGTGATTTGGAAATCAACGGAATCAGTCGTGATAGCACTGTTGAAAACACTGGGAAAGCATATTTTTGTTTGACTCATGATGAAGAAAAAGCAAAAGTGCGTTGCAAACAAGCATTGGGAAATGGTGCCTCAGTGGTTTTTAGTGATTTCAATTTACCTTTTGAAAAAAGTGTGAAAGTGGGTGATTGCAGAGATTTGTTTGCAAATTCTTGTGCAAATTTTTATCATCGGGCTTGTGATAAGTTGAAAATTGTGGGAATCACTGGCACCAATGGAAAGACAACAACTTCACACGTTGTTGCAGAGATGCTGAAACGCAATGGAAAGAAAGTTGGAGTCATTGGAACCAGCGGTGTTTTTTACAACGGAAAAGTCCAGGAATGTCCTTTGACAACCCCTGATGCTGACTTTTTGCACAAGACCTTTTCTGAGATGTTGGACGATGGAGTAGAATATGTCATCATGGAAGTTTCTGCTCATGCGATTGACCAAAAGCGAATCAATGGCATCAAATTTGAACTTGGAGTTTTGACAAATGTCACGCAGGACCACTTGGACTATTTCAAAACTTTTGAAGCATACGAAAAGACGAAACTGTCATTTTTGACAAGTGAACATATCAAAAAAGGCATTATTTGTGCCGATGACAAGTGTGCAAGAAAATTGATTGGGAACACTGATGTTCCAATATTGACTTATGGGCTTTTTAGTCCAAGTGATGTGTTTGCAATTGATATTTGTTGCTCAATGAATGGCTCTCATTTTGTCGGCAATGTTTGTGACAGTGTCGTTGACATCAAAACGAATTTGGTGGGGCAATATAATGTTTATAACTCCTTGGCTTCACTTGCAGTTTGTCAATGTCTTGGACTTAATGAAGAACAACTTGTCAGGGGAATTAATTTCATCAATCCAGTCGAAGGGAGATTTAATGTCATAAACATCAATGGGCGCTATGCTGTCATTGATTTTGCGCATTCGCCAGACAGTTTGATGAACGTTTTGAAAACGGCAAGAGAACTTACAGACAAAAAAGTTTATGTTGTGTTTGGTTGTGGCGGAAATCGAGATAAAGGGAAACGGCCACAGATGGGGAAAATTGCAGAAGATTATGCTGACTGTGTTTGCTTGACTGATGACAACCCTAGACTTGAGAAATCTTTGGACATTATTGCAGACATTGAAAAAGGCATGACAAAACCGCATTTTGTTGAACCTGACAGATACAAAGCAATCAAAAAAATGATTGAAATTGCACAACCCGGGGACATTATAATCATCGCTGGAAAGGGTGCGGAAAAATATCAAGAAATAGGGACAGAAAAAAGACCTTACAATGATTTTGAATCAGTTTACAACTATTTTCAAGAATCAAATCCGATAAGAAACAAAAATAATAAGGAGTATTATGGCTGTTAAATATATTGTTTGCGGGCTTTTATGTCTGGTTTTTTCCAGCATAATTGCCCCAGTCATTCTTTGGTTTTGCAAAAAACTCAAGGCTTCACAAAGCATTTTGCATTATGTGGACAAGCACGCATCAAAGGAAGGAACGCCAACAATGGGTGGTCTGATTTTTATTTTGACGATGTTTTTTTCTGCCTGCTTCTTGTTTGACTATTCTTCCTTTCTTGCTTGGTTTTGCATGGCAGTGACATTTTGTTATGGCCTTTTGGGATTTCTTGATGATTTCATCAAAGTGCACTTGCATCACAATGAGGGTTTGAGACCATATCAAAAAATTATTGGACAAGTTGGCATAGCCGTCATTGTGGGTGTTTTTCTTTATCTTTCTGGAATGACAACTTTGAGATTTTTCTCGTTTGAGTTTGACATTGGCTGGGGAGTTATTCCGCTTGTCATTTTGGTGCTTGTTGCGACCGCAAACAGCGTCAATCTGACTGATGGGCTTGATGGACTTGCTGGCGGAGTGTCATTTGTCTATATTTTGATTTTTGGAATAATTCTGGCAACGACATCATATCTTGAGTTTCAAAATATGGCAATTATTTGTTTTGGACTTTGCGGAGGACTTGCAGGCTTTTTGATGTTCAATTGCTTTCCAGCCAAGATTTTCATGGGTGACACGGGTTCACTTGCGCTTGGCGGATTCATTGGTGTGGTTGCGGTTTTGAGTGGGCTTGAACTTTTGATCCCTATCATGGGGATTATGTTTGTTTTGTCGGCACTTTCTGACATTATTCAAGTTTTGCATTACAAAAGAACAAAAAAGAGGGTGTTTCTTATGGCACCACTTCATCATCATTTTGAACAAAAAGGAGTGCATGAAAACAGAATTGTCGCAGTATATATAGTTATAACAGCGGCAGTTTCTTTGGCAGTTCTGGCAGTTTGGCTGGCCGTTGGAATTTGACCAAGGGAAGTTTTCAAATGAGATTAAAAAACAAAAAAGTTTTGGTTTATGGTTTGGGTGACAGTGGACGAGCAGTCATCAAATTGTTAAAAAAACACAATGCGTATGTCAGTTTTTATGACGACAACATCAAATTTTATGAATATGTTGGGTTTGAGAGGTGTCCACAAAATGAAAATTGGGATTTGGTGGTCATCAGTCCGGGCATTAAGTGTCTGGACAATCCACTTCTGAAAATTTTTGAAGAGAAAAACATTCCTGTCATTTCGGAACTTGATTTGGCGTATCTTTTTTGCAAAGGAAAAATTGTTGCAATCACTGGGACAAATGGAAAAACTACCGTCAGTATGCTTACCAACAAGATCTTGAAGACTGCGGGCTTTAAAACTTTTTTGTGTGGAAACATTGGTCTTCCATTTTCTTCCATATGTGAAAAGACGACAAAAGACAGTGTGGTTGTTTGTGAAGTTAGCAATTTTCAGCTTGAAACGAGCAGATATTTCAAGCCGGACATTGCTTGCATTTTGAATGTCAAGCCAGATCATTTGGACAGGCATGGAAGTTTTGAGGAATACAAAAGAGTCAAAGGAAAGATTGCTGAAAACTTGAAAAGCAAAGATGTTTTGATTTTGAATTTGGACGATGATGAAGCAAAAAAAATGATTTTGCATAAAAATTATCAATATTTTTCCAAATTTAAACTTAAAAAAGGCGTTTATGTTTGGAATTATCAAATTTTCATAAATCGAAAACCAATCTTGAGTTTGAATGATATTCAATTGAAAGGTGATAAAAATTTGGAAAATGTGCTTGCAAGTGTGAGCATTTGTTCACATTTCAAAGTGTCCTCTCAAAATTTTCGTTATGCGCTTGCAAATTTTGTTCCAGCATCGCACCGCATGGAATTTTTGGGAAATATAAATGGAGTCAATTTTGTTGATGACAGCAAGGCAACAAACGTGGCATCGACAATTGCATGTGTGGATGCATACAAAAACGACCAAATCATTCTTCTTATGGGTGGACAAGGGAAAGAAATTGAATATGGCGATTTGTTTTCTTTGAATTACAAAATCAAAGAAGTGGTCTGCTTTGGGCAAGATGGGAAAAACATTGAAGAATGTGCAAAAAGATTTTCATACAGGACATCTTTCTTCTCACATTTTCAAGACGCAGTGAGCCATGCAATTTCGACTGCACAAGATGGGGACTATGTCTTGCTTTCGCCAGCCTGCGCAAGTTATGACGAATTTCAAAGTTATGCTGAACGTGGAGAAAAATTCAAAAGTTTGATTTTTGGTGGTGCCGGTGAGAGCGAAAGTTGAAAAGAAAGGTTTGATTGCTTTTAATAGAAAAAAATCAAAATTTTTAAAACTTTTTTCAAAACAAGAGTGGTTGGTTATTGGACTTGTTTTGTTTCTTGTTGCATTTGGTTGCTTGATGGTTTACAGTGCAAGTTGCTATTCTGCTGAGCATAAATATGGCAACGAATATTTTTTCTTGTTTAAACAGATATTTGGTGTTGTACTTGGACTTTTTGCGATGTTCTTTTTTGCATTTTTTGACTATCATCTTTTGAAAAAGTTTAAATATTGGATTTTGGGTGCGAGTGTCATTTTGCTCGTTTTGGTTTTTGTTCCAGGATTCGGTGTGCAAAGTTATGGTGCAAACAGATGGGTCAACATTCTTGGCATTTCCATCCAACCTTCTGAAATTGCAAAATTTGCGCTGGTCTTGTTTTTGGCGTGCTATTTGTCAGAAAAGCATGACAAGATCAAAACATTCAAAGGGCTCATTCCGCCACTTGCTGTGGCTGGAACGTTGTGCATTTTGGTGATCATCGAACCAAGCATGAGTGTGACCATGTGTTTGGGGCTTGTAACACTTTTCATGCTGATAATTGGCGGAATGAGCAAAAAACATACCATTCTTTTCTCTTGCATGGCAGGTGCTGCTGTCCCGGTGTTGATCCTGGCTGAGCCATATCGCCTGAAAAGACTTTTTGCATTTCTCGATCCATGGGCATCTCCACAAGGCGAGGGTTTTCAACTGATTCAATCACTTTACAGTCTTGGCAATGGTGGTTGGTTTGGAGTGGGGCTTTTCAATTCAAGACAAAAATATCTTTTTTTGCCATTTGCAGAGTCGGACTTTATTTTTTCAATCATTGGTGAAGAACTTGGATTTGTTGGTTGTGTTGGACTTATGGCGATCTATTTTGTTTTGATTTATTCTCTTTTCAAAATTGGATTGAATGCAAAAGACCGATTTGGTTGCTTGCTTTCTTGTGGTGTCGGAATTGTCATTGCTGTGCAAACACTTTTGAACATTGCGGTTGTCACTGGTTCAATTCCACCAACAGGACTTCCTCTGCCATTCATTTCAAGTGGTGGAACTTCTGTGGCTGTCTTTATGGCAGCGATTGGGGTGGCAATTTCTGTCAGCAAACATTCAAAAAATGACATAAAGAACACTTAAAAATTTTTTTCATATAATGCAAATATGGAAGAAAGATTGATTATCAATGGCGGACGCAAACTGCAAGGAAAGATCAAAGTTGACGGTGCAAAAAATGCTTTTTTGCCAATCATGGCGGGGACAGTTCTTTGTGATGGGCAAATTGAACTTGAAAACTTTTGCAACCTTGAAGATTTAAATTCTATGAGAGTGATTTTGAAGACTTTGGGAATTGACTCAGAAGCTTCTAATCGTTCTCTTTACATAGACACAAAAAATGTTAAAAATGAAAAGATAACGCATGATTTGACGCAGAAAGTTAGAGCGTCAATCTTCATGCTTGGGCCTTTGCTTGGAAGATTCAGGAGTGCAGTTGTTGCATATCCTGGTGGTTGCAAAATTGGAGCAAGACCAATTGATTTGCACTTGAAGGCTTTCAGGACTTTGGGTGCAAGGATTGTTGAAAAGCATGGCTACATATATTGTTTTGGAGAAAATTTGAAAGCGGGAGATGTCTTTTTTGATTTTCCAAGTGTTGGAGCAACTGAAAGTCTTATGATGTGTGCATGTCTGCTTGATGGGGAAACGACACTTAAAAATGTTGCAAAAGAGCCAGAGATTGTTGATTTGCAAAATTTCCTTAATGTCATGGGAGCAAAAATTTCAGGAGCAGGAACGGACTGCGTCAAGATTGTTGGTGTCAAAAAAATGCATGGTGGGAAGTTTGCAGTTATGCCAGACAGAATTGTCGCAGGAACTTATCTTTTGGCAGCGGCTGTGTGTGGAGGAGATGTTCTTGTTGAAGGTGCAAGAGTGAAAGATAATGAAAGCCTTGTTTCTTTTCTTAAACAAACCGCTTGCCAAATTGAAACTTTTAATGATAAAATAAGGTTGAAAGTTTCAAAAAGGCTTTCTTCAATTGATAAAATTGAAACCAGACCGTTTCCATTTTTTCCAACCGATTTGCAATCTCAAATGATGGTTTTGCAAAGTGTTAGCAAAGGTGTTTGCCTTATGCAAGAGAATTTGTTTGAAAATCGCTTCGGTGTTGTTCCAGAACTCAAAAAAATGGGGGCGGACATCGTGGTTAAGGACCGCACTGCACTTGTCAAAGGTGTTGAAAAACTCTATGGAGCAGATGTCTTTGCATCAGATTTGAGAGCAGGTGCAAGTTTGGTTATGGCTGGAATGAAAGCGGAAGGTTACACGACTGTTCATAATGTTGAATTTATTGACAGAGGTTACGAAAAAATTGAAGAGAAATACAGCCTTTTGGGAGCGGACATAAAAAGGATTGAAATTGAGTAAAAAACTTATCATCACACTTTCAGTTGTCTTTTCTGTGATTGCAGTGTTCTTGATTTTGTGCTGGACACTGTTTGCTTTGTCGTCCGTTTCTGTTAGTTTTGAGTCAACAACAAAAAATTTGAATGTGACAGAAGAAGAGATTGTGGAAGCGGGAAAATTTAGATATGGTGCAACTGTGCTTTTTGAAGGAAAGAAGAAATCAATCAAAAACATCAATGAATATGCATCGGAAAATGAGAATTTTGCTTACATTCGTGTGGTCAACATAGAAACTGTTTTCCCAAATAAGTTTGTCATTCATGTTGCAGAAAGGGAAGAACTTTTTGCAGTTGAACATGAAAGTCAATTTTTGATTTGTGACAGAGATTTCAGGGTGCTTAGAGTGACAGACAATTTTGTATCTTCGCAAGATAACGCAATTTTGTTGAAAGGACTGAAAATTGAAGATGAAAACATTGCGGTTGGAGACTTTTTGAACATTGGACAAACTTCAATGAAAAGGTTTTACAGTGTTATGCTTCAAAACAACAGAGATTTGGCAGAGCAACTTGGAAAATTCAAAGAAATTGAACTTGGAAATTATCGTGATGAAATAACCGGAAAAGAATACATTTCAATGACAATGCTGACATTTCAAAATCGCAAGTTTGTCATAAACAACATTGATTTTGCATTTGCAAACAAAATTCAAAAAATGTTTGCAACCGAAAGTGCCCTGTTCAGTCAAAATGTTGATGAAGATGGAAACATCATAAATGCAAAGGGAGATGTTGTTTATGTTGTCAAGACAGAAAGCGGAGAGTATGTGACATTTGACAGTGAACAACACTCAGAGGAACAAAAGATTGCTCTCACTTATCAGATCTTGCAAAATTGTTATATCAAAGTTGACAATTTGACATTGAGTGATTATATTGACCGAACGGAAAATGACATCTATTATTCTCTGGTTGAGAATCAATAAACTTGCAAATTTTTCTTGACTTTCGACTTTTTCTGGGTTACAATAATATTGTTAATATCGTTGACGGGAATAATGACATGATTTGTTCACAGAGAGTTTGTGGTTGCTGAAAACAAACAACAAAAATTGTCAATTCCAACCCTGAGATACTTGCGATGAGCAGGGCTGACTGCATGGCACAATTTGCAGATAATTGAGTGGGACAAAAAGTCCAATTAGAGTGGCACCGTGGTGTTTTCATCACCTCTAAGAAAGATTATTCTTTTGACGAGGTGATTTTTTATGTTTATTTTTGCTGATAAAAACTGTAAAAAAGTCAATATTTCCCGTAAGGGGATAATCTTTTGATGTAACATTTGAAAATCACAAATTGAAAGCAAATAAAAAGTCACATTATGAAAAAAAGGAGAGAAGAAAAATGATTAATATTGATTTGATAAGAAAAAATCCACAAGAATTGGTGGAGAGATATAAGAAAAGAGAAAAAGACATTGATTTGACAGAAATTTTGGAACTTGACAAGAAGCGTCGTGCAACACAACAAAAAGTTGACGAAAAGAAAGCGGAAAGAAACACTGTCAGTGGACAAGTGCCAGTTTTGAAAAAGCAGGGCAAAGATGTTGCACCAATCATTGCTGAGATGAAAGCTCTTGGTGAAGAAATCGCTGTTCTTGACAAGGAGCTCGGGGAAATTTCTGACAGATTGAACTATCTTCTTATGTGTCTTCCAAATCTTCCAGATGATGATTTGCTTGCTGGTGGAAAGGAAAACAACAAACCAATTAAGATTTTTGGTGAACAACCAAAATTTGATTTCACACCAAAAAATCACATCGAACTTTGCAAAGATTTGGACTTGATTGATTATGAAAGAGGGACAAAACTTGCTGGAAATGGTGCGTGGATATATAAGGGCGAAGGCGCAAGACTTGAATGGGCACTTTTGAATTATTTCATTGAAAACCACTTGAATGATGGCTATCAATTCATCTTGCCTCCACATATGCTCAACTATGCATGTGGTCTTGGTGCTGGACAGTTCCCAAAATTTGAAGACGAAGTTTATTGGATTGACAAAAAAGGACAAGATAGCAAATTTATTTTGCCAACCGCTGAAACTGCCCTTGTCAATATGCACGCAGGAGAAATTTTTGCTGAAAACGAATTGCCAAAGAAATATTTTGCATACACACCTTGCTACAGAAGAGAAGCTGGTTCTTATCGTGCAGAAGAACGTGGAATGATAAGAGGTCATCAATTCAACAAAGTTGAAATGGTGCAATATTGCACACCTGCACAAAACAAACAAGCTTTTGAAGAATTGGTTGAAAAGGCTTGCAAACTTGTTGAAGGGCTTGGACTTCACTTCAGACTTGAAAAGTTGGCTGCTGGAGATTGCTCTGACAGTATGGCAAGAACTTATGACATTGAAATTTGGATTCCAAGTATGCAAATTTATAAGGAAGTAAGTTCTGTAAGCACAGCAAATGACTATCAAGCAAGAAGAAACAACACCAAATATCGTGATGCAAAAACTGGAAAAACTGAATATGTTTGCACACTTAATGGTTCTGGACTTGCAACAAGCAGAGTTTTTGTCGCTCTCATTGAACAATGTCAAAATGCTGATGGTTCAATCACAATTCCTGTTGCTCTCAGAAAATACATGGGCGGACAAGAAAAAATCATGCCAAAGAAATAAAAGCGATAAGCAAAGACAAAATCTTTGCTTTTTTGTTGTTATAAATGTTTTTTGATTTAATAAATATTTGTTATAATGACAAAAAGGAAGTTTGCCGATGACTAATTTTTTTAAAAAATCACTTAAAACTTTTATGGTTGCAATTCTGCTTGCAGTCTTGTTTTTCGCTCCAACTCTGTTTTCTGTTGGAAATGTCAATGCAAGCAATGTTTCAGTGGCAAACATCAAAGACACCAACGTTGTTTATAACTCGGTCGAAAAGACGATTGATGTTTCAGAAGAAAAGGTTTTGGATATAACAGAAAAGATTACTGTCACATACAAAAATCCGGGAATCAATGTTGGTCTTTCAAGAAACATTTCAAAAATCAACAAAATCACAAGGATTTATCAGGGCAAGGAATATGTGACGACAACAATCAATGATTTGGATCTTGTCAGTGTCACTATGGACGGCGAGGAAGAATTTAATTTCGTTGAAGAAGATGATGAATATTATTACATCAACACTGGTGCTGACGGCGATTACAAAGTTGGAACTCACACCTATGAAATCAGATATCTCTATGACATGGGAGAAGATTTCATTGGAGCATTTGATGATGTCACATTCGATTTGATGGACTATGGCTTTGCCAGTCCTGTTGAAAGTTTTTCTGCGCAAATCACTTTGTCTAAAGCCTTTTTGACTGAAGGTCAGAGCATTGAAGATGTTTTATCTTTCAGAACAAACAATTTTCAGGGATTGGGCTTTGAGGCGGTCAATTTTGAAATCTCCGAGACTGAAGGTAAACAAATCATTTCTTGCAGTTTGGATGATCTTGGGATATACACTGGGCTTACAATGCAGTTGATTTTGCCTGAAAATTATTTCAACACATCATATTCTCCAAATGCATTATATTGGATTGTTCTTGCTTCTTCAATTCTTGCTGTTGTTGCTGTGGTGATTGTTGTTTTAATCAACAGGAGAAAGGGAAAAGTTGTTGAAACCATGGAATTTTATGCACCAAATGATTATTCGCCTTTAGATGTGGCAAGAGCTTATCGCGGAAAAATCAAATCAAATGATTTTGCTTCCCTTGTGATTTATTGGGCGGGCAAAGGTTATGTTTCAATAAAAAATGAAGACGAAGTCATCACATTGACAAAATTGAAAGATTTGCCTGAAGCGGGTGCAGACAGTCCTTTGGTTGATTCAAAGAAATATGAAAAAGAATACTTTGACAGTTTGTTCTCAAGTGGAGATTCTGTGACATTTTCGGATAGTTATTCCGCAAACGCAAGCATGAAAAGTTCGGTAAGAAAACTTTATGGAATTGAAAAGGAAAAGAAGAAAAAACTTTATCCTTTCAGAACGGCGATCAATGTGATTTCTGCAGTTCCTTTTGTGTTGTTTATGCTCTGGAACTTGCTGTTGGGATATTCCATGCCGATGACATTTTTTGTGGCTGTTTTCCCAATTGTTGGAATGTTGGTCTTCCTTTATCTTGATGGGCCAGTTGTTTTCAAGGTTTTTTGGTGTCTGCTTTTTGGTGGAGCTCCACTTTATGCACTTGCAAGCATGCTGACATGCATCTATGATGTCTATGGCCTGCTATATATCACAATTGCCATTTTCCTGCTTGGAAATTTTGCTGTCTTTTTGCTCAAAGCATATTACGAACAAGAGATGAAAGATTTGGGGAAAATTCTTGGTTTTAAAAATTTTCTTGTCACAGCAGAACTTGATCGTTTGGAAATGCTGGTGGAAGAAAATCCAAATTATTATTATGACATTCTTCCTTTCTGCTATGTTTTTGGAATAACAAAGAAGATGGAAAGCAAATTTGAAGATTTGAGAGTGGAAAAACCTGAATATCTTGGCAACAATTCCGCCGTTGCCTTCGGCATTGTTCTCAGTCACTCTATGAGAACCGTTTCAAGAAGTGTTTATGCAAGCAGTGGCAGAAGCGGTGGCTTTGGTGGAGGCGGTTTCGGCGGTGGTCGTGGCGGATCCTTCGGCGGAGGCGGAGGAGGCGGTGGCTCACATGGTCGCTAAATCTTTGTTTTTCAAAAGGCTAATGAAAGCACTTAGATTTCAAGTGCTTTTTATTTTGTACAAAAATGCATAATTATAAAAAAAACTAAATTTTTATGAATAAAATCATTTTTTAATTGACTTTTTGTCTAAAAATGTATAAACTATTCTTAAATAATGAGGGACTTATGGCAAAAGAGTGTGTAACCGTTGTTGAAATAGGGTCATCAAAACTGTCGTGCATTGTTGCACAAAGGGGAGTTAACGGCATTTTCAACATCAAGGCGAAGGCTACTGTTGAATATGCTGGCTTTTTTGAAGGAGAATTTATTGAAAAATCTCTTCTGGAAGATGCAATCAAAACCCTTTTTGCTCAAATTCAGTCTGTTTACAAGAAAAAAATTGAAAAAATTTATGTTGGTGTTCCTGCTGAATTTTCAAAGGTTACTTCTGCGAAAGAACAAATCATTTTCAAGTTTAAAAGAGCAGTAAGACAAAGTGACATTGAACAACTTTCTGCAAATGCTTCTGAAAAAATTGATGTTGAAGGAATGGAAATTCTTTCTGTCAATCCAATCTATTTCACTTTGGACGACAATCGCAGAACAAACGAGCCTTTGAAACTTAAGGCAGGGAAAATTTCTGCAGAACTTTCAATCATCTTGGCACAAACATCTTTCATTCAAACTTTCAACAAAATTTGGGCTAGAATTGGCATTGAGCAAGTGGAATATCTAAGCGAACCACTCTGTGAAGCAATGTTGATTTTGGAAAAAGAAGAAAGAGAAAGAACTTGCATTGTCATTGATGTTGGAGCAAGATCAACAAGTGTGGCATTTGTCAAAGGCGATGGGCTTTCAAACTTGACTTCATTCTCAATGGGTGGCTCTTACATCACAAGTGATTTGAGTGAAGCGTGTGGAATTTCATACAATGACGCTAGGAACTTGAAAAAAGAAATAGTCCTTTCTTTGAAAGGCAATGACAGTGATTTCTATGAACTTGTGACATTGGGTGGAAGGGTGACAAAAATTCCATTGAACTTCGCAAATGAAGTTGTCTGCTATCGTTTGGAACTGATTGCAAAAACAGTGAATGAATGCATTCGTTTGTTTGCAAAGGAATATGTGCCATATTATCCAATCTATCTTTGTGGTGCTGGCGTAAGCAAAATCAAGGGCGGAAAAGACTTCTTTGCAAAGTGCATTGGAAGAAACATATCCTATGGTTTGCCACCAATTCCGGCCATGGACAAGCCAGAATATGCAAGTATGCTGGGACTTCTCAATGAGGCTATCGAGGAAAATTGATAAAATACCACTTTATTAAGGTCGAAAATACATAAAAATTCTTGCAAAAAACTAGTTTTTGCTGTAAAATATTTATATATTAAGGAGATATTCTTATGGAAAACAATTCTAACAACTCAACATCTGTCGTAAAAATCAAGGTTCTTGGTGTTGGCGGTGGCGGAAATAATGCCGTTAACCGTATGATTGAAGCAAATGTTTCTTCAGCTGAATTTGTTGCAATCAACACAGATAAACAAGCACTTTTGATTTCAAAAGCGGACAAAAGACTTCAGATTGGTGAAAGATTGACTGGTGGTCGTGGTGCTGGTGCAATCCCAGAAATCGGAAGAAAGGCTGCTGAAGAAAGCAAGTCATCAATCACAGAAATTTTGAAAGGAACAGACCTTGTGTTCATCACTGCTGGTATGGGTGGTGGAACAGGAACTGGTGCTGCTCCAGTTATTGCACAAATTGCAAAAGAACTCGGCATTTTGACTGTTGGAATTGTCACAAAACCTTTCCAATTTGAAAATCCAAAGAGAATGGAAAATGCTGAGAAGGGTATTGCAGAACTCAGAAAATATGTTGACACAATTGTCATCATTCCAAATGAAAGATTGCTCACCATTTTGCCAGAAAAGACAACATTGGTTGAGGCATTCAGATATGCTGACGATGTGCTTAGACAAGGTATTCAAGGGATTTCAGACTTGATTGTCTTCCCAGGAATGATCAACCTTGACTTTGCTGACATTGAAACAATCTTGAAAAACCGTGGACTTGCTCACATGGGTATTGGTCACGGAAAAGGCGAAAACAAAACATTGGAAGCAGTTCGTCAAGCGGTTGCTTCTCCACTTATTGAAACCACAATTGAAGGAGCAACAGGTGTTGTTCTCAACATCAAGGGCGGAAGCGACATCACTCTTCGTGAAGTTACTGAAGCTGCAAACATGGTTAAAGAAGTCATTGACCCAAGCTGTAACCTTATTTTCGGAAGCAGTATTGATCCAGAAATGAGAGATGAAGTTGAAATCACAATCATTGCAACTGGTTTCAAAACTCCTGGAGAAGAGGACGAAAAGAAAGAGGAAGAAGAACCTAAGGTTGAAGAAAAACCAAAAGATCAATTTGCAGGATTCAATCCATTTGGTTACAATCCTCAGGCTCAAGCTGCTCCACAAAAAGATGTCAGAGTTGAAGCAAATGACAACACTTCACGTGTTGATGTGAATCCAAGTATATCTTCAATTCCACCTTGGATTGAAAAAATTAGAAACAAAAATAAAAGATAAAAATTGAGAGTGAAAATCTCTCAATTTTGTTGTAAAGGTAGGTTGTTGTTATGGCGGCTGAATTGAATGGCAAATATGTAAACGAAGAAAATCACCAAAAAATAAAATCCAAACTTAAGAAAATTGGAATTATTTTGATGATTGTTGGTGCTTGTTTGACGGTGGCAGGTCTTGTGATGTTGATAATTGGATTTTCTTCATTTGGAAAATCTTCACTTGACGACCCACAAGGAATGTTTACATCTGCAAATTCCTCAATGATTTTCTTTATCGTTGGTGGTTTTGGACTTGTTATTGGAATTGCGTTGTTGGGATATGGTGTGTATGCAACATTCTTTGCTCATGCAAGAGAGATTGCATCTTTTGGTGCAAGTTCTGTTGCTCCAGTTGTTGGTGACACGGTGAATTACATGGCGGACAATGTTGCACCTTCAATTAATAATGCAGTTGGCGGAATGGCAGAGACAATCACTTCTGGAATTACAAAGGGAAAAAGTGGCTCAAAAAAGATTAAATGTTCAAAATGTAGAACTGAAAATAATTCAACAAACAAGTTTTGTGCCAATTGTGGAGAAAAACTTGCCAAAGACAAACATTGTTTGAATTGCAATGCAAAAATTGAAGAAGGCACAAAATTCTGCCCAAATTGTGGAACAAAAATTGACGAAAATTAATAACGCTGAAAAGTGTTATTTTTTCTTTTAATAACAGTTGACAAAAAGAGAGAAAATACCTCTCTTTTTTTTATTTTTTTCTTATTAACTATGGTTTGATATTTAATAAAATGGAAAAGAGGTGAAGATGGAAATCGTTGTTGAATACGTGCTCTTGGAGAACCTTCTTATCAATATGATAGTTTTGAAAACAACTGCTCTTTTGACAAAAGAAAAGGGCAGACTTTTCTTGCTATCATCATTCTTGAGTGCTTGTTTGACCGTGGCGATGCCGATTTTTTATCTTTCTTCGTTTGGTTATTTTTTGATGGAAATTGGTGTCGCAATTCTCAGTGTTTGCCTTTCATTTAGGTTCAAAACATTAAAAAAATTCCTTCATCTTTTTCTATGCTTTTTCGTCACATTGTTTGTCTATGGTGGTGCTTGTTATTTCTTTGAAAGTTTGTTTGGAATTCAGTCAATTTTGATTGTGTTGGGCATTGTTGTTTTTGTGTTTGTCACAATCAAATTTCTTATGAAGAAGTTTAATCGGAAAGCAAGCATTGATGGGTTTTGTTTTGATGTAGAGATTGAAACTGAAGGAACAGTCACACATTGGAAAGGTTTTTTGGACAGCGGGAATATGCTCTTTGACCCACTGACAGAAAGTCCTGTGACATTGATTAATTACAAAGTTTTTTCATCTATTTTCAAAGAGATTGATTTGCAAGATATCTTCATGAAGACCGAGAAACTTAAAAGACTTAGGTTTGCTCATTACATCAATTTCAACACATTGGGCAGCGACAATAAAATTCTAGTTTTTCAAGTTGATAAATTGAAAGTAAATGAAAATATAGTGGAAAAGGCGACACTTGGACTGTCTTTGAAAGATTTTGACAAAGCGTTTGGAACAGACATTATTCTGCACAACAATTTTGCCACATTGGGCGTTTAAGGAGGGAAATATGAACTGGCTTATCAAATTGAAATTGTTACTTTGGAAGTTTTTTAACAGGGAAGACAGCAAACATGCTGAAGACATCATGTGTTACATTTGCGGAAACAAGGCACTGCCTCAGCCTCTTGAAAGTGAAGAAGAGTTGGTTTTGCTTGAAGAAATTAAAAATGGCAACCTGACTGCAAGGGACAAACTCATTGAACACAACTTAAGACTTGTTGTTTATATTGCCAAAAAATTTGAAACTTCAGGGATTGAACTTGAGGACTTGATTTCCATTGGAGCGATTGGACTGATTAAGGCGGTCAAGACTTACAGCATTGACAAAAACATCAAACTTGCGACATACGCTTCTCGCTGCATTGAAAATGAAATTTTGATGCAACTAAGAAAAAACACAAGAATAAAAAACGAAATTTCTCTTGACGAACCTTTGTCATCGGACGGAGAAGGCAACGAACTGCTTTTGGCAGACATCATCTCAGTTGATGAAGAATGTGTTTCCAAAAACATTGAGACTTCGGCCGAAAAACAAATTCTCATGAGTGTGATAGCCAATCTCGACAGTCGAGAACAGATGATTATGTATCTTCGCTTTGGGCTTGCGGGCAATGAAGAGAAAACACAAAAAGAAGTTGCCGATATGATGGGGATAAGTCAAAGTTACATCTCTCGAATTGAAAAGAAAATTTTGTCAAAACTCCGCAAAAAATTAGAAAAAGTTAACGAAATGTAAAAGCTTATTAAGATTTGATTTTTTGTTGATTTTTGGCGAAAAAACACTATTTTTGTGGTTTTTGCTTTGGTTTGCATAGTTTTGATTGGCATGGAAAAGATAACTATATAACAAAAAGCAAGAGGTGAACTATGTCAAACAGAGTTGTCATTTCGGGCGTCAATACTTCAAATCTTCCAAAACTTAAGAACCAAGAAATTATGGATCTTCTCAAACAAGTCAAGCAAGGTGATGAGTTTGCAAGAGACAAATTTGTTGTTGCAAATCTCAGACTTGTCCTTTCAGTCGTTCAGAGGTTTTCTGGTCATTGTGACAAGGCAGATGATATGTTCCAAGTTGGGTGTGTTGGACTTTTGAAGGCTATTGACAATTTTGACGAAACACTCAATGTCAGATTTTCAACCTATGCTGTGCCAATGATTGTTGGAGAAATCAGAAGATATCTTCGTGACAACAATTCAGTCAGAGTTTCCCGTTCAATCAGAGATACGGCTTACAAGGCTTTGCAAGCAAAAGAACACTACATCAAAGAAAACAACAGTGAACCAACACTTGAGCAGATTGCCCAAATGATTGAAATGCCACTTTCTGATGTGACTTTTGCTCTTGATGCAATAAGCGAAACAATTTCTTTGAGTGAACCGATTTATAATGACGGCAATGAAACAATCAGAATTATGGACCAAATCGCTGATGACAAAAATTGTGATGATGACATTCTTGAAAAGTTGTCATTGAATGATGCAATCAAAAATCTTTCTGAAAGGGAGAAAGAAATTTTGCTTATGCGATATTATGTTGGCAAAACCCAGATGGAAGTTAGTGAAGAAGTTGGAATTTCGCAGGCGCAGGTTTCCAGACTTGAGAAAAACGCTTTGAAAACAATCAAAAATTTTATTGATTAATTTATTTTGTTTTATGAATTTTTAGACAAATTGCGACATAAATTACCACATGGAAACATCATTTTTAGAATTAAGATGCAAAGAAGTTGTCAATGTGGTTGATGGTCGAAGATTGGGACATATTGTTGACATCATTTTCAATTTGGAAAATGGTTGTCTGCAGGGTATTGTTGTTCCAGGAGAACGCAATTTTTGGAATGTGTTTAAAAGTGGAATGGAACTTTTTATTCCGCTCAGCCAAATTGTTAAGGTTGGCGAAGATGCTGTTTTGGTGGAATTGTTTGCAAATGCCAATCCAAATCCACCATACATCATGAGTGCAGGAACGAAGAAAAAAGAAAAATAATTTTTTTGTTTATAAAAAATATGTTATAATCATTTTATGAAATCAATAAAAACCTTTATACCGCTATCACCATTATCAATGTTAATTAGATTCTTATATTTGTTTTTTATTGTGTTAACAGCTTTTTGCATATATGCGTGTGTAGAGGATGAAAACTATTTAATTGCAGAAAAAGTTGTTATAAGTGTTTTTGTTAGTATTTTCGCCATTTTATTTTTATATCTGTTTATTAGATCTTTTTTTGTGCATGTGAGTTTTAAAAATGACTTTTTTATCGTTTCTTCAGATTTTTTAATTTTTAAAATTTTCCCTTTTCCCTCTATTGACACATATATATAAAAGTGATATCCTGTTTACAACCAAACAGATGAACAATTATTCACGTGTTAGGAGGATCCACATGTCTTTTCCCCCTCCCCTTGTACACTCCGGGCTGAACTGCTCCGAGCTTGTAGCAAAAGTCTCTCAAAACATGCCTTCGCCCGAAACAATTTCGCAGCTTGGCGAATTTTTTAAAATTCTTGGCGACCCAACAAGGGTGCGCATTCTTTCTGCTCTTACCCAGTCTGAGCTTTGCGTCAATGACATTGCAGAGGTACTAGGTATGGAGCGCACTGCTATATCCCATCAGCTCCGTATCCTGCGTACCGCACACCTTGTAAAATCGCGCAGAAACGGCAAAATGATATGCTACTCCTTTGACGATGACCACGTAAATGAAATAATTTCACAGGCAACAGACCACATCAGACACACACACTGAGGGAAAGCTGGAGAAATTTATGCAACTTACAAAACATACATTTACAATAAACGACCTTAACTGTGCAAACTGCGCCTCTAAGATTGAACGGCAAGTTGGCAAGCTCGACGGAGTTGTCGGCGCATCTATCGACCTTGCGGCAGGGCGGCTGATGGTATCTCTTGAGGAGGGCACCGACCCTGAGGACATCCTCGCCGAGGCAAATTACATCGCCGGAAGCATCGAGCCGGGGGTGACTGTCGTCTCCTCCGCAAAAAAGCCACGTGCAGACGCCCCGGCTGCTACCGAAAGCTGCCAAAGCTGTTCCTGCGGCGTGGAACATGAACACACCCACGAACATGAACACACCCACGGACATGAACACACCCACGGACATGAACACACCCACGGACATGAACACACCCACGGA
>CAJJUK010000012.1 GCA_905195085.1 uncultured Christensenella sp.
ATTTTTAATAAATTACATTTTTTTATTTTAATTTTTAAATTTATCCATATATTCTTCATAAGACATTTGCTTGTCAATGATTGTGTTTTCGTCAACAATGTCAATGATTCTATTCGCCACTGTTTCAATGATTTCTTGGTCGCCGGTTGCAAAAAGCATGCAACCTTTGAAATTTATCATTCCTTTGTTCAAAGATGTGATGCTTTCAAGGTCAAGATGGTTTGTAGGCTCGTCCAAGATCAAAAAGTTTCCAGATTCAAGCATGATTTTTGCGAGCATACATCTGACTTTCTCTCCTCCAGAAAGAACATTGACTTCTTTCAAGCTTTCTTCTCCAGAAAACAACATTCTTCCAAGCCAACCACGAACATAACTTTCGGTTTTGTCTTTTGAATATTGTCTGAGCCAGTCAACAATACTCAAGTGGCAATTTTCAAAATATTCTCTGTTATCTTGTGGAAGATAAGAATATTTTATTGTTTTTCCCCAACGAATTTCTCCGCTGTCTGCTTGTTCTTTTCCTGTCAAAATGTTGAATAATGTTGTCAAAACCAAACTGTTTGATGACAAAAACACAATTTTTTGATCATGTTCAACAGTGAAGGAAAGATTTTTGAACATTCCATTCTTTGTCAACTTTTCCACTTTGAGAATTTCTTTGCCGATTTCTTGTTCGTATTTGAAATCTACATATGGATATTTCCTTGATGATGGCTTAAAGTCATCGATCGTCAATTTTTCCAATTCCTTCTTTCTGCTTGTCGCTTGTTTTGACTTTGAGGCATTTGCAGAGAATCTTGCAATAAATTCTTTCAATTCTTTTGCACGTTGTTCTGCTTTTTTGTTTTGGTCTTTTGCTTGTCTTGCAAGAAGTTGACTTGTTTCATACCAGAAATCATAGTTTCCCAAATACATATTGATTTCGCCAAAGTCAACATCACAAATGTGGGTGCAAACTTTGTTTAAAAAGTGTCTGTTGTGAGAAACAATGATGACAATGTTTTCAAAGTCAAGCAAAAAGTTTTCCAACCATCTGATTGTTTTGAAGTCCAAATTGTTTGTAGGTTCGTCCAAAATCAAGATGTCTGGGTTTCCAAACAATGCCTGTGCCAACAAAACCTTGACTTTGATTTTTGAGTCAAGAGTGGACATCAAATCATAGAAACAACTTTCTTCAACGCCAAGATTTTGAAGCAAGGTTTTTGCTTCGCTATCTGCTTCCCAACCACCAAGTTCTGCAAATTCTGTTTCAAGTTCTCCTGCTCTTATTCCGTCTTCATCTGAGAAATCTTCTTTTGCATAAAGAGCATCTTTCTCTTTTTGAATTTCCATCAGTCTTTTATGTCCCAAAAGAACAGTGTCCAAAACGGTTTCGTTGTCATATTTGTTTTGATTTTGTTCCAAAACAGACATTCTTTCTCCTGGAGTTATTGAAACTTCTCCGGTGTTTGGTTCAATTTCGCCGGTCAAAATTTTCAAAAAAGTAGATTTACCGGCACCATTTGCACCGATAATTCCGTAACAGTTTCCTTTTGTGAACTTCAGATTCACATCTTTATATAGAGTTCTTCCGCCAAACGCAAGCGAAACATTGATAGCCTGAATCATTATTTCTCCTTAACATTTTTTTTGTTTGTTTCAGTTATTTTTGTCTTTTGTTTCAATTCTTTTTCAATTTTTGCAACATTTTCTTTTGATTTTGTGCTTGATTTTTTCTTTGTTGCAGTTTTTTCGTGTTGAATTTGTTTGGTTGTTTGTTCAAGTACATGAGATTTTTTCTCTTGAATTACTTTTTGTTTCTTTTCGATCAACTGCAATTTTTCAAGATAAGAAATTTGATATTTGTCTTCAAGATTTATAAGCAATGTTTTTATGTCAATGTGCTCATCAAACAGTTCCATCATCAAGTTTGAAAGAATTGGGTTAAGTCGATAGATTTCTTGAAAAGCGTCTTTTTCGTCAAAACGTTGATTTTTGAATTCTTTTAAAAGTGCCTCAGTGACATCTGTTCTGATGTTGAAGTAAACATTGAGTTTTTCCAAAAATTCGGGTGAAAAATCAAAATTTTCTATGTTTTTTCTCAATTTTTTGATGTTTTTTATTGAATTTTTGAAATATTTTTTCACTTCATTTTTATTGTCATAAATAAAATTTGGAAAATTTATATTCAAGGACATTTGATTTAGATATAATCTTTCTTTCAACAAATCTTTGGTCATAGAAAAATCTTTTGGCAGAGGACTGTATCCTGTCAACTTGTAAACCTTTCCAAGACGGGTGTTTATCATATTCAAAAAATTGTAAACTTCGTAATTTATTACCATAAAAACATTATAAACGATTAACCATTTTGTGTCAACTTTAAATTTGATAAATTGCCATTAATCATCATCAAATTTGAATGTTTGGAGTGTGGTTATATATATTAATATATAAATTATGGAAATTTCCGCATTTTTCACTTGCGTAAGAAAGATAAAAATTGTATAATTAATTTGTCGAAAAAGGCAAACAATATTTTTGTAAGATTTTTATTTACTGCAGTTTCTTTCAGTAAAATGTTTGCTTAGACTTTTAAGTCAATTTTTTGTGAGTGGAGTTTGTATGAAAAAAAAGAGAGGAGTTCTCAGTCTTTGGAAAGTTATCATACTTGTTATAGTCGGAATTTTGGGAGTTGCAGGGGTGGCCGTGCTTTCTCTCTATTTGATGGGGAGATTTGATAAAGAATATGTCGAACCTGAAAACATCAGTTTTGTTGAAGATGTCAGTGATGGGGCGGGATATTACAACACCACACTTGGGCAATATGAAGTGTCATCTGATTTCAGCATGACAATCACAACAACAACTGAAAATGTCACAGAAAGAAAAGTGACTCTTTCATTGAAAAATGGAGTGGCTCAAAATGGATACATATCAGATGGAATCATCACTGTTCCTCAGGAGGTTTCTCTCAATCAACCATTCACTGTTACTTTGAACACAGAATACAATTCCAATCCACAAATTTTGGAAGATTGGATTGTTGGTGGTGTTTCAACTTTGACCGCAAAATCTTCAAATGTTTTGCTTTCCGCACAAACAGTGACAATTTGTGTTGACGTTCCTGTTCATGGAATTGATGTGCAGGTTGCAGGAAGTTCTCAAACTGGAACAACTCAAGACGTTGTTGTTGGAACAACATTCACACTGGATACAATCTTCTATCCAACAGAAAGCAAATATCTCTTCTCTGATGAAACAAGAGAAAAAGAAGTGTTCTATGCTTTCACATCTTCATACATCTCTTATGATTGGGAAGAAGAGAGATTTGTTGCAGAGCAAAGAAGTGGAAACAACACAGATACAATAACTGTCTATACTTTTGCAAATTCTTATTATCAAAAACAAATCATGGATATGTATTCGTCAATAACAGACAGAGAACTTTTGACATCAAATGTTTTGAGATATCTTGACGATCATCCAGAAGCACGCATGACAAAGACAGTCAATATCAAAGTTCTTGACATTGATGTTGACAGTGTTGAAATTGGAAATGCTGGAAATTCTTTCAATACATATCTTGACCAATATTTCACATTGACAACTGCATCTGCAAATGGTGACGGAAAACTTGATTTGTCAATCAAAGACAGC
The DNA here is from genome assembly GCA_905195085.1 of uncultured Christensenella sp. Taxonomy (GTDB): domain Bacteria; phylum Bacillota; class Clostridia; order Christensenellales; family UBA1242; genus Caccovivens. The sequence continues at coordinate 3,640 of CAJJUK010000012.1, forward strand.
AGTGGTGCTTTGCTTAACTCATTGTTTGGAAATGTCGGAATCAAGATTCCAAAGAATGTTGAAGGTTTGACCATTCTTGGCGGAAAAGTTATGGAAGTTGTGACAACTGAAAGTGGAACAACAATAACTCAAAAAGATTTTGATTCAACATTTGACTATTCTGCTGCACCTGAAGGGACTGAATATTACATTCTTCCAAACAATACTCCAAGAGATTTTGCTGATTATTATTGGAGATTTGCTGCATCAACTGCCGAAGAATACACACTTGTAATCAATTTCTTCTTTGAAAACGAAGAAGGAAATTGGGAGAATTTCTTTGCTTTCAGCGGGGAAACAAATCATGAGAAGACAATCACTTTGGTCGCAGAAGAACATGACTATGAAGAAGAGCCTGCATGGCAAACAAATGACACAATCATGCTCACAATCAATTATGACGAAGAAGGAAATTCAATTCCTGGAAACATTGATTTGTCAAAAGAGTTGAATGCAATAAATCAAGAGAACATCTATAAGACAGTAAGATATTTCTTGTTGATCGACGACAAGGAAGTTGGATACGCTGAAGATTTGGATATGCAAAGTGCCTTTGTGTGCGGACCAGGAAAGGTTTACACTCAAGACTATAAAGGACAACCTTTGGCAATTGCGGGAACTCAAACACCAGACAATGGTTACACACTTTACGAAATTGATGGAACGGTGCTTACAGCAATAAAGAGTTTTTCTGGAAAAGTTAAGGTTATTGCTGCCACAATAAAGACCGATGCCGACAACAAACCTTATGTGACAGAAGACGGAAAATATTTGATTGTTAAGACAAGCAGAGTCAAAGATGTCATGGTTGAAAGCACTTTGTCTATTGCAAACATGGATCCAAGCATTACATTTGCAACAGGAATTCTTCCAAATGCTGAAAACAACAATGATTATTACATTCCTGCAATCAACAGAAATGAAACTGCTTCTCAAAGAACAATGATAACTTTTGAGCTTGTTTTGAACAACAGCGAAGACACAACAACAGATTCTCAAAAAGTTATTACCGCTTTCAATTCTGGAAACCTTAAGATTGCTTGTTTGGACATAAATGGCAGACAAACAAATGACTATGTGACATTGCAAGGTTTGGTGGAAAAGAATGTTGGTGAAAATGAAATAACATTTGAAGGAACTTTGGCAATTGAAGAAGCTTACTTCTCAGCAGGAAAAAATGCTTGGGATAAGGGAACATATATCAGACTTCAACTTCAATATAATGACGGAAAAGAAACATACACAAAAAATGTGACAATCAAAGATGAAACAAAAGATTATTTCTATATCTATTATCAACAACCTGTGTCTATGAAAGCAGAGTTTGAAGACCAGGTTGATTTGGATAAAGACGGCGACGGCGTTATTGATGATATTGTTGTCAACATCACTGCTTCCAACGGAATCAGCATCACTTGGGGTGACAGAAAAATTCAAGGAACGACTGAAGAAGTTTTGTCAGCATTAAATGACCTTTTGACATTCACATTGACTGACCAATTTGGAAATGTTATTGAAGAAAGTTCCGGAATTTACAACATCAGACTCGTTGAAACTCCTGCAGAGGGTTCTGATGATTATATCTTAAGTTTCGACAGCACATTATCAAAAATACAAAATTTTGTATCCACTCAAGGACAAGAGAAGACAACAACTTTGACTGCGTATATTGTGGACAGGGAAGACAATTTTGTCTATGCGTTTGATGAGACTGGAAATGTTACACAAAAACTTATGTCTTCTCAAACTTTGACATTCAAGATTCAAAGTGAAGGGGTCAAAGAACTTAAATATGATCCAACTGATATTGTTGGTGCCATCAATGAAGACGATTACGCAACAAGCTCAAGTTTGAGCCAGGCGACTGTCAGAAAATACGTAACAAGCAATCAAACGATTGATATGAACACATTGCTCAAAGTTTACACTTCTGGAACAGACGGACAATTGACTGAAGCAGAAAATGTTGTCTACAAATTGGATGAAAGTTTCATCTCGGGATTGAGTTCAACAAACAAAGTTGACATCATGAAGATGATAAAATTCAATTCTGTTGCAACAATAGACGAAGAGGAAACGGATTCAATTGAAAATTATAGAGATACAGTCATTTCAACAATCAACATAATCAATCCATTCAAAGAAGACACACAAATCATTTTCTCTGTGAGAGATGAAAATGAATCATTGTTTGACATTACATTGATTTTGGTTTTGAAAGCTGATATCACGGTCAGCCAAAACTTTAATGCATATTATGAAGAAAATTCTGATTATTTGGTAACGAGTGGAAATGCCGTAAGTGTGTTTGCAGGACAAACATATGATTTGGCCGAATATGTCACACTTTCTTCTCATTTGGGAGTTGATTATTCTTGGACAAGTGCTCTTGGAGCATTGTCATTGGATTCCGACCCTAATGGAGTGTTCTATTCAACACAAGATTTCTGCAGTTTGTCAGTGGTAAAGGAAGGAGATGCTGTTAAGCAAATCCTTTTGAAAATTGATGATGTATATCAATTTAGAACCGTAAGTTTCACAATCTACTATGGCAAAAATTCATTCTATGCTTGCAGTATTACAATCACTTTGTATGTCAATCCAAATATTTTGGTTAGAGAAACTGTTACAGATGCTGAAAGCAATCCTTTTGTAAACTTGGAAACTTTGAGTTCTCAAACTCTGTCTTCAAGTTACAAACTCTATAAGATGACATCATACATTGAAAATGGTGGATTTGATGGAGCTGAAGAGATTGTTTCAAACTTGAATACAGGAAGCGTTTCATTAAGTTATTCAAATGTTTCAGCAGAGAAATATTTGACAATTGAACAAAATTCAATTGGTACAAATGTTTATAATTATTACTTTGTCAATGGCAGTTCTTTGTCTTTGACATTGGGACAAAAAGTTGAACAAAAATATCAAATTGTTGCACAAGTGGTTGGTTCCACAACAACACAAATTGTTGATGCTGTCAAAATCATTGAAAATGGCACAGATAGACAAATTGTGCTTTGTGAAAAATCAGGAGATTTGACTGTTTCTCTTGATATAGGATTTGGAAGTGGAAGCGATGAAAACCTTGCGTCAAGTGTTTTGAAACGCGACTCAGGAGAAAAAGTCAATGTTGTGACCTATAATGGTGAAACACATTTGATGTTGGTTCCAGATGCAAAATACAACACTCAAAATGATTTCTCAATCAGCGATGGTTCTGCAACAGGAAATGTTTACAGCAATTCAAAAACCGTTTTGTCAACATACAACATCAATGGCTTTGTAAGTTTGACAGGAAACACATTCAATGCAGAAAAAACTTTGACCGACACAAGAGGAAACTCTTTGACAATCGAGGTTAAGTTGAGTGCCATCGTAAGCAAGATTGGTGACAAATATGTTTATTACAACAACGAGACACTTCCAGAAAATGTTTCTGACATGGAATTCAACACTTTTGGAGATAACGACTTCAGTGTGATTATTGGTGATTATTCAGGACTTCAAAGTGCAGAAATTTATCAAACATTGCAGGCTGGACAAACATACACAATTGTTCACGACAGCAGTGAAGCAATAACTTCTTCTGCCGATGCATTTGGATTCTATTATGATGGGAATCTCACCGAAGTAAATTATGATTCTGCATCGTATGAAATTTCAATTGTTTCAAATGCGGAAGGATATATTGATGGACTTGCAACATTAAAAACTGAAGGTGACAACCTTATTCCAACACAACTTGAAATCAATCACTTAGAAAGTTCTCAATCTGAGGCATATATTGTATTGAGATTTGAACTCTATCAATATTCAGGAAGTTTGAATTATGTTTGGTATTATCGCATCAAGGTTTCTCCAAGCTTCACAATTGGTTCTGTTCAATATCCATATAATGATGGCGGAGAATATTTGAACACTTATTCTCCATACTATGATGAAGCAACAGAAAGTTACACAATTGATCTTGAAGAACCATTCACTGCACAAAACAGCAAGTATGGAACAGGAAAGCGTTTTGGAGACATAGCAGATTGGATTGGTTATGACGAAGGCGAAGAGCCAACTGTGACAGAACAATACACAATCAAAACTGCCAAGATTGGAGAAAACACAATTTCTAATTTTGGAGAATATTTCACTTATCAATTTGAAGGAAGCAAGTTTAACATCAAACTTGTGGACAATACAACAAGATTGACTCTCACTCTTGAAAAGAGTTTCTTGGTCAATGGAGTGAAGATGATTGGAAGCGAAATGCAATATATCATGTATTTCAACCAAGGTGAGAACTATGTTCACTCACTTAAACAATCTGTTAATGGCGGAGCGGAAACAACATTGACCGCCAAAAACAACAAATATTCTGCAACAGTCAATGCGGGAAGTGAAGAAGTTGTCTTCATTCCTGACATTAAGATTTCAAGCAATGGAACAGAAAGCAAGGTCAGCGAATTCTCTGCTTACATTGCCGGAAATGACATGACAAGTTCCTTGATGGTTAAATCATTTGTTAAAGCGGGATTTGACATCTACACCGATGAAACAGGCGAAACTGTCAAAGAGACATTAAAGGGAGATTTGGTCGTAGGAGATTGGAAAGCTGCAATTGAAAGTTTGGCTCCAAATGGAAGCGGTATCGTAACTTTGACAGACACAGATGGAACAAAATATTTCGCAAAAACAGAGGCTATTGGTTGGACTTGCGCTTATCTTGACGAAAGTCAAAAATTGCATATCAAACCACAAGAAACAATCAAACAGGACAGTTACTTTGAAATAGGGTTCTTTACAGATGAAAGAGTTGTGTTTACAATTGATTTGACTGTGACAAGTTATTTCGATTGGGAAATCAACACAGGTGTTGTGTTTAAAGGTGGAGAAAGATACACAATCAAGAGCGGAACCAATGCTTTGTTCTCAAAACTTGAAATTGATTCAACACTTTCAAGTTTGACTATAACTGATTTTGATCTTAAGCTGGATAATGGTGACGAAATCTACAGCTATGTTTTGACAACAGACACTGAATTGCAAGAAGGAAAGACTTATTACACATACAACGCAGAAACTCAAACATATGCAAAAGTTGATGAACTTGATGTTGCAAACATTGGCACTTACTATGAAGCAGGCTTGACATTAAAAGATTTGGTTTACATCAATAATGATGCAACAACATATACAGACAATACAGTTGAATTTTCACATCTTTTGAAAGACACAAAATTTGTGTTTATTGGAACATTGACAGACTCTGGCGCAAACACATATTCATTTAATTTTGAATTGAATGTGAAATCATCATTTGTGCTTGAACAAACAAGAAGAGTTGTGGACACGACAGATCGTTATGGCAGTGTTGATTTTGACATTGAAATAGAAGAATTGAGATCAAAAATACCTGATCTTATGCCAATTTATGACGCTCCAGACGGAAGCGAAAAAACAAAATCTGCATATAAATATGTTGAAGACGCTTCTTATGTTGATACAAAGACAATCACTCCTGCAAATGTTGCATCTTCAACTTTGCAAAATGAAACATTTACAGTTGCGTACACATTTAATGAAAAAGAAATTTTCAACTTTGCAGTGACATATAGATATACAATCAAACCAAATGTTATCGTGACACCAAATTATCCAATGCCAGATGAAAAAACAAAACTTTCAACTGAGTATATTTCAACAACACAAGGTGAGGACGAGATATTTGTCTCAGACGTGTATGACAAATTCTTTACATCAACTGCACCATTTGGAAAAGCGAACAGAATTGTTGTGGAAAATATTGAAGCTCTTAAGGATGTCTCTTTGACAAAAACTTGGAGCATCAGTGTTGCTTCAATCAGTAATGCAACAGTTCAGGTGACAGGAGAGGTTACAAAATCTATCAGCGCTTCATCCGAAGATATGACGATTGTCACAAATGTTGACGAAACGACAGTTGGCGGATTGAACATTAAATTTTCAATTGTCAACTCTTCAAGCAATGGTTTGGTGACATTTGATGTTACAGTTAATAATGTCACAACAACATACAGCGTTGAAATTGTTGCAGGAAGCAACATCAAGATTTCAACGAACACTCCAAATTATTCAAACAACAGAGAAACAATTTATGCTGAAGATTTGGCAGCACAATCAAGTCCTTACTTGTTTGAACAATACAGAATCTTGAGTTATTCATTTAATCCATCAGTTGTTTCTGGAACGACTTATTATTTGAGATTTACAAATTCAAGCAACGAAGTTCAAATTATCACATTGACTGCAGATACATTGAATCAAATTGTCAATGTAGATTTGGGAAAGAGTTACACAGGTTTCAGTTATGCAGGAACATTTACAAGCAGAGCTGGAGCAGAAGGAAACACTGATTCTCTTAAAGTTAACGATGAATCAATTTATCTCAGCATTCCTGCTTTAACCCACAGAATTGTGGCATATTATTATGACAACACTCCAATTGTGTTTAATACAAATGTTATACTTATGCTTACAGTCACAAAAGACGGTTCAACAACTGATAAAGAAGCAAATAAATTTGTATTAACAAATGATGACTATGGAACGACTGTAAATCTTGGAGTTTCTGTTAAATTGGGTGATGAAACAATTGCAACTTCAGGAACTTACAATTTGTATCTTGACATTGAATTTGAAGTTACAGGCAATGCAGATAAGTCTGACACATACACGACAGTTGAAGTAAATGCTGGAGTTGAAAGAAACTTGTTGTCATACACATCATTTGGAATCAAAAACCCAAGAACGGGACTTTTGTATGATGCGACAAGTATGTACAATTCAACAGGAACATTTACTTTGCAAATTTATGGCTTCTCTGACACAATTAAAGTTGACACAGGAACAAACGACCTGGGAGAAAATGCAACAGAATCTCAAAAACTTGCAAGAACGGCTGGGGAAATTCACAACAAACTTATAAGCACAGCCGGCAAAGATTTGTCAACAGATGTTGTTTACAGCACTGGACTTTCTCCAAGAGCGGGAAAAGCTGTTAATGAAGCAAACAGCGCTGGCGAATTGAGACATAACTATATAACAATTTCCGGTGTGCTTAACAACGGAAAAACTGTTGACTATAACATCTATGCTCAAGGGGCAAACAATGATGGAAATCATGTTATGATGAGAATCACATATATGGTTAAGATTGGTGATAATTACATCACAGAATCACATAACATCTTGTTCAAAGTTGTTCCAAACTCAACAATAAGATTCAAGAGTCAACATGAAAACGCACAGAACTACAATTCAAGTTCAACAGAAATTATTAATGGACAAACAGTGGCAAGCAACGATATTGCTCCATATCAAATTATGTTGTCAAACATTTCAACATCAGGTGACACTGTAGACTTCAATTTGTGGAACACTGAAAATGACACCAATGCAACGGCTTCTGTAATTTTGGCTAATATGTATGGGCAATCGTCAAGTTCAACAAGTTCATTTAAGTTTACATACAATTCAAACCTTGAAAAAGAAGGATATAATGACAATAGCAATTTGATTAAAGATAGTTTGGCGGGTTGGAGCAATTCAAGTGATGTTTACACTTACAATTCCGAATATGCAAACCATACAACAGGAAACTTGCAGATAAAAGTTAAAACAATAAATCTCGGAGAAAGAAAGTTTATCATTGAGATGGAAAACGTGTTTGGCTATAAGGCACTGTTCTACTTCACAATAACAGCAGACGTCAACCCAACAATCTTCTCTATGAGCAACTCATCATTGACTGAAGGAGACACAATCGGGGTTGGGCTCAGATTCCAAACAGTGACACCTTCAACAACAACCGAAGGAAATGTGATGTTTGAAGAATTCACTTATGGAGCTCAATCTGGACAAGGTAATCCACAAAACACAATCACTATCAATTTGAATGAATACTCTGACAATTACTCAATCACTCAAATAAAACTTGAAGCAACAATAAGTTCTTCAATAGGAGAAAATATTCCTGCGGGTTCTGTAATTACGAAAACATTGCCTAAGCCAACGATGGGGAAAGAAATAACAGTAACGATTGTTGAAGGCAAAGATAGTGAATGGTATTACAACGGAGAAGCAATTAGCAAGAGTTCTTTAACTCAATCGGCATTAAATGGTGCATCTTGTGTTCTTTCGATGAAGGTTGCAAGAACAACTGAAAAGGCAGACGGAACAGAAAATACAGCTGCAGTTGGTTCTTATTCAGTTAAATATGGAAAGGAAGTTTTGAATCAGGTTTACACCGTTTCAAGTTCATATCAAGAACCAATCTTCACTGGTTCGGGAGCAATCCCTACAACAGAAGTTCGCTTGTCAGGAATTGGAGCTTATGGTTTCAGCAACACAATGGGAGCAGTTAATATTGACAGTTTGAAAAACGATGCTCAAAATCAGGACTTGACGTCAAAGATTGATAAGATTAAGGTTACAAAGATTGAATTCTATCTTGGTGACACATGGCTTGGTGGAACATATAGGACCGACGGAGGTTATGTTTCTACATCTGTAAATACATCGTATAATCCATCAGATGCACAAAAGATTGAATTAATCACAAATTCAGACTATTCGTTTGTAACAGAAGTGACACCTTCAACAGAAGAAAAAGATGGTTCTGCAAAAATACAGACAGGTGCGGAATATTCAGAATCTACAGCATTTGTTGTTCCTACTATCAGCGGAATTTACTATGGCACAGGAACAACCGTTTCAAATGTCAAGATGAACATCACACTTGTTGATACAACACAGGAAGACGAAGAATGCGTTGTGAGCGAATATATAACTCTCAACAGAAAGGCAAATACTGAAGATTTGTTCGACTCAGACATCTATGACACTAATTCTCCACGAGCAGAGAAAACAGTTTATAATGACACGTTGGAAATTGTTTTGGACCCAGGTGAAAGCATTACTTTTGCTGTTAATGACAAAACAATAAAGAGCATTAGCGAAGATAAGGTTATGACATATGATGATGGTGGCGACAAAACAAAAGCAGCAAAATTGATAACACTGACAAACTCAAAAACATACACTGTGACAGAATATGTGGGAATTTCAGCAAGCATTAATGGATTAGAAAAAAATCTTACAACAACTGACAGGTTCTATGTCTTCGTTACTGCTTTGACGGGTTCTCCTATAATCAAATATAATGGTTCACAATTGCTTGCTCCAACAGTTTCTGGTGCAACGGCAAACAGATTGATAGGGAGATATTTAAGTGGTTCAACAGCACTTACAATGAACATCGAAAGTGTTGGAGAATTGCTTTCAAACAACACAAAAACTGAAACTTTGTATTTCCTCTATCCAGAAAATGGTCAGGTTTATCAATATGTCAACACATTCAACATCAAACCTCTTTATGATTCTGCAACTACAGACGAAGGAAATTACTTTAAAGTTGAAGATTATTTCGTTGTTTCAAATGAAACAAGCACTTATTATATAATTCCACTTAAAGGTTGGGGAAGCGAAATCAAGTTGTCAGGTTATAATACCACTACTAATGCAACTACATTAAGTAGTGCTGGAACACCTTACAAATTCTTCTTTGAAATCAACACTTCAACTGGTGGATCTGGTTCGGCATTCATAGACGAAAATGGTATGATTACAACCACAGAAGACTTTGATATTGTTGCTCACACCATAACAGTCAATGTTTATATGAAGATGTCCGGTGCAGACGGTGCATTTGAAGAAGACAGCACAAGAGTTCAACTTGGCTCATTCAGAATCTATCTTGACGGAGATAAGACTCCTTCAGGATCTGTAAGTTCTGGAGTTTATTGGTATGATTCGAATGTCATTACAATTCCAAAAGATTATACTTTAAGCAAAGTTGGAGAATCGTTAGGAACAGGATTTGGTTCAGATTTGATGAAGGGAACAGTAGAGGAAATTGACTTAACATATGCGACAGAAGTTGGAAATGAAGTTGATTTCACAAAAGTTTATTCGGACAGCAAGTTCACATACAACACAACATTCCATCTTGTACATTACAAAGTAGGAACACAAGAAACTTATGTTTACTTCAACAATCTGGATTCTTGGACCTTTACACAAGCAGGAACTTACGAGTTGACATTGGTTGTCACAGGTAGAAATAGTACAACGGCTGCCTTGACAAACAAAGTTATCACAGCAACGATAATTGTCTATGAAACATCAACCAAGGAAGAACAACAATATGCTGGAAGTACGGGTGATGACTTTGATGAAGCATTTGATTCAAGTTATACTTGGCATCTTTTGAAAGAAGATGGAAGCATAGACATTAATGTCTCAACATTTAATCCTGGTGCTATTGGCATTTATACAAACACATACATCGCTCAGCCAAACGAAACGGGGGAAACTAAACTTGTTACAAAGACATTCTATGTTTATGACAATATAACAACTGAGAAAAAATCAGTGGCATTGAGACCGACAACAACCTTCCAACTTTCAAATTTGGTAACGGCAGAAACTGGACAAACTATTGAGTTCTATAAGATAGATAGCACCAATAATAGTATTACTAAGAGAGTTTCAGAATCATTTGCTATGGGAGAACACACTTCCACAACAGCAACTTATGTTGTTGTAATAAGAAATTCTGATGGAGAATATGTTTCTGTTAAATATTATGAAGTTACATATAAATTCATTTCTTCAAATGTGACAGAGGAAGCAATTTTTGTGGCAACAACAGACAAGATGGACGAGATAGTTAAGGAAAGAGCCGCAAGCACTCTTGGTGTTGAAACAGGCAAGATTAGTTCAATTGAAAAAATGTCTTCAGCTGGAATTTTGGAAACAGAAAATAGATTGATTTCAGATGTTAAAGGTGAAGACGGACAACAACTTTACTTGATTACACAGAATTATATTGTGACTTATACAAACGCTCAAGGCAACACTAGATACGCAAGATTCTCATTCAGTTTCTATGTTTATGACAGAGCACTTGACATTAACAAAGAAACAACCATAAACAATGCATATAGATTGTCAGACCTTAACAGTGACATTGCTACGGCAATTGGAGAAGGAAGTGCAAGTGACATTCTTGGATATTACCAATTGAATGGAACAAACTTGCAACAAGTTGAAACTGTTGTTTTGGAAGAAACAACAACAAAAACCTACTATGTAAGAACCAATAATGGTTACTATTTAGTGACAATCAATTTCACCATTTCATAAACTAAAACAATTTGACAGAGGTTAGATAGGCATGAACGCTTGGTTTTGGGTATTTATTAGTTACATCATACTCAATTTCTTGATTATGATTTCAATGATATTCATCGAACGAAGAAAACTTAGCAGTGTGATAAGTTGGCTTACTGTTTTGACGTTCTTGCCTATTCTCGGCTTCTTGTTCTATATCGTTTTTGGAAGCGGATTATCTATCAGAGTTAGGCGAATGATTTCCAATCACAAACTCTATGGAATGGAATATGATCAACAGATAATAAAATATTTTGATGGGGCAGAACTTACTCAAAGTGACAAAGAAAATCTTGAAATTGTGAAATGTTGTTACAACTATGGAAGCATTCTGTGTCCACAAAATGATGTCAAGATTTTCACAAATGGTCCAGACAAACTCAAGGCACTTTTATATGACATTGAAAATGCAAAACACAGCATCAACATTGAGTATTACATTTTTGCTGATGACAAAACTGGAAAACAGGTCATGAATGCATTAATCAAAAAAGCAAAAGAGGGCGTCAAGGTCAAACTTATCTATGACTCCATCGGGTGTCTTGGAGCGCCAAGAAGATTCTTCAGAAAACTCAAAAAAGCAGGGGGAGAAATCGCAGAATTTTTCCCACCATTCGCTTATATCCGTATGATCAATTTGAAGATGAACTATCGTAATCACAAAAAGATTGTTGTGATCGATGGAAAGATTGCCTACACAGGCGGAATCAACATCAGAGACGATCACATGGGAATGAAAAAGAAATTGTCACCCTGGAGAGATACACACATCAGAATCACAGGAACGGGTGTTTATCCACTTCAAAACATTTTCCTTAACGACTGGAGATATGTTAAAAAAGAAAACTATCCTTCTTCATATTATATGGAAAAAGGATTGTTTCCAGAGCCAGAAACCACTGGAGATGTTTTCCTTCAAGTTATTGTTTCAGGACCTGACAGCCCTGTTCAAAACATCAAAGAAGCATACATCAAATTGATTACGAATGCCAAAAGAGAAATTTTGATACAGACGCCATATTTCATACCTGATGAGTCGTTTATGTCCGCTCTTAGAATTGCACTTGCGAGCGGAGTCTCAATCAAGATTATGGTTCCTTCCAAACCTGACCACAGAACTGTTTTCTGGGTGACACAATCATATTTGAAAGAATTTGTTGAACTTGGCGCAGATGTTTATTTCTATGATGGGTTTTTGCACAGCAAGACTTTGGTCGTTGATGATGAGATATTGTCAATTGGAACTTGCAATCTGGACAACAGATCATTCAACTTGAATTTTGAAGACACGGTGATTTTGTATTCTAAAAAATTAAATGAGGAATACAGAGGATACTTCAAACAAGACCTACAACATTGCAAACAGGCGGACATATTGTATTTCAAGAAAAAGTTGTTCTTGACAAAGTTTGCTCAGGCGTTGTTTAGATTGTTCTCACCAATTTTATAGGTTTAAGAAAGCGTTTTTGAATAAAACGCTTTTTTTATGCAATAATTCCGATATGGATAAAGAAACACAACAAAAAAACATTATCAAAAATGAAATGAGAAGAAAAAAGTCTTCTCAAAAAAGCCAATCAGACATTGAAGAGCGGGCAGAAGTAGCGTCAAGCCCTAATGACAATTATGCAAACATGACTTTGAATAAGACAAGGACAATTTCTGATGTGATTTTGGCAAACATTATTGTTTTGTCAGCGGTTTGTCTTTCAGCCTTCATTCCAGTGATAAGTTTGGCATTGCCGGTTTTGCTTGCCGTATATTTTGAAGTTGGACTCAGTCTGTTTGTTTTGAAAAAAGAAAAGGGAGATTACTGCAGATACGAAGATTTGTTTGTGTCAATAAAAAAATATATAAGAATCTTTTGCACGGCAGTTGTCAAAATGGTAATGATTGTTTTTGGAACGATTTTACTGATAGTTCCAGGCGTTATCAGTTTGATTTCTTATTCTTTTACGGGCTTAATCTTGGCGGAAAGTGATGATTTGGACGTCAAAGGAACTTTGATGCTCAGCAAAGAGCTGACAAAGGGTTACAGATGGCAAATTTGTTTTTGGGGATTGTTGTCACTTGCAGCAGTGTGCGTTGTTATGACATTGGTGTTTTTGGTTGTTCTCATTTTTGACATCTTTTTGACTGTTCCAAGTACAGTGTATATTGTCTTGGTCTTGGGCGCAGGCATTTTTTCATTAATCATTCTTGCAATGCCAATGATGCAATTGACGGTTGCAGATTGTTATATTATGGCAAAAAACAAAAAGACGAAATCCATTTCATAAAAAAGTCTGTTTTATTTGTGTTTTTTGCAAATTTTAGTTATAATTTCCGTATAAGGAGAAAAACTTTTGGACTACAGAGATTTCACAGATAGAGATGTTGCCTATCAAGGATTTATAAAGTTAAGAAGAGAAGTTTTCGAAAGTGCGGATAAAGGTAACTTTTCTGATGTTTTCACGGACCTTTGTGCTCGTGCTATGGCAAATGACTGCATAGCACAAGATGTTGTTGCGTATTTTTTTAATAAAGGAATTCCAGATTTGTTGCTTCCTAATTTTGAAAATTATATGTCTTGGCAAATCTTGGCAGGGGCAAACGGAAATGAATTCTCTTTGGAAAAAATGGAGTTTTTTCTCAATCCTGCAATTGATGATATCGTCAATAACACAGAAATTATTGCAACCGCTTTAAGAAGAAAAAACATCACAAAAGACAATGCTCTCTATGTCATAAGCAACTTGATTTGCGAAGGAATTGTTGATGAGTTGAAAATCGATGCAAAACAACTTGTCAATTTTAAACAAGTTGTATCAAACTATGCACCGGAGAAAAACAGACCATTTTTAACCGCAATGGAGAAGTGTTTGCCAAGAGTTGTTGAGTTTTTGGTAAGTTAGGCTAACATTCATCTGCGGAGTTTGAAAAAGCAGGATTTTCCAAAGTGAAACCCTCACAAGAAAAACTTTCGGCAAAAACGCCAGCAATGTTTGTTATTATGTTGTTGCATAGTTCCAATTCTCCACTTTTGACGGACAGCAGCATAAGTTTGATGATGAGCAAGTTTTCAATTGACACCAAACTTAAAAATGAAAAATTTTCATCTTCCACACAGAGAAATTTGTGTGGTTTTTTCTTGTGAAATTTGCTGGAAAGGACATCTTCTGCCTCATTAATTTTGCATCTCAAAACATTGGAATCCATTCTATTTTTCAGTTTATCCAGGCAAGCAAGCATTTTTTCCAGCAAAACAAAGATCTCTCCAAGCAGGAGATTGAATTCCTCTTCTTCCAATCTTATAAACACAAACCCTTTGTTTTTTAAAGATTTTGAATACGCTTTTGCAATTTGTTCAAAATCTTCAGGCATAAGTTCATCATCATAAATATTTTCCATAGTCATATTTATGCATGAGATTTTGCTTTGGTTTATTTTGAAAGAACTTTTTCTCTGCCAATATCCATTGTTCCATCAAAGACACGAGTTGCACTTCCAGTCATGATGACGTTTTGCGCATCTTCACAATTGATGTCAAGAACTCCGCCATCAAGTTCCACAGAGATTTGTTGGGAGTCAGGGTTTGAATTTGCATGATAGCACATGACACTTGCACAGGCGCCACTTCCACACGCCATCGTAACTCCACTTCCTCGTTCAAAGACACGAACACGCAGTTTGTCTTGTTGTTTGATTTTTACAAATTCTACATTTGTTCCCTTGTTGAAATATGCCAAAGAAGAAATCTCTTGACCATATTTGGAGATGTCAAAATCGAAATTGTTGACGAAAACAATGCAGTGTGGATTCCCTACATCTACTGGATGTAAAGTTACACTTTTGCCGAAAATATCTGCCTTAAAAGGAGATAGAATTTTAACTTTTCCCATTTCAACTTTCACTTTTGCCTCGTTGCCAAAATTTTCAACAATTTCTGTTCTCACAATTTTCTTTTTTGTCTCAACAGAAAGTTTTGTTTTTTGTTTCTTGTCAAAAAAATATTTGCCTATGCATCTTAACGCGTTTCCGCAAATCTCTGCTTCGCTTCCATCAGTATTGAAAATTCTCATTTTGACATCGGCACAAGTGGATTTGCTCATAACGACCAACCCATCTGAACCAATGCCAAAATTTCTGTTTGAAACGATTTTGGAAAGTTCCGAAAAATCAATATCTAAGTTTTGTTCTGTTAGGTCCAAATATACATAGTCATTTCCAAGACCTGTCAATTTGCTAAATTTAATCTTCATAATAATATTAATGATTGTTGAAAACTTTTTGACAATAAAAAAGCGTATGCTTTTGCATACGCTTAGAAGTCAAATGGGTTTGTTGATTTCAAAACTTTCTTATTTCTCATCTTGATGTCATAATAAACTTTTGCGGTGTCCAAACTCTTCATTATGCCAACAGGTTTCTCAGCGTCTTTCTTATAGAAGAATGGAGTTTCATAGTTTGGCGTTTGTTTGATTTTCATAGGGTTGAAACGGAAAAGTTTGACGATGACAGTGTTTCTTTCAATCTGTCCAAGTTCATATGGAGTGATAAGTGCTCTGTTCGTTCTCTGGATTTGTGTGCTTGTTGTTGTGCTTTTTCCGTCTTTGTCTTTTTCAGACTTAGATTCACTTGAACTTTTTTCTTCATGGATAAGTTGAACTTCACCACACATTTTTGAGAAACTGTCGCGGGTTGGTTGGTCATCAGTTCCAAGATAGATTTGTGCGTTGCAGTTTCCAATGATTGTTTTTGAAGCATCAGCGCCATATTTTGTTTCGAGCTGAGTATATGACTGAACTGCCATTTCATACAAGATGTTTCTACCACGAGAAACGGTGATCATGCTGTCAAATTTAGGAATTGGTGGCAAGTTACCAAATTCTTCCAAGATGAAGTAAACGTGTTTAGGAAGTTTTTTGTCGTGATATGTGTTTGCTTTGTCAACAAGACGCTTGTAAAGTTGTGACAAGCAAAGGATTGCAAGGTTGTGTCTTTCTTCTCTATCATCAGGAATAATCAAATAGAACGCTGTTGGTTTGCTTGTGAAATCGTCAAAATTGATGTCGCTTTGAGAAGTTAAGTATGAAATGCCGATATCGTTCATAAAAGAAATTTTACCATTCAAAACACCAATATATGATTTCGTTGTGTTTGGAGAGTTGTTGATAACTGCAGATGTCAAGTTTGGAACGGTTGAAGTTGCTTCATCTCTGCCTTGCAACAAATATTTTCTGACCGTTTCAAATGGTGCTTCAGCATCAGGATCTCTGAATGTTGCAATTTTATAAAGATTGAAGAAGTTGAATTTTTCTTTGGTCATTCCAAGTTCTGGATTTAAACTGTCTTCAAGCATAGCAAGTGCACAACCATACAAATAATCTTGAGCACCTTCTTCCCATGTTGGATCTTGGGCTTTTGATTTTGGAGCGATTGTGTTACAAATTTCTCTAAGTTCATTTTGAGCCAAGTCACAGTAAACTTGTTCTGCACTTGTTACAGCCACTCTAAGTTGGTTTTCATCTGGATAAGCCACACCTTCAAAACCAAACCATTCTTGTCCATAGGTTTCACCAGGGATTTCTTGATAGCCAGCATCTTTTGGTCTGATTCCATTGGTGCATTTTTTGATATTGTTTTTGCAGTTCTTGCCCTTATGATAAACTTCAAAAGCGTGTTCCATTGGATTCCAACGAGTTGAAGAAAATGGGTCTCTCAAATCTAGGGTTATGACACGATAGCCTTCATCTTCCAAAATTTTGCTTGTCTTTGTGTAGAGCTCGCCCTTAGGGTCAGAGATAACCATACATGGCTTTTCTCCAGAGTGAGCATAAATTCTGATTGAAGGAACAAGACAAACAGAGGTTTTACCAGATGCGGTTGTTCCGATAATCAGACAGTGATATTCATCTTTCATTCCAATCTGATATTTTCCATTGACGATTTGGTTCCTGAAAACGATGCCTGTGTTTTTCAAAGATGGTAAAGCTGACCATGTTGTGCTGATAAGTCCAGGAGTGGAAGCGATTTTGTCGACACTCAACCATTGAGCATCGTAAGAAAGTTCCATTTCTTGTCCGCCGGCAGTTTTACCTTTAGAATTTTTTGCTTCTTCCTTTTTTGGTTTTGACATGAATGCGAAGATTATTCCTGCAACAGCACCAACGCCGGCACCGACAAAGGCATAATCAGTAGTCAGCGAGTCCACAAAATTTGATGGTTCTTGAGTGAAATAGTGCAATGCCACACCTGCCGCATATCCAATTATTGTCAAAATGATAAAAGAGATTATAAATGATTTTAATTTCTTTGACATACATAACTCCTATTATATCTTTATTTTAATCATTAATTGAAAAAAAAGCAAACAAAACTTAATATTATATAAATAATAAGGATAATCAATTTAAAATAGAACGAAAAACGAGCACTCTAGTGGCAAGTTGCAAAAAATAAAATTTTGTGATATAATATCAAAGTATCAAGCATAGATACCGTTATGCTCGGACTGTTAACTAAGCACCAAAACGATGGAAGTGTTGCATTTAGGTTATGTCCGTTTCTAGTTACGGGTTGTAAAAATTTGTATCTGTCTTTTTGGTCAGCATAAACGGCACAGGTCTTGATAATCTTGATTTCCATCAAGAAATCTCAGTCAAAGATTCTTGCTTAAATGTGTGAATTGCATCTATAAAGACAAAGGCATGTTTAATAAAAGGTGTAAATCAGTCTATGGTGGCAAGGCGAAACGGTCTTTGGCGAAAGAAAGGATTGAATGAATATTTTTGTATGTCTAATGTCAGTTTTATAATTGCACAAATTTTAGGCTTGACGGCGACAGTAATTCTATGTCTTTCTTATATGGTTAAAGACAAAAAGAAATTTTTGTTGGTTAGCTTTTTTGGAGACATAGTTTATGGCTTGACATTCATATTTGTTAATTCTTGGGGAGCAGGATTGATAACTTTGTTGTCTTGTGTGCAGTCTTTGTGTTTCTATCTGTTTGATAGAAAGAACAAAAAGATGCCAAAGACAATGGCTTTCGTCTTCATTGTGATGTTTGTGGTTGCGGGAGCGTTGGATTTTGGAAGTTATTGGGATTTGATCCCGATTTTCACCTACGCTTGGTTCACAATCGCTCTCTACTTTGAAGATGTGGAGTCAATTAGGCTGATGTACATTTTGCCTAATGTCCTTCAAATTGTGTATGACTTTATGGTTATGGCATATGCCAATGCTATTGAAGATGGGGTGGAAACAACCATCTTGATTGTTGTCAGCGTTATCGGTTTCATGAAAACCAAAAGGACGACAAGAAAGATTACATTCAAACATGCAACACTTAAAAAATTTTCAAGACTTTTTAATGGAATCATAGGAGTTGAACAATTCAACTTACAGTCCGCCATTTCTGAAGTCAAAACTAGTGATAACCAAATGTCATACCCATGGTTGGGTGACGAAGTTGTTCAATTGTGCCCAATTGACAGATATGGCTAGCTGAATTTGCGAGTCACAAATGTGACAAAAAAGAGAGAAATTGCCGATTCTCTCTTTTTTATTTGTATCATGATTTTATGAGAATGGAAACAAATTTTTAAATTTGACAACTGGCAGTTCAAGTGATAAAATAAACAGAACCAAAAAAGGTGTGTAAAATATGCGTCCATAGTGAAATGGATATCACATAAGTCTTCGGAACTTAGATTTCGGGTTCAAATCCTGATGGACGCACCAAAAATATCAAACAAACAAAGGAGTCGCCATGTTCAACAAAAAGATAGAAAAATTCATTGATTTGGGACTGGGACTTTTTGTTCATTATGGAGTTTACAGTGTTCTTGGACAGGGAGAATGGGTGATGTCTGAGAAACATATGTCAATTCAACAGTATGAAAAGGTTGCAAAAAAATTTAAGCCAAAGGAAGATTGGTCGGATGATTTATGCAGGTTTGCAAAAGATAATGGGTTTAGGTATATTGTTTTAACCACAAGACATCATGATGGATTTTCCCTTTATGACACAAAGGTATTGAGTGATTTTGATGCACAAAGATTTTTGCATAGAGATTTGGTCAAAGAATTTGTCGCAAGTTGCAAAAAATTTGGAATTAAACCCTTTTTCTATCATACGTTGATTGACTGGAGAGAAGAGCAGAACTTTAAGTGTTTTTCAGATTATTTGGGCTATTTGAGAAATAGTTTGAAAATTTTATGCACAGAGTATGGAGAGATTGGTGGGTTTTGGTTTGATGGACAATGGAAATATCCCGATGAAGATTGGGAAGAAGAAAAAATGTTTGACATAATAAAAACTCTTCAACCAAATGCAATGATAATCAATAATTCGGGACTTAACAATTTGGGAGCAAAAATCGGGAGATTTGCTGATGTTGTAACCTTTGAAAGAAACGATATTTCAAATTATGACTATAAAAAGGATTCAAAGTTTTATGCGGCGGAAATGTGTCAAACATTGAATTCTCATTGGGGATATGCTGAAAACGACATAAATTATAAGTCAATCAAAGAAATATTGTTAGATTTTTGCAAATGTAGAAAATTTGGTGGAAATTTTTTGTTGAACGTTGGACCAAAACAGGACGGAAGCATACGAGATATTGACAAGGCTTTGATTTCTTTGTTTGGCAAATGGGTTAATTTAAATAAAACGGCACTTTATCAAACACGACCAATTGACATAAGTTTGCCACAAAATTGTTTTGCTTTGAAAGGAAAACATAATGAGATTTTTTTGTTTGTAACAAATTTGCCTATGGCCTTGGACATGAATATATCAGAATATAGAAAGAACCCTATTAGAATTTTATTTGATGACTGTAAAAAGATAAAAAGTGCAAGTTGGATTGACAACAAAGAAAAAATTATGATCAGACAAATTGATTGCAAGGAAGGATTTGATATTGAACCATTTATGTATGGAGAAAATTTCATTGTTAGAGTTGCTAAAATTGTTTTTTAGATAAAAAAATTGAAAATCAAAAAGATGGTGTGATATAATGTGCTCATGGAACAGGCAGTTGAAAAACAGAAGAAGGGAGCACATTATTTTTTACGCTCACTGAAATATTTAAAACCATATAAGAAGTATGTTGTTATTGTTGTAATAAGTTGTATTCTTGCATCGACCTTGGCAGCATTTGTGCCAATTTTTACGGAAAAGACATTGACTTCTTTCACATCAGGATTGTGGAAGGAGCTTTTGATTAATGCTTCGCTTTTGTTGTTGGTCAACTTGCTGCAATCTGTTGTATTTATGTCCTTGTGGGGAACAACGGCTTACAAATTGAAAGCAATGGTAACAAAAGACATTCGTTTCACAACCATTCAAAATGTTTTGAGATTTAAGATTAGAAATTTTGACTTAAACAGCAGTGGCAGATTGTTGCAAGTTATCAGTGGCGACACGGCAAATTTGGCCACAGTTTACAACAAAATCATTGATATGATCATGAGCATGATGGCAAAACTGGCTGTTTTTGTTTATATCTTCTGTGCAAATTACATACTTGGATTTTATTGTCTGCTTGAATTCTTACTTGTATGTTTCACATATCACTTCCGCATTAAAGCCAGAATGAACGATCAAAGAGCCATGAAATTGTCGGAAGATAAAAACATTGGACTTGTCAATGAAACCATTCGTGGTGTGAGAGATATCAAAAACTTTAACATCAAAGATTCAATATTGAAAAAGAATGAAACCGCACTTGAAGAAGTGGAAAAACTAGATGCGAAATTTGGTGCAAGACAATATCAATTGTATCGAGTTACTCAAATAACCCGAGATGTTATGGCATTTCTATACATTCCACTTGCACTTTTGTTGATCTATTTCAACATGACGACATTTGCCATTGCATTCACAATTTTTGTTTTTAGGGACAATATTGTCAGCATTGTTGATTGGTTTATGGAAACTTGGGAATATGTCAAAGACGGAGAACTTTATGCGGAAAGAATTTTCAAAGTGATAGATGGTTGGGAAGAAGGTTTTGAAACGTTCCCGGAAAAAGATTTGTTTAAATCATTGCCAAAAAATCCAGATATCGAAATCAAAGATTTGACATTTTCATATGATGGAAATGAAGATGTGCTGAAAAATCTTAATTTGCAAATTCAACACGGCAAAAAAGTGGCGATTATTGGTGCAAGTGGAGGCGGGAAAAGCACTATCCTAAAATTGTTAAACAAATCATATGAAGTTCCTGACGGCACAATTTTTATAGGTGGACATGATATCAATGAATTTTCAGAAAATACCCTAAGAAAAATAATAACGATTGTTCCGCAGGACCCATACATTTTTAATTTCAGCATTTTGGAGAATTTGAAGATTTTCAATCCGAAAGCCACAAAAAGACAAATCATATCAGCGTGTAAAAAGGCGCAGATTTATGATTTTATAATGCAACAGCCAGAAAAATTTGAAACATTGCTTGGAGAAGGTGGAACGCGTTTGTCTGGCGGACAAAAACAGAGACTGGCGATTGCACGAGCATTTCTGAAAGACAGTCCAATATTTATTTTTGATGAAAGCACAAGTGCTCTTGACAATGAAAACCAAGGAAAGATTAAGGAAGTCATCAACAGCATAGGGCGAGACAAAATTGTCATAACCGTTGCACATAGGTTGTCAACCATTGTTGATGCTGATGAGATTTTCTTTATGAAAGATGGAAAAATTCTCACAAGCGGAACGCACAAAGAACTTTTGAAGAACTGTCAAGAATACAAGAATTTGTATGAAAGAGAAAATTGGTTATATGATGATTTTTTTGGACAACCTCAACCAGAAGGATATTAAAGAAAGAAGAGAATTTCTTCTTTTTTTTATTTTTGACAAAGGGAATTTTTCAGCATTAAAACAGAAGTGAAAAAATTTATCTAATTGCATAACATCTCAAATATCTTTTGTGAAAATTTTTATTTGTGTTATACTAACTTTATAAAAATGGAGGGAACATGAAAAAGCTTTTGTCTATTTTATCAATTTGTTGTATGTCTCTTGTGGCTGGAGTGCTGCTTAGTGCTTGCGGTGGAAAAGAAACATACAAAATAAGCGTTGTGACAAACACCGAGTCTGAGTCATACATTGAATTGGTTTTGGATCAAGACGGAAACACCATAACAAGAAATGATGATGGAAGTTTTGATGTTCCTGCAAAATCCAACATCAAAGTGTCTATCAATGCCACAAGATATGGAATTGATATGGATGATTTGGAAGTTAAAATTGACGACATAGAAAAACAAGTCGTTGTCAATCAGAACTATAGTCCATTGACAAGTGGAGAAACTTTGAACTATGGTTATTTCTTAATTTCAAATGTAAATAAAGACATGACAATCAAGGTCACTGGCGAGAAACTTATTTCATCGACCTTTACTTTTGAAGTTGACGACATTGAAGACCCTGAGGTTATTGAAAAACTTCAAATGACAAGCATATGTTTGGAATACGGAGAAATGACAGAAGAAGGAGAAACTCCAACGCCAGAATATGTGACGCTTTATGATTACATAGTGGAAAATGAAAATCTCAGTTTCACTAGGGAATATAGTGAAAGTGATGACATCTACAATCCATACAGAACTTTCAGATTGAAATTCGATGGTTTAAATCCTTTTGATTTGACTGAAAACTATCCTTTTGAAATCAAAACTCCAGATGGTCAGGCAGAGCAAATTGGTGGCATGACATATCTTGACGGTTTCTATGTTGTTGATTTGGGGGACATTGGAAATTCTGAAGAATACACAATTTTGGTTAACTTCAAAACACTGAATTATCAAAATTTCAACATTTCCAAACCTGAAGATAACATGACATACACAATCACATTAGACAAAGAAGTGATCAATTACAGCCAAGAAGGCGTTGTTACAGTCGAAAAAAATCTTGACGCTGAAAAAGCGGATTATTCAAATATGAAAGTTTATGTCAACAACCTTGAATTGTCCAAAGTTGAAGGGAGCGAAACCGAAGAATCTGTTCAATTCAAAATTCCAGAGGGAATAACTCCAGCATCAACAGGTGGCAGTATGGTGCTGAGAATCAATGTTGATGGAATTGAATATCTTGTCCCTTCTTATGCAATCTATGCAAATTCAGTTGAACCAGTAAGTGGAGAACAATTTGTTATGCCATACATCTGGGCAATTGATGATGAAGGGGAAAAAATTGGAGTTGTGGGAGTTGGATCAAATGGTGAGCAATTGACTTTGCAAGGGCAAAGAAATGCAATAACTTGGGAATATCCTTACAATGAAGATGAGCAAGCATACTATTCTTATTATGATTTGTATGATTATGATATCTACGTTAATACAGATACGAAAATTTTGAATGTTAAAGAACAGCTTAATGGGGCAACCCAAGATGTTTCAGTTGAACTTGATAATGGTTACACATTCAAGGCTTTTTATAATGAAACAACCAAAAAATTTGACAGCTTTCAACTTGAATTCTATTGCACTCAAGATTGCATTTTTGAGTTTAAAAACTATGTAATGTTCAGTAAAAATGTTGATATTTCTTACTCTTTTGAAGATACTAGAATTGAGAATGTTGAATATGCAATTCTTGACAGTGAAGACGCATCTATTGCAACATGGTCAGAACTTGATAAAGATGTTTCAGTCAAGGTTGCTGTAAACGGCGGACAAATCATTGCTTTCAGATTGACAACATTGAGAGATGAAATTGGTATGCATGAATTTAAGATTGAGAACACTTCGATATGTGATTCTTGGCTTAACAGTGAAAGTTACACTTCAAATGGCTTTAGATATACAATCTTGAAATTTGTCGTTTCAGAAATTCAATATGACGGAAGCATGGCGTTTAAACTTGTGCCAGCAGGAACAATAGGTTAGAAATGGAAAAATTTTTTGAAAAAGTTTATAATGTTGTGAAGGATATTCCAAAAGGAAAAGTGGCAACTTACGGCCAAATTGCCAAAATCTTAGGAGCTCCAAAATATTCGCAAATTGTTGGATACGCATTGCACTCAAATCCAAATCCAAAAGAAATTCCTTGTCACAGGGTGGTGAACAGGTTTGGACAACTGAGTGGAAGTTTTGCATTTGGCGGTGCGAATGCACAAAGAGAAAAGTTGGAAGCGGAAGGTGTTGTTTTTGAAAAAGATGGAACAATCAACATGAAGAAATATCAATGGAAACCACAACTTTTAGATATTGAATGAATTAAGATTAAAAGAAAAAAATCACTAAATTTTAGTGATTTTTTGTTTTTTCTGTTTCTACTGGATTTTTTCCAAGAGTTTCTGCAAATTTCTTCAAATGAGAGATGCTGATTTTTTCATCTGCTGATTTTGGAGAAAAAGCAGGAGAAATATCCTTGACAAAATAAGGTGTCATCATGTTGCTTGATTCTGAAATGAACTCTTTGCTATATTTCACAAACCCATTGCTTCTTACCTTGCTTTCAAGCAATGAAAAGTGGATTGGGTTTTTTATTGCTTGAATTGGAACATAATCTGTGTCCCCAAATTTAATCAAAAAAGCTTTCTCTTTAACCACGATCATCCCAAAATTGTTATAGTCATCATCTAACTTAGACGCAGGGCCATAAGGACTCAAACTCTTGCAAATCGTTCCAGTAAAAACTCTTGATTTTTCTATTTTCATGATATCTCCTTATGCACGAAATTATATCACAAGGGCAGATTACTGTCAATAGGGGTACTGTTCTATATGTTCAAGATTTTGACTCTTTCCCAAGGAAAATTCTTTCGTCCAAAATGGCCATAGCATGCTGTTTCTTTGTAAATTGGTTGTAACAAATTTAATTCTTTGATGATGCTGTTCAAATGGAAATCAAAGTTTTTCTCAACCACTTCATATATTTTTTCAAGTGGAATTTTTTCAGTTCCAAAGGTTTCAATATTGATTGAGAGAGGTTTATCAATTCCAATTCCAAACGATAGTTCAATTTCGCATCTGTCACACAAATTGTTGGCAACAAGATTTTTTGCAACATATCTTGCAAAATATGCACCGGAACGATCAACTTTTGTGGCATTTTTGCTGGAAAAGCATCCGCCACCAACTTTGGCAATTCCTCCATATGTGTCAACAACAATTTTTCTGCCAACACAACCGCTGTCGCTGAAACTTCCCCAAATTGTGAATCTGCCGCTTGGGTTGATGATGTATTTTGTTTCTTTGGAAACATATTGTTGATAGTTTTGCAGAACTGGTTCAACAACATTTTTCATGATTTTTTCTTGAATGTTTTCGCAATCTTGGCTGTGGCTGACACTGATCAGAATGTTGTCGATGTAAGATGGTTTGTCATCTTCATAACATACAGAGACCTGTGATTTTGCATCTGCAAAAAACTCATCTGTGGTTCTTCTAAATTCATCGTATCTTTTCATGAGTTTGTGAGCAAGAAGAATTGTCAGTGGCATGAATTCCTCAGTTTCGTTCGTGGCATAACCAAAAACAATTCCTTGGTCGTTTGCACACAGACTTTTTTTGACAACAGCATCATTGATGTCTGGACTTTGCTCTGATATTTCCACAACAAACTCAAAAGGTTGAGTGTAACCAATTTCTTTAAGTGTTTGTTTTGCAATTTCGACATAGTCGATTTTTGCCTTTGTTGTGGCTTCGCCATAAATGAACAATTTGTTGTTTTTGATTGCACATTCGACTGCCATTTGTGAGTTTTTGTCTTGTTTTAGTGCCTCGTCCAAAAAGGAATCGGCAATTACATCACAGGTTTTGTCTGGGTGTCCAATGTTTACGCTTTCACTTGTTAAAATTTTTTTCATATCTTCCCCTTTTAACCATATTATCAAAAAAGCCCATCGACTGATGGGCAAATTCACAAGAACTATCCCATCGTTTCAAGCTTTAGCACCTTGCGACAAGGGCAGGTTGCTGTGTGGTCATAGGGCTTGTCCCTCGCACACTCTTTATGGTAATATGATATTACAATATATGAATTTATTTGTCAAATAAGTGAGAGCAATTTCAAAAAAACAATCACCATTTAGGCGGGTGATTGTTGATTTTTGTTTTTCAGTTCTATCAATTTATTTTGAAGAGCAATATAAGCTTCTTCACAATCATCAATTTTTTCAACGCATTTTTCCATTGGACAAATGTCTGTGCCGGTTCGATTGATGATTTTTTCTGTTTCAATGTCATAGGAATAAGGAATTTTATGCTTGTCCAAGATCTTTTCTGCGCTTTTGCTGATCACTTCTGCAAAAACTTCCTTCACTCCCACTTTGACAAACAGAAGGGCAACAGCTTTTCCAACAATTTTGTCGGCGACAGAGAAGTTTTGAAGATTTGTGCAACTTTTGATCCAATTCATGACTGGAGCAATGCCCGTTTCATTTGAAACAAGTTTTTCTTCGCCTTTGATCAGAACGCAAGTGTGTCCTTGCTTTAGGATTTCTTTTGCTTTTTCAATGTCTTTCATTGTTTTTTCCTGTTAAGAAGATAACTGAGCAACATGATGATCAAAGGAACAATCACTGCTTGAAGAACCAAACCAATTAAGCCTGCTTGAACTTGAGTCCAAACGGTTGCAACATTGAAACTGAGAATACTTTGAAAAATTGCAACCAAAGTTATGAAAGTCAATCTTCCTGCAACTTGAGCAAGCAAAACTGCAGGGAAAGCCATCCACTTATTTTCGGCAATCTTGTTTGAAAATAATCCGGTTACAAGGGCAAAAACTGCAAGTTCAACAACCATGAATGGCAATCTTTCAAGTGCGGGCATAGGGTTGCCTGAAGCTAACGTAATCAAAAAACTTACAATTGGGGAGGCGATTCCAATTCCAAGTCCCCACCATCTTCCAAGAAGACAGCCACCAATAAGGACTGGCAAATACATAGGCAGCCAAATCATTCCACCTTGAGCTCCAGCAATCAAATGCACAAGTTGAGGAAGGCCAACTGCAAGAGCAATCAGCCCCACCGTGATGAGTGATTTGATTGTTACTTTTGTTTTTAATTTGACATTTCTTTGAACTAAAACATTTTCTAACATTTTTATTCTCCTTTTTCTATTATTTCAACTTTTAAAACACATGGGGTGTCATAATTTCTTTTTCCTGCTCCATATCCTGTTCTTAAAACTTTTTTGATGTATCCAAGCGATTTGAAATTTGATAAGACGGCGAGTGCTGAAATGCCTGTTGGTGTGATAAGTTCGACATTCAAGTCGCAGGTTTCAATTTTTGCGTTAAACATAGAAAGCACATTTTCAACAGCAGGGGTAGGTATCGGCAAAAGACCAACCCTTGTCCTTATTTGACCCTTGCCTTCTCTCAGGTTTTCCACAAAGACATTTGAAACATTCAAGTTGTCAAAACATACCGCAATTGAGACAATGTCTATGATCGAATCCATTGCTCCAGATTCATGAAAAATCACTTTGTCAACGGGCAAATTGTGTGCTTTTCCTTCAGCTTGTGCAACCATCTTGAAGATGGCTTTGGCAATTGATTTTGCATGATCAGTCATGTCAGCATGGTCAATAATTTTGACAATCTCTGGAAGATTTCTTTCTGACTTATTTAAGATTTCAACTTTTTTGTTGCCATATAGATATTCCAAATCGGCATCAAAATTTTTCACTTTAAGTTCAACATCAAAATCTGTTGCAGGAATGTTTCTTTTAAGAGTTTTTGAGATTTTGATGTCAAAATCAGTAAGATTCAGACTGTCTATTGCTTTTTTAAGAGTTTCTTTATCGGCACCAACATCAAGCAATGCTCCAACAATCATGTCTCCACTCACGCCATTGGTGCAATCAAACAACAAGTCTGCCATAGATTATTCCTTATCGATGTCAACGATTTCATATTCTCTTGAGCCAAGACCAAGTTCTGCAGCTGTTTCAACGGTGTGGATTGCGTGTTTTTCCAACATTCTGTTGACCAAAGATTGTTTTCCCTTGTCTTTTGAGTTCATAATCTGGTCATAACAGCATTGGTCAAGCGCAACAGGGTCAAGAGATGCAAAAATTCCTATATCTGCCATTTCAGGAGCATGTGGGTTGGAATCGCAATCACAATCAATTGAAAGGTTGTTTACCACATTGATGTATGCCATGTTTTCTGGTTTAAAGAAGGTTACAACTGCTTTGCACGCTTCTGCCATACTTTCCAAGAAACCATCTTGGTCATCAACGAAGTCCCAAAGTTTGTCAGGGATTTCTGTGTGTCCCGAAGAATGTATCCATGCTTTTCCATTTCTTGATGCAACACCAATGCTCATGTTTTTGAGTGCTCCACCAAATCCGCCCATGGCATGACCTTTAAAGTGTGAGAGCATCAACATAGAATCATAATTCTTCAAATGCGTTCCAACAATGTCATAACCCTTAAGGTGTTTTCCTCCCTCAAGTGGGATTTTCATTTCACCTTCCTCATCCATAATGTCGCAAGGAGCAATATCCATAAATCCATGGTCCTTGATTGCTTGCCAATGCTCTTTCACTTCATATCGTTTTCCATGATAAGCAGTGCAACATTCAACAATTGTTCCATTGAGTTTGTTGACCAAAGGTTTGATCAAATTAGGATTCAAGAAGTGGTGTCCGCCAGGTTCTCCAGTGGAGATTTTTACCGCAACTTTTCCTTTTAAATTTCTCTGAAGGGCATCAAAAATTCTAATTAGGCCATTTTGAGAAATGTCTTTTGTGAAATAAACTTTTGATTTTTCCATATTTTCTCCTTTTAATAAAAATTTGAAAGTTGGTGAATTGAAAAAATTATTCATTGTCGAGCAGTTCTCTTTCTTTTTCAACCATAGTTGAATAGTAAACATCAATTTTGTAGTTCAGTTTTTCGTAAGCTTTTTGCATGTCGTCAATTTTAGATTTCAAAATTTCTCTTTGTTTGATAAGCAGAGCTTTCCTTTGTTCGATTGTCTGATTGCCTTGTTTGCAGAGATCTAAATATTCTTTCAGTACTTCAATTGGGAGCCCGGCGCTTCTCATGCAGATGACAAAGGTTATGGCATCAAGTTCTTTTTGTCCATAATTGCGAATTCCATTTTTTCGAGGCACATTTTGAATGAGCCCCTCTTTTTCATAGAATCTCAATGTGTCTTGAGAAATGTTGAATTTGTCGCTTACTTCTTTTATTGTCATTTTTTCAATCTCCAATAAAAGCATACAACTTGGAGTTTGCTCCAAGTCAAGCAAATTTAAAAAATTTTTATAAAAAACGAAAAGAAATTCAAAAAAATAAGATTTTATATTCTTGATTTTTGTCGAAATTTAAACTATTATATAGGCAAGGAGATATATTATGAAAAAGATTAAACAATTTTTTGCAGACTTCAAAAAATTTATAAGTCGTGGCAATGTTGTTGACATGGCAATTGGTGTCATTGTTGCAAGTGCTTTTACAGCGATTGTAACAGCGTTAACGAACAAGATAATTACGCCATGTATCAATTGGCTGCTTTCTTTGGGTGGGACAGGTCTTGATTCTGCATATACATTTCTGAAAAGGGCATATCTGGAAGATGGTATAACAATTGACCTTGCAAACAGCATCTATATTGATTGGGGTGCATTCATCACTGCAATCATAAACTTCTTTTTGGTGGCATTTATTTTGTTTATAGTTTTGAGAATAATGATGAATGCACAAGGATTTTGGAAAAAAAGTGTTAAAGAGCGTCCAACAAAAGAAGAAAGAAAAGTTTTGAAACAACAGGGCGTTAATATGAAAGACTATCATGCAGTTATCAAAGCAACAGCAGAGCTTAGAGAAAAGAACAAGCCGGCTCCAGTTCCTCCAAAACCAACACAAGAAGAATTGTTAACGGAAATTCTGACTGAATTGAAGAAGCAAAATAAGGAAACCGCTATAGTTGTGGAAGATACAGAAAAACAAGACTCAAAGACACAAGAAGAACAGGGAAAAGTGGAACAATAATCATATTTAAATAACTTTAGTCATATTTTTATAATATAAATAGTGTTTTTTCTTGACTTTAAGAATGTTTTTTGTTTTAATATCATAAAGGAGGAGAGATGAAAAGAAATAATACTGTGATTGCAACCATCTTGGGAACAGTGGCAAATGCTTATCAATTGGTGATAAACTTGATGAGTGTTTTTGCAATATTCGGCTTACTTGCTGATGCAGGGGCTGGGGCTTCCGTTGCAGCAATGCTTACTGTAATTATAATTACAATACTTATGTTGGCTGTGTTGGTTGTTGCGTTTGTTTTGACTTGTCGAATTTTCAAATACATGAATGAAACACCAGAAGTTTATAAATCTAAAAAAGGACTCATAATTGCTGCTATTGTTTTCAACTTCTTGGTTGTGCTTTTGTTGTGTATTGGTGGTTTTGAAGGCTCAATATTTGGCATCATAATGAATGTTTTGTCAATACTTTTGCTTGTGGCAACAAATGTTCTTTACATTGTTGATTTGTGCTTAGAAAAAAATCGTGTTGCAAACATGAGCTCAGAAGAATCTTCAACTCCAGTTGGAGCACCAGAAGGAACTGAAGCTGTTAAAGTTGCTGAAGCTAGTGAACAACCAAAGACAGAAGAAAAGAAAGACGAAGAAAAATAAAAGAAGATGATAAATCTTCTTTTTTTGTTGAAAATTCAAACAAAAAAAGCATACAACAATTTGTATGCTTTTCTTTTTGGTGGAGATAGACGGATTCGAACCGTCGACCCCCTGCTTGCAAGGCAGGTGCTCTAGCCAGCTGAGCTATACCCCCGTCGTTTTTCGTTCTGCAAGGTCCTGTCAAAAGTCTTTCCGCTTCGTCCGTTCGACCTTTAAGCCTTTCTCTCTTTTTTTCCGTAAAATAAATGCTCCGCATTTCTCGGAGCACCCCTCTTACTTTTCAAATTAAAAACGAAAGAAGAAAATAAATCTCAACCTGTTTCTGCTCGACTTAGGATTTTGTCAACCTGCGTTTCGCCTGTTGACGATTCTCCCTAAAAGGAGGTGATCCAGCCGCACCTTCCGATACGGCTAA
>CAJJUK010000013.1 GCA_905195085.1 uncultured Christensenella sp.
ATATATATCTTATTTATTTTGAATTATTTTTTCTTTGTGTTAAAATATTTCTGAATATGAGAGGTAATTATGGAAAAGAAAAATAATTTAGTAAAAAGTATTTTCTACATATTTTTTGCTGTATGCTTTCTAAGTTTTGGCATAATGATTTCAAATAAGGACAACCTAAACAACTATGTTGTTGCAGAGGACGTTTCAGAGGAAGAGATTAACAATCAAAATATCCCTTCTTATTTCTCTGCAAAAGAATATATAACAGATGGGTCAGAAACAACTGAAAATGCAAACAGCCTTATCTCTTCTGACACTTTCATGTTTTTCAAAGATGGAAACAATTCAAACTTTTTGTCTCTTTCTCTTTTGACAAATGGTTCCGAACTTAAACCACAAAATGAGATTTACAACTATGTTTATTATCCAGATTTGACAAACACATCAGTTTTCTATTATTACAGCATCAATTCCATAAGCCTTTACATCAATGGTGCTTACAAAGAAATCGATATGGGCAACTATATCAAATCAAGTGGATTTTCTTTTGCAAACAATGCGTCTGCACAACTTGAAGAATTTGAAATGATTTTCAAGGCACTTCCTGATGGTGGTGAAGAAGCAATGGAAAGCAACGAAATTGCAATCACTGATGACGCCGGAAATGTCATTGAAGGAATTTACAATCTTTCTTTGACCATAACCCTCTACACTTGCACGGATGGAGGAATAAATGCGGACGAAGCAATGTTTACAGACCAAAATGTGACTATTGACTACAGTTTCTATGTTGTTGACCAAGAGTCTTATTTCATCAACAACAGGCCAAATGTCACATACAACTCTTTTGACCACACAGTTAATGTTTCAAGTTTGACAAATCCAAACTATGCATACTATCTTTACAGCAACTATTCATCAGAAACAACAGCAAACAAAATTCCTTACATTGAATATGACTACACTAAATTTGAACTTGCAATAAACAAAACATTGTCAAACACCACATACACATCAAGCCTTCTTTATGACAAAGATGAAACATCAGAACTTCCAGTTTTTGTCGAAGGTGACAACATTGTCAATGTGAAAGTGAACACCGACACCAAAATTTGCAGAGTCTATTTCAAAGATGTCGGAAACTATGAACTTACTTTGAGTGCAATTCAAATTGTTAATTACACAACCGGCACGGGAACCACCGAGATCAAGAAATATGCTCTTGATGGCGTGAGTGGACAAACCAAGAAAATCATGGTTTATATGTATGGTTATCAAACAAACTACACAGACCTTGACCAACCTACAGATGAAAACAACATAAGACCAGTGAGCGAACTTAAGGAATACGATTTCGAAAATGGACTCTTCAAAAACAGTGCCGACATCACAAGTTCATTCCTAGCATCAAATGGCGATTACTCACAATCAACAGGAAACACAACATTCAACATCACAAATGTTTTGAATTACATCAACACAAATGGCATCACCCCTGTCAAAACCAACCAAACGCCTATCAAACTTTCTGTCAATGCAAAACTTGCAACTTCTATCAACAGTTACATCTATTCAACGACAAAAGTTTCAAATGCATATGATGACACAAGAGATTATGGTTCAATCACAACAGGTTCAACTCCAGAGGAACTTTATAGATCAACATTCTCAGGAAGAACAGACAGCACAGCAGGAAAATATATCTACATAATTGGTTACACTTTTGACAATTATTATCTCACAGAAACCACACTTTCTGCAAACACGGTTTTCTATCAAGTTTTCTATTTTGAAATTGTTAAAGACCTTCCAACAATCGAAATTGTGACAACGGAAGGGAATGTCAATGTCCCATCAGACACTTATGTAAATCAAAATGTCAACGTCATTGACAGCACAAAAAATGACCCATACAACAAAGATGTGACCGTTCAAATCTATGCTTATGACTACAGCAACAACTCATATTTGACTGGATTTGGTGGAGAACAAGGAATTTCATTCAACGCCCTTCTCCCAAGTGACTCAAATGAAAACTTTATCACTTTGGAAAAAAGTGCACACTACACAGTAAGATTGTATTACACAAATGAAATAACCTCATCAAATATTCTTTACTCATCAAAGTCTGGTTTCTTCAGAGAACAAACATTCACCATTGACAAAAATCCACTTGAAAACATTCAAGCAAGAAATGTTACAGAAATCACAAACTCAACAAACTATAAAATCGTTTCCACTCTTTCTGATTTCGCAACAAACCAAAGCATTGTGTTCTCTTGGAATGAAAAGGCAAGCGGCGCGAAAACCTATGCTTATTACAGATATTTCCCAATCATCGAAGAACAATACTACAGCAATCGAGAAGCAACACTTTCAACCACTCTTGACAGAATGTTGAATTATTCAAGAGATGCATCATACCTTCCAGTTAACAATCTGTTGAATATGAGCACAACAAACAACAATTGGCTTCCTTACCAAGGAAACACTGTTGATTTCACAACAAATGTTTCAACAGAATACGTCTTGTCAGATGCTGGACTCTATTTGATTGATGTCTATGACGAAGCTGGAAATCACACAGTTGATGTATTCATGATTGACAACACAACACCATACTTTGCAATTTATGATGGTGAATCATACAAACTGACAAGTTCTTCTGTTTATGTAACCACCCCATCAACATTGTATTGGTCAAAAAACAAAGCAATCTTCATTGTAAACTTCAGAACTTTGAGTTATAATTCCACAATCAATCCGGGAAATATTACAACAGAAGATTTGAAATATGATGGCAAAAACTATTATGAATTCTATTTGACATACGACGGAAAGACACCATGCACAGACATCTTTAAAGTGATGTACAACAAACTGTTTGCAAAGGACTATATGCAAGTTTTGAATTGCACAGTTTCAATTTCTTCCGCAACCGACGGAACATCAAGTTACATCACTGGCTACTCTGGAATGTATATCACAATCCCTATCAATTCAGTTTCTTACTTCCTTGACAATGAACACCCAGAATATACACAGCAAACTGATGTCTACTCCCAAGCAATAACAGTCAACGAAGAAAACACCTACAGAGTTTTGATTAGGGACTTGTCCAACACGAAGAAAGATTTAGCGTACTCTGACACATATGTAACTCAATACACAAATTATTACTCAGCAAGACAAACAATCATCATAAGTTTTGACTCTTCTGAATTCTTTATAGAGTTTACAAACAGTGATGGAGAAGTGGAAGTTTTGACTTCAAACAATGTCGTTGAAGGAACAATCTCAAATGAAGATAACACAGAACAACGAAAGACCAAGACAACATACCTGAGCCCAACAAGCATGAGAAAAGCATTCACTTTGTCATTCCTTCCAACAATCACAAGCGAAGATATGTTGATTCAAGTTGACAATGTTGTCATCAAATATTATCCATATGTTGAAAGCACAATAACTGTTGGAGATATCACATATCATTACTACACTCTGTCAAACAATGCCACAGAAATCAAAGTCTATGATTTTGAAGAAAATGGAACAATGACAGATGTTAAACAAGATGAAATCAGACTGAACTCTGAAAACATCACAACTGCTGGAAAATATGAAATTGTAAGAACCTATTACACCGAAGATGGTTATTCATACAATGAAAACGATTTCTATCAAAGAACATATGTTTTCTATGTTGACAGAAACGAAGTCGTTTCAAATGCAGAACTTGTAAATGATGAAAATGGATCTCATCTTGAAAGTTTGGTTGGTGGAGATGTGTTTGTTTCAATGTATGACAATGGAACAAATGCCAGTCTGGTTGTAACCTTCCCAGACAGCGAAAAAGGAAATTCAAATGGTTCATCAATTTACAACAATGGAACAGTTCGCTCAGTTTTGACAACAAACTTACTCCCAGTTTACGTTTATGTTCCACAATATAAATACACAACCTACACAAACAAATACACGACATTATCAACAGCAACAACACTTTACACAAACGAAGATTTGTCCGTATCAGCCGACATTAATCTTGCTCCTGGAACAACCATTGCAATTATGTCAATAAGTGATAAAAGTGCAAAAATTGTTTATAACAACAATCTCTATTACATTTCAAATTCAGCAATTACAAACTACGAATTTGGAGTGAATTACAGTTCATATTACATTTTGACTTCTGATGCACTTCTCTACACAGATGAAACACTAAGGTCTGCAACCACAACAACATTGCCTTCAGGAACAGTCATAACAGTGGATCAAATCACAAGTGTAAGCACAAAGATAACATATAATGGCAACACCTATTACATCAACAATTCAACTTATGAAAAAGTTGACAATGACAATTATTATTATGGGACAAATCAAATCAAAGAATATGCTCTCTATGCTGAAATCTATAAAGACGGAACTGATGTATCAAATTTGATTGCAATCACTTCCACAAACAGCAGCAACCCAACAATTGACACAGTTGTTGCAGATGATTCTGGATTCTTGAATTTCTATAACTACAGTGACGGATCTCGTCTGCAATACCTTTCAGAGGAAGGAACATATTATGTCACAATCTATCAAGGTCGTTTCGGAACAGAAGTTGGAGATAACAACTATCAACAATCTTTGACATTCAGTTTTGAAATTAAAGAATCAAATCCTGACTTTATTGCTCAATCAATCACAGGTTCTTCCTTGAACTCAGTTGTCACATCTCCTGCCCCTTCAGATGAAACAAAACCAAGCGTAACTTATTACACAAATCAATCAACAGTAAGTTTGCTTTGGGATGCTGGAAGCACATACATGGCAGAAATTGACATTGATGAAATTGTGTTCAGAACAAGCAAAGGTCAATCGTTCAAGGCCACAGATGACGTGTTCACACAAGAGCCTACCCTTTCAAACAACCAATACATTGCTCAGATTGATTTAAAGAAATTGAATGTATATGAAAATGATGGATATGTTGACATCACAATGCAATACAAAAACCATGATTCAAGATTCTATTCAAAGGTAACAAAACGAATTTATGTCGATTTGTCTGCGCCAAACACAAACATTCAAAACTTGGTTAACAATTCAACCAGCGGAAATCTGATTGCAGGTCTCACAAACTCCGCTCTCAGAACATATTACACCGCCGAAATGGAGCAGACAAACAGTTTGACAAACACAAGCTACAACACAAGCAACAACACAGGAACATTCGCTT
Organism: uncultured Christensenella sp.; assembly: GCA_905195085.1. Taxonomy (GTDB): domain Bacteria; phylum Bacillota; class Clostridia; order Christensenellales; family UBA1242; genus Caccovivens. The sequence goes on from CAJJUK010000013.1 coordinate 5,225, forward strand.
ATTATTCCTACAGCGTTACAAATTCATATTTGCAAACATTGAAGAATTCTCTATCTTCAGAAGTTTACAAAACTTATGTGAGAGAATTTACGGACGCACAAGGCAACAACACAAAATACACAACAGAAGCAGAACAAGAAACATCACCAACAGATTTCTTGGCATCAAATTTCACTGATTTAACCACACTCACAGAATTCAAACCAAACACTTATTATGAAATCATTGAAACCGATCTTGCCGGGAATATGACAATCTACACAATCTTCATCACAAGTTACACATCAATTGGTGATGAAAACAATGACTACAACAACCTTATCACATACAAAGATGCAGATGGTGTTGAACATTACTACACGATTGAAGATTATTTGCTCACTCAGTCATACACCAACGCAACTCACAACATCTATGCAAAAACAGGATTTGCACTCGATAACATCAACTTCTTCGGTGATGCTTGGGCACAAATCAAACTTGACACAGTGAATGCAAGTGGCAACACCACAACGAAATACTTGATGCTTACTCCTTGGGATAGAGATTATGCTTATGCATTTGTTGGACAAACATACACAAAAATTGCGATTTCTGATTTGATTGACGGAAGCACAAGTTCAAGATACAAGAACTGCTTGAGCGTATACAACAGAGAAAATCGTTCAACAACAAACTTCTACATAAACATCAGAAACACAAGTTTGACAGCAAATTTGACGGACAATCAAAACAGAGAATACATAAGATTCTCAAAACCAACCGATCAATCAATTCAAAACACAATCTACAGTTCGACATATGTGACATCACTTTCAATAAAGGCTAACAATGAATTGATCTTCTCTCAAACAAACAAACTTGGATTTGCAAGCCTTTGGTTGTCAAATTCAAATGTAACTGTAATCAGTGATGACACGCTGGGAACAATAACTTTTGAAATAAATGCAAGTTTAGGTTTTGTTTCAAACACAAGAATTGAATATGAATACACTGACAACTATGGCACAACCTACAAAGAAATCCATCTCTATAAAGAGACTTTGATTTCTCAAGAAGTAACCTCACAGCAAGACTTGTATTCATATTATGACACAAATGGTGGAAGATTGTATTACATCACAAAAGACGGATTGCAATACAACTACAACCCAAGCAAATACACCGTGTCGGTTTACGATTTGATTGACGGAACAGTTTCTGACGCTTTGACGAAAGCAACATCAACCGTATCACAAAACAGTCAAGGAATTTCCACAGTCACAATCAAAACAAATGACGAAACTGGAAACTATAATGACAGTTTTGCAATCGTTGTAAGAGATTTCAACAACAATGATCCTGAAACAAATCTTGTTAAAACAATCTACTTCACACTCTATAATGAACTTCCACAAGCAAATGAAACAACAGCAAACAATCAGCCTGGACAATTCAAGATTTTAGATGCAAATGGAAACAACATAACCAAAAACATTATTGAAAACATTGTAGATGATGAAACTGGATATTTCTCAGAAATAAGAATCATCTATTCACAAAAAGAAACATTCATTCCAATCAAATATTCAATCAGCACAGACAAAGTGACTTGGACAGAAATAACTTCTGGAACAAGACTTAAATGTGAAACTGAGGAAATGCAAACATACTATCTCAAGATTTGGTATGATGAAACATATTTGAGAAATGAAATGGGAACGCCAGAATATGTATTTGGATATGTTCCAGACGGTGGAGAAGACAGTCAAATCTTTGAATTTAATTTGTCATCATTGACATCAACTTATTGGGTTGAAAAAACTATTGATGGCGTAACAACAGTTGTCGACAAGAGTGACACAATCTACACAGCACCAAATGGTGAACAATATGCAAATCACTACATCGTCAACTTGAGTTATTCAGACAAAGATTATGTCACAATCAAAACAAACAAAGAACAAGAAATAACTGCAACACTTGTTGACACATACACACAGAACTCACCTGTCATTTCAGAATTTTGGATAATTTCAAACACAGGAAGTGGTGATCTTGGAAACATTCCTCCATTCAATATAAAAATCATCATCACCTACATTCCAAATTCCGATAATTTTGTGGAAGAATTCTACACATACAACATGAACGGAATCATCGACACAACAGAAAATCTGGTGAACGTGACATCAAAAAGTATTGTAATTTCAGAAGACTATGCTTCAATAAATCGAATTGAACTTCAGTGGTCAAAATATTATGGAATTCCTGAAAATGAAATCAATATCAGACTTATCAAAGACGGAATTGAATTAACCCCTGTTGTTTACACCAGAAAGACAAATGGTAAAGAATATAATTATGTTTACTTGACACATTCTGGAAAATACTCCATTGCTCTCTATGACAATGCCGGAAATGTTCAGAAATTCAACAGAGGAAACGCCGGACAAACAGAAGCCCTTTCATTCATTTTCCTTAAAGATGTTCCATTCACAATAACCTACACAAACCCAGTAACAAACGAAGAAGAAACATCACTTCCAATCAAGCAAGCAATCTATAATGGAAATGTCACAGTAAATATCGATAAAAACACACGTTCAGAATTCTATTCACTTGATGGATATCCAGTCATCAGCGTAAAGAAAGACGGAGCTGAATATACTGAATATTTCCAAGATGACACATCATATTTGTTCTCAGAGCCTGGCTACTACGAAATATCATTCACAGCAACAAGCAACCTTCCAGATGTGGGACAAATTAGACAAGAAAGTTACCAATTCACAATTCTCAACCCAAATGAATACCGTTATTCTTACGTTTATAACAGATATTCAAATTACTACGTTGAAAAGGTAATCAAAGATGGCGTTGATGTGACAGAAGACTTGTTAAAGACCTTGGATGTTTCAACAATAACCGTAAATCAAAAGACATATATGACAGAACTTCCATTGTCATATTTGGACGAAAAAACAGGTGCAGGAACATACTTGATCACAATCAACTCAAACGATAAAATGTTCAAAGATTCTTCTGCAATTACAAGTTGGACATACAAAGTTAACATTCAAGTCGGCACCGCTCCAATCAGAATTTCAGTGGCAGAAGGAACTGAAACAACAAGCAACATAAGCGTGACATTCAATCAGGCAAACATCTTCAATGAAATGGGAGAAAGCACAATCAGAATTCTCAGAGTTGTTGATGATAGAGAATCTACCTACTACACATTAGACATTAACAGCGAAAGCACTGGAGAAGTCACAACAAACATCGACACTGCAGGAACCTATTACATTCAAATTGTATCTCCAAGTGGAAACTTGTTATACAGCTATAAAGTAGTTAAAAATGACCCATTGAATGCCGCAGCAATAATTGCAATTGTTATCTCAGTTATTGTTGTAATTGCAGTAATCTTCATAATTATCAAATTAAGAAAGAGAATTGCAGTTAAATAGAAAACTTAAAAAAGAGCATCTTTAATGCTCTTTTTTATTTGCCAATTATTCCTTTTTTAGTTACTTCCTATAATAATATAACATTGATAAAATGTCTTTAATATTACATCTCCCGGCATCAACCTAGCATAAGTATCTAAAGTTTTCAAAGCTGTTTAAATTCCCTCAGCAATATTCAAAACTTCTAAGTAACTACACGATTTCTCAACACCTAGAAGATAATAAAAAAGACTGAATTAACTCAGTCTTTTTTTATTTCCTATTTCTTAAGTTCTTTGTCAAGTTTAACTTTTGAAACGATGAAGTATACGATTACACCAACAAGAACAAGAACAGAAATTACAATCAAAATTGTTCCAATAATCTTGTAAACAGTTGTTGTATCTGTTGCTCTAGCTGTAACTTCAATGCTGAATGTTTCAGTTGCAGTGTTTCCAACAGCATCTTCAACTTTAACTGTCAATGTGTATGTTCCGATTTCGTCCAAATCAAACACGTACATTCCACCAACAAGTCTATATTCAACTTCTTCATCTGTTGATGTGTTCAAGAGTGTGATTTCAGGTTCTGTTCCCTCTGGGAATTCTCTATTGTCTGTGAAAGTAATCTTGCTTGGATCAATTGTAAGAGTTGAACCGATTTCATAGCTATCTTCAACAAATTCATCATCAAATGTCAATGTTGGTGCAACATTATCTCCAACTGCAATTGTGTATTCTTTTGTTGTGTAATTGTTGTTGTTGTCATAAACAGTGTAAGTGATTGTATATGTTCCATCCAAAACATTTCCACTGCCTGACTTGATTGTGTAAGAAGTGTCTTCCATTTGTTTTTCAAATGTTTGAGAACCTGTATCTCCGTTAGCCAATTTCCAAGACAAAACGATCTTAGATTTGTCTGCATTGATACCACTTCTGTCAGTTGCTTCAATTCCATAGATGTTCAATTTGTATCCATCTTGAGCTGAAATATCATCAGTTGAAATTGTGTCAACATAATCATATTCTGCAATTGTAGGACCAACTGAATCTTGAACAACGATTGTATAAACATCGCTTGTCAAAGTGTAATTTACCAAGTCATCAAACCATTCAGAAACATCAACGCCTTCAAATACTGTACCTGGTGTGCTTGAGAATTCCAAATCACCTTGATAAATCTTTGCAACGCCACTTTCGTCTTTCTTAACAGTGTAAGATCCACCTTCAACGGCAGTTACTTCAAAAATTCCATCTTTGTTTAAAACAACTTGAGCTGTTTTTCCATTAGAGTTTGAATATGTGAAATATCCACCTTCATAAGCACCGTTTCCGTCATTTGCTTCTGGATTCCATGCCATTTCTTTGTATGTGAATGTCTTTGGATTATAAACTGTAAGATTTACTGTATAAACAATAGGATATTCACCAACTGCTTCTGGTTTGAATGAACCTTGTTGTCCGTAAGTTGTGCTCCAGTTTGTTGCCTTTCCGTTTTCGTTTACACCCATAACAACTGAATCAACGTTTTCATATGATCCTTCATTTCCAGCATAAACATCATAAGTTACACTGTTTGGAATTTGATAACTTACAGATGGAGTTGGAATTTCAATTCCTACTGTTGGATCATAACTGCTGTCACCATCAAGTTCAACAGTCTTGCTTTCAAGAGAAGTGCTGATAACTGGTGGTTGAATGATTGTTCTTGATTTAACTGTATAGTTTACGAATGAAACGATTGTTTTGTTGTTGCTGTCTTTAACTGCAATGCTTGCTCTGTATTCGCCTGCAAATGAAGCAACAAATTTTCCTGCGTTAACAGTGTATCTACCAACACCGCTTTGTGACAAGATTTCTCTTTCTGAAGAGTAATCATATGTTGCAACCTTAGTTTGTGTTTCTCCGTTGATATAATATACATTAACTTCAAAACTCATAAATGAAACTGCATCATCCAAAACTGTCAATGTTGGAAGTTCAATTTCTTGTCCTTGTTCATATTCTGAAACGAAAGCACCGCCATCAACATCAATTTTTTCGAATTGTGGAGGAGTGTTGTCAACTGTGTTTGAAATGTTGATTGTTTCTCCATAGATGTTTGCATTGCCCTTGTCATCATAAGTATAAACAACAATTTGAAGAGTTACAGCTTCTGCACCAGCTTCTGACAAATCAATTGAATATGATGTTGCGCTAGTATCTGTCAAATCAACATATCCGTCATTAGCTTCTGCTGTTGAATTGTGATATTTTGCATAAGTTTCAGTCAACAATTTTCCGTCAACTTTAACACCTGCAATATCTCCCCAAAGTTCATCTAAATCATTGTTTGAAATTGGAGTATTATCTTTGTCATTAACTTGGATAACATTTCCTTCGTTGTCAAGATAACGATACATTGTCTTAACAAGCATATTTGTATCATAGTTATCTGAAGCTGTTGGAACATCAAATGTCACTGTTGCACTTGGCAAATATGAATCAGCAAGTGTTGTTCCAAATTTGATTTCTGGAATGTCATTGTCTTCATAAGAACCAATATACATTGACTTTGTTATATCTGTTTCATTTCCAGCAGCATCTTTTGCAATATAGTGAATGTAATATTGTCCTGAACCCATACCATTGTCAGCAGTTGTGGCACCGAATGTTTCGTCAACATCAATGTAACCAAAACCTGCTTTCACAGCTTCTGCACTCTTAAACCATTCAAGAGCTTTTGTTGCAGAATCAATTGCTTCACCGTTAATTGTTTTGTCTGCAAAATAACCTTCTTCATTGAAGATGTTATAAATTGTTGTATAGTTTGCATTGTCAACAACAATCAAATAGTTGTTTTTTTGAAGCCAAGCAAGCATATCTTTATCTGTATTGATTGAGCCTGCTTGTTTTCTGATGAGATAGTTGTTTGTCAACAAGTTTGAATATGCTTCATTTGAACTTGTATTTCTGTAGTTAAATACCAAATTGTATTTGTCATAGTCAGAAATTGTAAGTTTGGAAACTGTATCATCTGTCATGATCTTACGTGTAAGTTCAACACCTTCATCGTCTGCTTTTGAAACATTGTCGTCAATTCCAATTGCATAAAGCACAACGCTGTTTGGAACTGCACGAGATTGAAGTTTGTGTGATGCATCTTCAAATTTTGCATCTTCATCTTTCACAGAAGCATCATAAACAATTGGAGTTGGGCTCTTTTCGTCTTTGATGTCTGCAAATTCATAAACACCTCTTGTTGAAGAAACTGTGTTTCCATAGAAGTCAGTAATTGTATATTCAAATGTGTACCAACCATCTTTCAAAGGTTTGAAGGCTGTTGGGTTAACTAAAGTTCCGTCTTCATTTACAACCTTTTCATCTTCATCAACAGTGCTGTTTCCATCAAGGTCTTGGTTGTATTCTGCCGCAGAGATAAGTTTGTAACTCTTTGAAGAATTTGATGATTTGTAATAAACTTTAACTGTGTAATAAACATCAACTGCTTCACTTGCTGGTTTTGAATCTTTTGATGTCACACCAGTTGCAGCTGGCAATGTGCTTTCAACACCTGTTTGACCATTATCTGACCAATCAGATGCAAGTTCAAGTTGAAGTTTGTAGTCTGTGTAATATTTGTTGTTTTCTGAATAAACTTGAGTAGATTTTGTTGTTGATGTAACAAATTGTCCATCAAGGTAATATGCATATCTAATTGTATATTTGCCAGCACCGAAATTAGAATCAGCAAACACACTTCCTGCGATGTAGTAGTTGTCTTCTTCCCCTGAAATTTCAACAGTTTTAGAATTTACACCACCTGTTGCAGAAATAAGAACATAATGACCTTTTTCTCCAATGGCATCTCTGCTTGTTACATAGTTTACATCTTCAACTTCTTCGCCATCTTCATCAGTAATTTCTGGCAATGGAAGATTCAAGTTTTTGTAACTATCGTTTTCTTTTGCAAGAGTAAGATCAATAATGCTTGGAATGAAATTCTTTTCGTTGCTATCAAAGTTGATTGTTGCACTTGAGATTTCGCTTTCAACCTTAAGTTCATAAGTGTTAGTGAAATCTCCGGCAGTTGAATGATAAGTGTAAGAATAAGTGATTGTGTATGTTCCAACTTTGTTTGCAACAAAATAACCATAGTTGTCTTCACCTGTTGTGACAACAACTTTGTTTGTTATATCTGTTTCATCTGGAGTAACTTCGCCACTGTCAATTTCGTCAAGAGTCAAAGAACTATATTTTACAGTAACTTTTGAAGAAGACAATGTAACATCACTTCCTTGAAGGTTTCCACTTTGTGCTTTACCAACAACAAAGTTTTTATCTCCTCCAATGTAAGCATTTGGAATTTGATATGTCTCTCCCTTAACAACAGTTGTTGAAACTTCTTCGTCAACTTTTCCTATTGTCATATAAGAATAGTCAGTGTATTGTGTCATTTGTGCCAATGCAACAAGACCATTGAATGGCATGCAAAGAACTGCAAGTGCAAAAGCAACAACAAGCACTAAACCTCTGAATCCTAATGAGCGATTTTGTCTTTTAACTTTCATAAAGTAAAATCTCCTATTTAATAGTCTATATATAATTTAACTACGGACTATTTTATCGTAATTTCGCCAACAAGTCAAATGATTTGATGTAATATTGCAGACAAAGACAATATAATTTAACAACATCAAACCGATTTGAGCCTATGCAAAATTTATCAATATTTTGCGGACGACTTTCATTCCTATGCAAGAATAAAAACACTTTTATTGTCGAAAAAGATTTTTATCTGTTTTTCGCACAAATTCAACATCTTTTTCTTTTCCGCTTTTTATGTAAAATGACATAAAGCAGGCTTTAACCTGCTTTAATCAAACTTAAATTGTATAAGTTACTTTAACACCAGGTCCCATGCTACTTGCCAATGTAACACCCTTGATATATTGTCCTTTGGCAGCGGCAGGTTTAGCCTTAACGATTGCGTCCATAATTGCAGTAAAGTTTTCAATCAATTTTTCTTTTCCAAAACTCTTCTTTCCAATGATAACGTGAACATTGTTTGTTTTGTCCAATCTATATTCAACCTTACCTGCTTTAACATCTTTAATTGCCTTAGCAACATCTGTTGTAACAGTTCCACTCTTTGGGTTTGGCATCAAACCTTTAGGTCCAAGGATTCTTGCGATTCTTCCAACCACACCCATCATATCTGGAGTTGTGATTGCAACATCAAAATCAAGCCAACCACCGTTGATTTTTGCAACGATTTCTTCTGCTCCAACATAGTCTGCTCCTGCTTTTGTTGCTTCGTCAGCCTTGTCGCCTCTTGCAATAACAAGAACTCTAACATTCTTACCTGTTCCGTTTGGAAGAACAACAACGCCACGAACTTGTTGATCAGCATTTCTTCCGTCAACACCAAGTTTAACGTGAAGTTCGATTGTTTCATCAAACTTAGCTGTTGCAGTGTTAAGAACATTGTCCATTGCTGTGCTTACATCATAAGCAGAAGTCTTGTCAAAACTTTCAAGGCTCTTCAAATATCTTTTTCCTCTATTCATAATTCACCTCTCTAGTCCACAACTTCAACGCCCATGCTTCTTGCTGCACCAGCAATCATAGACATAGCGCTTTCAATAGAGTCAGCATTCAAATCAGGCATTTTTGTTTCTGCGATTTTTCTGATCTGCTCTTTTGTGATTTTTCCGACTTTTGTTTTGTTTGGTTTTGCAGAACCTTTGTCAAGGCCGATAGCCTTTTTAATAAGGACTGCTGCTGGTGGAGTTTTCAGTTCAAATGTGAAACTTCTATCTTCATAGATTGTGATCACAACTGGAATGATAAACCCAGCCTGAGATGCGGTTTTCTCATTAAATTCTTTTGTAAAGCCAGCGATGTTGATACCATGAGGTCCAAGAGATGAACCAACTGGTGGTCCCGGTGTGGCTTTTCCCGCTTCGAGTTGCAATTTAACAACTGCTTTAACTTTCTTTGCCATTTTTCCCTCCTTATGTGGTGAATTGAACCAGGCAATAGTTCTCCCACAAAATTTGACAGTTTAATGTCATGACGGACAATATTAAACGGTTACCCGAAAAATATCAAACTTACTGATTGATTTTGTGAACTTGTTCAAATGAAAGTTCAACGTTGTTTTCTCTGCCGAACATCTCAACAGTGACTGTGACAACACCCGCTTCTGGATTGACAGCAACGATGTTTCCAACCATCTTGTCAAGTGGTCCTTCAATAATTTCAACTTTGTCGCCAACTTCAAGGTCTGTTTCAACTTTGATTTTTTCAAGTCTAAGTTTCATAACCTCTTCGTCAGTCAAAGCCAAAGGTCTTCCTTTTGGTCCAACAAAGCCTGTGATTCCACGAGTTCTTGTGATATTATGCCAAAGGTCATCACCATAAATCATCTTAACAAGCAAATAGCAAGGCATACTTTTTCTTGTCACCAATTTTTTCTTGCCATTCTTTTCTTCAATGACATCTTCCTCAGGAATTACAATATCAAAAATTCTATCTTGCAGATTAAACTTTTCCACAACTGTTTCAAGATTTTCTTTCGCAACATTTTCATATCCTGAGAATGTGTGAAGAACATACCATTTAGGTTCTCTTGAATGTTCCATAACAATACTCCTTAATTAAACTGTATTTTCAAGATTTGATTTGTCTAAATTTAGCCCACCAAAAGACTGACAAGCCAACCAAGAAGAGTGTTAACACCATACAAGAAAAGTCCGAAAATCAAAACAAATGCGATAACGATTCCTGTCTTTTTGACAACTTCGCCAAAGCTTGGCCAAGTCACTTTTTTAAGTTCAGAAATTGTTTCCTTTGTCTTCTTTCCAATTCCGCCAGACTTATCTTTTTTCTTCTTATCCTTTTTCTTGTCTTTCTTATTATCTGTCACTTTGTCTTTGGATTTCTTTTCTTGCTTTTTGTCGTCTTTTGCAACCACGCCTTCAGAAATCTGGTCTTGTTTAACAGACTCATCTTCTTGAACTTGTGCTTCGATTCGTTTTTGCTTTTTAGACATGATTTCCTCCAAAATTTGATATAAATTTCATCTTAGCACAAATTACTTAGTTTCTTTATGCTTTGTTCTCTTATTACATCTTGGACAAAACTTGTTGATTTCAATTCTTTCAGCATTAGCAGAAGTATTCTTTTCTGTAGAATAATTTCTTTCTTTACATTCTGTACATTCAAGTGTAATGATTTTACGTTTTGGTGCTGCCATTTCTTTCTCCTAACAAAAAAACTAACACCCTTTCGAAGTGTCAGACATAATATATCACAATGCTCCGTCCAAGTCAAGTGTTTTCACTTAAGTTTGCCAATATTTTTTTTGCAAGTCCGCTCGTCACAACCTTCCACCAAAGGCAACAAAATAAAAAAGACTTCGATTGAAGTCTTAATCTTTTCTATTTTTCATCCGTTTCCACAATTGCATCAACAAACATAACAGTTTCATTCTTTTTGCAATTAGGCAAAATTGATTCTATCTTGCTTGGTTTGTTATAGTCAATCTCATATTTCAAAATATAAGTGAAATATGCTTTAAGCAATCCCTTTGCATACATATATGCCTCTGACAAATTTTTTCCATCGGTATAAATATCAAGATCTGGGAACATAACTTGATAGGTATTATCTTCGTCTTGAATGAAAATTGCTGGATAAAGGAACTGATATTTTTTCATAAAATACTCCAAAGTAATCTACTTATACATTCCTATTTTATCATATAAAATCTCAAACACAAAATAAAATTAAAAAAATACTGCAAAAATTTTGCAGTATTCTCTTTCATTAATATGTGGTAATATTACAGACTTCTTTCTTTGATTTCAGATTTTTCAAATTTAACTCTAATATCTGGCATGCTTTTTACTGCTCTTCCAACTTTCTCTGGAGAAACAAAAACATTAATTTCTTTTTCAATTGAATTGTAGTCTATCATAATTACACCTCCGTGTGTTTTTCGTCTTACTTGTCCATATCATAGCACAAAACTTTTGGTTTGTAAATACTTTTTTTTAATTTTTTTCAATTTATTTTTGTTGACCAAAACTCGACGAATTGAAAGGTTTTTTCATGCGGTTTTAACAGACAGAAAATCACTTTACATTTTTTCAACACTTTCAATTCCAAGAGTCCAAAGAGCCTTTTCCAAACTTTTCTTCACAAGCAAACAAATAGAGAGCATACTGTTTTTCTTTTCAACATCTTCTTCAGTCAAAATTTTGTGATTGTTATAGAAAGTTGAGAACGCACTTGCCAAGTCAAAAGTTGCAAGACATAGCGAATTCATTGAATAAGCATCATAACAAATTTGATAAGAAGAAATAAGTTTCAAAAGTGCCAAAACAATATTTCTCTCATCTTGGTTGGCAATTTCGACTTCGCCTTCAGCAAATTTTGCTTTTGACAAGATTGAATTGATTCTTGCAATGGTGTATTGAATATATGGACCAGTCTTCCCATCAAATGCCAAAAATTTGTCAATATCAAAAACATAATCTTTGTCAACAGTATTTGACAAATCACCAAATTTCATTGCACCGACACCAATTTTTCGTGCAAGTTCACTGTTTCCAACAATTCCATTTGATGCAAGTTTTTGCTCAGCTTTGTCTATCAAAAGACCAACAACTTCCTTAAGTCTGACAACTCCACCAGCACGAGTTTTGAAAGGTTTTCCATCTTTTCCATTCATTGTTCCAAAAGCAACGTGTGTCAGTTTTTGCTTTTCTGGAGAAATCTCTGCAAGTTTGCAACATCTGAAAACTTGTTTAAAATGAGTTGTCTGTCGATTGTCTGTGATATAGACAATTTCATCTGGGGAATAATCCCTGTTTCTCATCAAAATTGTGGCTATGTCTGTTGTCGCATACAAATCTCCACCATTATATTTTTTAATGATTGCAGGTGGCATAGGATTTTTGTATCTCTGTGGTTCATCTTCCCTCTTTTTTGGAATTGGGATATGCTCGCCTTCTTTTGCAACATCAACAACCAACGCCCCTTCACTTTCTCTTGCCAGATGTTTGTCTGTGAAAATTTTGATTGTTTGGTCAATGAAAGGATAGGCATCACTTTCACCATAATAAAAATCAAATGTTGCATTAAGCAAGTCATAGTTCTTTTTTATTTCAGAAACTGACAAGTCTTTAATCTTTTGATAGATTGTGTAATAAGGTTCTTTGTGTTGTTGAATGTAAAGCGTAAAGTCATCTGCCATTTTCTTAAATTCGGCATCTTCATCTTTGCGCTTGCTTGCTTTTGGATATTCATCATTCAAAACATCAAGTGTGACATTTTCAATCTTTAAGTTCAAAAAATCAGCACCCGGTTCAAAAAATTTGTCAAGATAGCCATCGAGTTTCAATTGCAAAATTGTCAGCCCCATCTGAAGACCAAAGTCACCCAAATGGACATCGGACAAAGTTTTGTCCCCCAAAATCATGTGAACCCTTTTCAATGCTTCACCAACAATTGGAGAACGTAAGTGCCCAACGTGCAATTCTTTTGCAACATTTGCTCCTCCATAATCAAAAAACACCAATCTTGGATTTTTAACTTTCTCAATTCCAAGATTTTCATCGTTTAAAACAAAATTTGAAACCTCGCTCAACATTTTGTCTTTGACCTTGACATTGATAAATCCAGGCATAACAGCAGAAAACTCAAAGTCAACATTTTCGCCGACATTCTCAACAATTTTGTTTGCAACATCAATAGGTTTCATTTCCATTTTTTTTGCAATCAACATTGCATAGTTTGTTTGAAAGTCACAAAGCTCTGGACGGTTGGAAAAAGAAACAACAATTTTATCCAAATCGTCATATTTCAATTTTTCTGCGGTCTTTTTAATAATTTTTGTAATATCGTTCTTCAAATTCATAGCAATCTCCAATCAAAATACATCTAAGTATAGCAAACAGACCAAAAAAAAGCAAGAAAACAATTCCTGCTTTAAACAAATTGCTTATTTTCTTGCCTTAAACCCTTTTACAACAAAATTGATGGCGGAGCAAAGAATGACAATTCCAAAAAACTCACCACGAAGCACAACAATTCTGCTCCAATATGCACTGGCACCATTGATTTCTTTAAATGCATTGGTCGTCAACAGAAATGACATCAAAATACTTATGTATGAAAGATGTTTTGCAATGAATGACAGTGGATGATTGTCAAGCTTCTTGCGTCTGTTTTTGATAAGTAGAACAAGCGAGACAATCACTCTCACAAAGACGTAAACCACATAAGCACCATGGACGATAATCATGCTTGTAGGCAAACTTGTGTCGATTTCGTAATAATAAAGAATGTATGTCAAAGTCAAAACGACAAGTGCCAAGAAAAACATAATGATTCCAAGTGGCAAAAACAATTTCTTTTCTTCTTGAATCTTTTCTTGTTGCGGCAATTTCTTGAATTTTTGATATTTATAAAATATGTAACCATATCCGATAATTAAAAATAAATAATAAATCGCCAGTTCTCCATACCAGTTCTTTTGCGAAGGACTGCAAAGAAACATGATTAGATATGTCAGCATAAAACCTAAATCAATAAGCAAAGAATTAAAGACAAAAAACATGGCTCTAACATCGTAATCATGAGTAATTAAATATATGTAATCTTTGACTTTTTTCATATAAGTTATATCTATTCTAACAAATCTCTCAAAGGACACAAAATGATTAACAAAAAAAGTGGCATTGCCACTTACATTTCTTTTCGGTCTGCCAATGCTTTGCTCAATGTCACCTCGTCAGCAAATTCAATGTCACTTCCCATGGAAATTCCCTGTGCAAGCCTTGTGACTTTAACCCCCATAGGTTTGAGAATTTTGGCAACATACATAGCTGTTGCCTCTCCCTCAACATCAGGATTTGTTGCCATGATGACTTCTTTGACATTGTCCTTCCCGATTCTTGCCAGCAATTCTTTGATGCGAATGTCATTTGGACCTTTGTTTTCAAGTGGATTTATGCACCCAAAGAGCACATGATAAACTCCGTCAAACCCTCTCGCCTTTTCCAAAGAAATGATGTCCTTTGGCTCTTGAACAACACAAACAATTTGTCTGTTTCGTTTTTTGCATATTGGACAAATTTCACTTGAGCTGTAATTCCCGCACACGCTGCAAAGTCTAACTTTGTCTTTGACATCAATAATTGCTTTCGCAAAATTTTCCGCTTTTGCTTTGTCATTTTCAATCACATAGAAAGCATAGCGTTGTGCGGTTTTCTTTCCCACACCCGGCAACGCTCTGAAATATTCAATCAATCTTTCAATTGGTTCGTCAAATTCACTCATAAACACCTTCAAAAGTTGTCAAAATGTTACATTCCAAGATTTGGCAACTTGTTCTTCTCATCTTCCGCAATTTTGTTTAAACAATCGTTGACAGCACTTGTGACCAAGTCTTCCAACATTTCAACATCGTCTGGGTCAACAACTTCTTGTTTGATCTTGACGCTTTTGACAGTCTTGTTTCCAAGCATGCAAACTTCAACCATTCCACCACCAACAGATGACTTATATTCTGTGCTGTCAATCTCGTCACGAATTCTCTTCATATCTTCTTGCATTTTTTGTGCCTGACGCATCAAAGCCTGCATATTTCCACCACCGAAACCACCAAAACCGTATCCCATTTCATTCTCCTTTATTTTCAATCATTAATTTCCACTTTGTTTCCAAAGAAATTTTCAAGTTTTTTGATGTCCTTGTTGATTTTTTGTTCATCGCTTTCAAACTTAACCACAACAAAACTAAGGTTTAGCCCTTGCCATCTGATTGCATTTTCAATTTCCTTTCGTCCATTTTCAAGAACATCAATCAAGAAATCATCGCTCGAACGGATAATCAATTTTCCATCTTCAATCTTTGCATTTGTAATGTCTCCACAAGCCACATGCAAAGCAACTTTCTTATGCTCTTTCAAATAAAGCACAACCTTTCCCCAAACATTGTTTGCAGAAAGCTTTGTCACATCTTTTTCAATTTTCAGTTTTTTTTTACATCAAAACCCAGCATCGCAGTAAGACAAGTTGTCTCAAGAAGCAATCTGACAGAAAGAGTGTATCTAAGTTCACTCTCAGCACTTGAGAAAACTTGCATATATCGAATCAAATCTTTCTCTTCAAACTTTTGTGATTGCTCTTTATACATTGCAAACACATCATCTGTCAAATTGAGTATTTCATTTGCATTTTCACAAGATTTGCACACCAACAAATTTCTTGCATGTTTGGACAAATCTTTTGAAAATACAGCCAAATTTTTTCCTTCTTTTTCGATACGATCAATCAAACTCAAAACTTGACCAACATCTTTTTCTTGAATTTTGTCGAAGAAATTGATGATCAAATCATGGTCCGTTGTTCCCAAAACGCTCAAAGTTTTCTCTTTTGTGACATTGCCTTGGCAATAAGAAGCGATGGAGTCTGCAATAGAGAGAGTGTCTCTCACACTGCCTTCTCCTGCACTTGCAATGATCTTCAAACTCTCTTCATCATATTTGATGTTTTCTTTGTCAAAAATTTTTGCCAAATGTTTTGCAAGCATTTCTGCAGAAACCAACCTGAAATCAAATCTCACACATCTTGAAAGAATTGTTTGAGGAAGTTTGTGCACTTCCGTTGTTGCCAAAATGAAAATGACATAAGAAGGTGGTTCTTCCAATGTTTTCAAAAGTGCATTAAACGCACTGTCCGACAACATATGAACTTCGTCAATGATGTAAACCTTATATTTCGCCCCAACAGGCATGAATTTGACTTTGTCTCTTATGTTTCTGATGTCATCAACTTTGTTGTTTGAAGCAGCATCAATTTCAATTATGTTAATGTCATTTTCTTGTTCCAATCTTTTGCAATTTTCACATTGTCCACAAGCAGAACCATGAACTGGACTTAGGCAATTTACAGATTTTGCAAAAATTTTTGCCACACTTGTCTTTCCAGTCCCTCTTGTGCCCGTAAAAAGATAAGCATGGCCAATCTGGTCATTTTCAATCTGATTTTGAAGAGTTTTGGTTATGTGTTCTTGTCCAATGACCTCTTCAAAAGTTTTTGGTCGGTATTTTCTGTAAAGTGCAATATGGTTCATTCTTTCTCCGTATTAATAATTCTCTCTGCAAATGACAGCAAATGCATCAACATCAAGGCAAGCTCCACCAATCAAAACACCATTAATCGCTTCATTTGAAATGATTTTCTTATAGTTGTTGATGTTAACGCTTCCGCCGTAGATGATTGTCACACCTTTGCCAGCCTTTTCTGAATAAAGATATTCAATTTCTTTTCTGATTGTTTCAATCATTTTTGTGATATCTTTGTTTGTTGCTGTCTTGCCAGTGCCGATTGCCCAAATAGGTTCATAAGCAATGATGACACTGTCAAGTTCGTTTTCATAAATTCCTTTCAAATCATCATCAAGTTGTTTTTTGATGAAGGCATACGCCTGTTTGCTTTCCCTTGTTTGCAAACTCTCACCAATGCACAAAATCACCTTAAGTCCATTTGCCAGTGCAGTTTTGATTTTTTTGTTGATAAGTTTGTCTGTTTCTTTAAACTTTGAACGTCTTTCCGAATGTCCAATGATGACATAAGTTGCTCCCAAGTCTTTGATCATGCTTGCACTGATCTCTCCAGTGAAAGCACCTTTTTCTTCTTCTGAGATGTTTTGTGCTCCAAAAGCAACATCACTGCCCGTAAGAAATTCTCTAGCAACAGATAAATGTGTGTAAGGAGGACAAATCACAATTTCATTTTTACAACCCTTGGTCTTTGTCGCAAGTGACATCGCATAAGGTTTAAGTTCACTTGGCTTGGTATTCATTTTGAAATTACCAATGATTATTTTTTTCATTTCTCTCTCCTATTATTAACTTTATCGATTTTGCAAGACAGAAAGGTTTCAGTTTAGCGTATCAATCACTTCAATTGCAGGCAAAACCTTTCCTTCCATAAGTTTCAAACTTGCTCCACCACCTGTTGAAAGATGGTTGATTTTGTCTGCAACTCCGCTTGCCTTGACAGCACTGACACTGTCACCGCCTCCGACGATGGAATATGCCCCACTATGTGCCACAGCTTTGGCAATTTTGATTGTTCCTTTCTTAAATCTTGCATCTTCATATTTTCCTAATGGACCATTCCAAATGATTTGCTTAGCATTCATAATTGCATCAGTAAAAAGTTTGATTGTTTTTGGTCCAATGTCAAGACCAACCATACCTTTTGAAAGTTGAGTGGTCTTAACAGCTCTATCTTTTGAAAGTGCAATATGGTCAACAGGCAACAAAATTTCGATACCCTTTTCTTTTGCTCTTTTCAAAATTTCAACAGCATTGTCAATTTGGTCAAGAGACACAATCGAATCTCCAATGTTATATCCCTGTGCTTGCAAGAAAGTATATGCCATGCCTCCACCAATAATGATTGTGTCGGCTTTATCCATCACATTGTTGATCAAATTCAATTTGTCTGCAACCTTTGCCCCTCCAAAAATGGCGACAAATGGGTGCTCTGTATGTTCGAACGCTTTTTTGAAAACAGTCAATTCTTTTTCAATCAAGAAACCAATTGCATTTGGAAGTTTGAGTGCCACACCATAATTTGAAGCGTGTTTTCTGTGAGTCACACCAAACGCATCGTCAACATAAATATCTGCAAGACGAGCAAGTGCTGCAACAAATTCTGGAGAGTTCTCCTCTTCACCTTTTTGAAAACGCAAATTTTCCAAAACTATAATTTCGCCCGGTTTCATTTTTGCGACAGCATTGTCAACCTCTGGTCCAACAACCTTGTTGCAAAACTTAACTTTGTTTGGAAAGTGTTTCATTAAATAGACTGCAATAGGAAACATTGACAAATACTTGTCATATCCATTAGGTCTGCCAAGATGAGAACACACAATAAGTTTGACATTCTTTTCCACCAAATATTTGATTGTTGGCAATTCCGCAGAGATACGAGTGTCGTCCAAAATATCTCCGTATTTATCAAGAGGAACATTGAAGTCACATCTCAAAAGAACGCGTTTCCCCTCAATGTTTTTTAAATCTCTTATTGTTCTCTTCATCTCTCTCCCCTAAATAAAAATATTTTCTATATTAGTTTACTACATTTGAAAAATAATTCAAAACAATTTGGACAATTAATCAAATGCATTTTTCAGAATTTCCAGGCATTCGTCAATATTCTCGCAAGTTGCAAGCTTCAAGCGCAACGAAGCAGACATTGGCAAATTTGACACATACCAAAGAAGATGTTTTCTTATGTAAAGTTTAAGCCAATTTTCGTCAAAATGTTCTCGCAAAATTTGAACGTGCCTTTGCACAACTTTAAATCTGTCAATTTCAACATTATTTCCTTTTAACTCCGCAAAAATCCATGGTTTCCCCATTGCTCCACGACCAATCATGACTCCATCAACACCGGTTGCTTTCATCTCTTCAAAACTTTTTTTGTCCACAACATCACCGTTTCCAATCACTGGAATTTTGAGCTTTGCCTTGACGCTCGCAATTGCATCATAATCTGCATGTCCACTGTAACCTTGTGCTGCGGTCCTTGCATGAAAAGTCACATAATCTGCCCCACATTCTTCACACATTCTTGCAAAGTCAAGGAAGTTTTCAGACTTGTTGCCTTTCCTAAATTTCACCGAAAGTGGTTTGTCTGTTGAATTTTTGCAAGTTGAGATGATTTTGCTTGCAAGTGGAAGATTGTCCATCAAAGCCACACCTTCCCCATTTTTGACAATCTTTGGAGCAGGACACCCCATGTTTATGTCAATCACTTGAAATTTCTCAAGCAAAGGAGAAGAAATTGCCCTTTGCATGAAATCTTCTTCATGTCCAAAAATTTGAGCAATCAAAATCTTTTCTTCCTCTGTTGTAAGCGTCATAAATTCTGTCTTTTTTGGATTGTGAGCCATTGCTCTTGCCGACAACATTTCTGTCACTGTTGCATCTGCGCCAAAAGAAGAAGCCAGTGCCCTAAACCCAACATCACTGACTCCAGCCATAGGTGCAAGAATAAGCGGATTATCCGAAAAATCAATGCCTTTGACTATCATTTCAATATCATACCACAAAAAGAAGCAACAATGCAAACCATTAACTATGTATAAAAGACACGGATTTTTCCGTGTCTTAACTTCAATCAACCATTGACTGCATATTTAAAATTTTTGTATCCCTTGAAACTTATCATCTTCTTTGGTTGACAGATGTAATATCGTTTCGTTTGTGGATTCAAAAATTTCCTTGCTTTTTTCTCTTGCATAGAGAACTTTCCAAAATTTCTTAAATTGATTTCTTCCCCTTTTGAACAAACTTCCAAAATCATGGACTTGAACTCATTTAAGAACAATTCACATTTTGTCTTTGGCATTTTGGTCTTTTTTGACATAAGACTCACAAACTCTGTTTTATTCATAACAAACCTCCAGAAAAATGATGAACAAAAAAGAGAATAATTAAACATCTTTTTATGCTCTCACCTTACTTTTGTTTGTCTTTAGTCTCAAAATGAAAGGTATCGTCAAAACCAAATACACCAACATTCCGAGTGCAACTGCAAAAAGAATGTTTAATATGATGTGAAAATAGTTGCAATTTATAAATGTGTAAACTGTCAAAAACATTGCAAATGTGGCAAATATCAACATGAACAACTCGCTGAATGATAAGGAAAAATTGACAAATCGTTTCAATTTCCACAACGCAAGCAAACACACAATCGATGATAATGCAATGTTGCCAAGCACAAGCGCAAAAATGTTTATTGATGGAACTGCTGACAAGAAAAATGATAAATTTGCTTTTGCAACCCCGCCCAAAGCTGTGATTGCTAATATAAATTTAAACTCTCCATTCGCCTGAAGCAACATCGTGAGATATTGCATAATAGCTGTGAAAATGATGGAGAATGCTCCATACAACATCAAATCAAATGCCATATCTAAAATTGCTCCTGTCATGTCTTTGTAAACCAACATAAACGCCTGCTTTGAAATTGCAACGACACCAAAAGTTGTTGGCAAAATCAAAAACAACAGCAACTTTAATCCTTTTTCAATGGTTTTCTTCCCTCCGCTTCCCCTTGAAATCAAATAGGAAATGTTTGGAAGCAAGGTTGTTGTGACAGCCATTGAAATAATCAATGGAAAGTTCAAAATCGCACCAACAATTCCGGCCTGCAATCCAAAAAGCTTGGTCGCCAAACCATTCGTGAAACCCGCTTTAATGAGCCTTGGAACAATAACCAAACCATCAAAAGCATTGACAAGAGGCAAAATTGATGCCGAAAACATAAGCGGAAAATTTGCTTTGTCAAATTCTTTTCTTGCAAACTTAATTTCCTGCAAATTTTGAAGTGTCTGCGTGTTTTTGTTTTTATATATTTGAAGAATGAAAAGATACGACAATGAAACAACTTCACTCAATGTAATGCCCAGAAATGCGCCAAAGACACCTTCGGTCACACCAAATTTCCCAAAATAGAAAGAAAAGAGCAAACCAAAAACAAACTTAAAAACTTGCTCTATGACTTGACTGACAGCGGTTGGCACCATGTTTTCATAGCCTTGAAAATAACCTCTCAACGCACTGAGTCCTGCACCTAATGGCAGCAACAAAATAAAGAGATAATAACTTTTGTTGTTTGCAATTCCTTGAAATGTGGAGATGTATTTTCCAAAGATAAGAAAGACAAGCCCCAACAACAAGCCAATTCCAACACCAACAAACAATGCCCTTTTCAAATAAGTGGCAATCTTGGCGTTTTCTCCTCTTGCTCTTGCCCCGCTAATTAACTTAGATAAAGAATTTGTTATTCCGCCACTTGTAAGGACCAATGCAAAAGCATAGAGCGACATAATGAGTTGGAAGATTCCAATCCCTTCAATGCCTATAAGGTTTGTAAGTGGCAATCTAAACAATGCTCCAAGAGATTTGCAAACAAATCCACTGATAAGCAGAATCAAAGCACTCACACCCAAACGGTTTTGACTTTTCACTTTTCTCATAACACCCAACCTCAAACAAAAATTTAGATTTATGGTGCTAAATAGAAAAGGAATTATTCAAAAAAAATTAAAAAAGGGTATTTACAAATCAAAATTAACATGATATAATTGCTTTGAATAAAAAATATAAGGAGAAAGATATGGGATACCTTATTGAAAAATCTAATGCTCGTCATCCAGGAATATGTAAAATGCAAGATGGAAAATCTGCAAAAGAAATTATGCCAATCGTAGAATTTATTGATAATTGCAACCAATCTGGTGATTTGCTTGATACTGCGTTGCCATTTTTGTCGTTTATTGCCAATGCTTTCCCAACAAAAGAAGCATTTAACAAATATTTGATAACTGTATCAAAACTTAATGTTCAATTCGGTGATTTCTTCTTGCAAATGAAGCAAAGAGGACTCCCTGTAACAATTCCTGATGCTGAATATTGGAACAAAGAATTTGACAAAATAACAAAAGAAATTGATGCAGGCAAAAAGGATAGAATTCAAGGAAGCAGAGAACTTGCAAATGAATTTGGAAAAACAATGTTAAATTGTATCGATGAAAATACCAAAACTGCAAAACCTTATGGAATCATTCCTCCTGTATCTACTTTGGAAGAAAAAATTAAAAATAGTTAACACAAACAAAAAGGAAGTTGAATACAACTTCCTTTTGTTTCATTTATACAATCTATTCAAGCCCCTTATTCAAAGGACTCGTTTCAAGAGTTCTATCTTTTGGTTTTTCATCATGCAAAATTTCTATATTATTAGAATCCCTGATATTCGCTGTAATTGCACTAGATTTGTCTCTTTTTTCCATTCTTTTTTTAAACTCTTGAATAATTTCTTCCTCTGTCTTTGACATCGTTGGAGAAGCAGGTTTTGGTGGCATGATTATCTCTGGTGTTTCCGGCGTTGGTGTTGATATTTTTGGTGGAGCCACAGTTGGAGGAGCCTTTGAAATTGGTTTTCCATAATCATAAATTTTGGCGCTTCCCAAGTTTTCCGCTTTAAATTTTTTGAAATCATAAACAAATGGTTTAAGTTTCTTACCTCCGCCGCCTTTTGCTTTGCTCTTTTTCTTTGCAGGAGAGCTTTTCTTTTCAACTTTCTTTTCTTCTTTTTTTGGAAGTCCAGTTGTTTCTGTGACACGTGGTGGAGCTGTCTTATCTCGCACTCTTTGAATTGGTGTGCTGTAGCCTGCAAAAACAGTTTTTGCCTCTTGAATTTTCAAAAGGTCTGGCATTGCATTATTTTTTGCAATGACATAATCTAAAATGTTTTTAAGTCTTGTATGGTCCTGCATGATGCTTGCATCTTTTTCCAGAAACTTCTCTACCAGCATTTTATATTCCAGTTTTATTTTCTCGCCCAGTTCACCACAGCCATCTAAGAGTTTCAACATCCTTACCATATACAATTGAGAAAGAATCTCTGTCAACTCTTTATTAAATAAAAATTCTTCTCTTTGTTTTCTTAAGTAGTTTTTCAAATAATCATCTTTTTCATAAACTTCTTCGTCAAAATAAACTTTCCAACGAGAATACACTTCTTCTTTGAATTTTGGAGAATACACATCAACAAAACTGTCCAAATTTGTTACGTGCTTAATATCTTTTTCTATTCCTTGCTCAATCTCAATGATTGAAAGGTTGGCATTGCAATATGTTTCAGCCATATTTAATTCTATCTTAAAATTCAAAACAACATCATCAATCTTTGTTGCTGCATAAACAATGTTGTTATTTTTGTCATCAAACTTTTTTGGAACAGAAATGAGCGAACTTAAAATTTTTTCATCTGAAATTTTGTATGTTCCATCAGGCAAAAATTCGCCCAACAAATTGTTGCGTTGCTTTGTTTGATACAACAACACACTTTGGTATTCCTTTTTAACTTTTTCAGCATCAAGATCATTGACATTTGTACCTTGACCTTCTACGACACCGAAAGTTGCTTCTTTTGTCTTCTTTCTCATGTTCTTATTATACTATACAAATTTTTCATTTGCAAGACATTTTCAAAATTCTTCTTGCAAGGGAAATTCACTATTTTCTTAAAAATGTCACACACAAAGGCTTATTCTCAATGTCATTAAGAGTTATGCCATTTGCCACACATTTTCCGTTGTCGTTAAACAAGCAATGTGCATTGCACCCAATCCCTATCGTTGCAGAATCTCTTTGTGGTGCATAGACTGGTGGTTTGTCAGAAAAAAGCCATTTTGTTTTGTCAACTGCAGGCTTGTTTCCTTTTTCATATTTTGCACACTCCACATTTTTCTTAATCAAAATTTCCTTAGCTTTGCATGTGTATTTGTCGTTATACTTGCAACTTGTTTTTCTGCATCTAATATCCATAATTCCTCCAACTGTTAGTATTTCCATTTGTTGACAAAACAAACCACAATATAGTAAACTTAATCCAAAGAGGTGAAATATGAAAGTTGTATTACTTAAAGATGTCAGAGGCACAGGCAAAAAAGGTGAAATCAAAGAAGTTGCTGATGGATATGCAAAAAACTTTTTGTTTAAGAACAATCTTGCAAAACTTGCAGATAGAAGTGCATTGAATGAAAATCAAAATCAAAATGAGGCAGCAAAATTTCATAAAGCTCAAGAAATTGCTGCAGCAAAAGAACTTGCCAAAAAGATCGAAGGGAAAACCATTAATCTCAAAATCAAATGTGGAAGCAATGGAAAAACCTTTGGCTCGATCACAAGCAAAGAAATTTCTGATGAGCTTGCAAAACTTTCAATCCAAATTGATAAAAAGAAGATTGATTTGAAAGAACCAATCAAAATGACTGGAAATTACAGCGTTGTTGCAAAAGTTTATCCTGAAATTTCCGCAAAATTTACTGTCAATGTTGAATCAGAGCAATAAAAAACAACCAACTGGAAACAGTTGGTTATTTTTTTCTTTTCAACACACCATATTTGCTGTTAATGAGCGTAGTCAATGAGCAAGACACCTGATTTACCAAGTTTCTCAAATCTTCCAATTCTTCAAGTTCAAGTCCACGAGCAAGTTCCATCGCAATTGATGTCGCAAGCAAAATAAGCTCTTCTTCTTTACGCGCCATATAATTTTATATTAATTGAGACAAATATTTGTGAGTCTGTTAGAGTTGCTGACAATTTTTGAAAAGGTCAACAAATTCGTTCAGTGAAAATTGCTCTGGCCTTTTTCTTAAAACTTCTTCAGAAAATTTTTCTTTAAGTTTGTTTTTGTCATAAACAGACGAAAGATTGTTTAAGATTGTCTTTCTTCGCATTGAAAAACACGCCTTAATAAATTTCAAAAACTCTTTTTTGTCAATATCTTTAAACTTTTCTCTGTCAATTTCAATGTGCAAAAGAGCGGAATCTACATTTGGCTCTGGATAAAACATTTGTCGCCCTATTATTCTTGTGATTTTTGGTGTTCCGTAAAGCCATGTCATAACCGTCAAAATTCCATAGTCCTTTCCACCAAAATCAGCGCAAATTCTTTCTGCAACTTCTTTTTGAACCATGATTGTCAAAGAAGAAACTTTTTCTCCTTCCTCAAGCAATTTGAAAATTATCGGTGTGGTGATGTAATAAGGCAGATTTGCAACGACTTTGTAATTCCCCGCAAACTTTTTCTCAACATCTTCCATACTGACTTTCATGAAATCTTCAAAGACAAAGTTAACATTTTTTAGATTCAACCCCAAGAGATGTTCTCGCAAATCTTTGTCTATTTCATATGCCACAACCTTTTTTGCTTTTTCTGACAAAACCTGCGTCAAACTTCCCGCCCCTGGACCTATTTCCAAAACATCGTCTTCCGCAGAGATATTCGCATCCGATGCAATCGCATTCAACAAGTTTTTATCACTTATAAAGTTCTGTCCAAACTTCTTTTTGAAAACAAAATCTTTCATATTCCAAACACCCTTCTTGCATTTTCTGTAGTGATTCCTGCCACCTCTTCAATGCTTATCCCATTAATTCTTGCAATTTCGTCGGCAACATAAACGACATTTTTAGGTTCATTTCTTTGCCCCCTGAAAGGAACTGGGGTCATGTATGGGCAATCTGTCTCAAGCAAAATTCTGTCCATTGGCAAATTTTTCACAACTTCAACAACGTTTTTTGCGTTTTTGAAAGTCACAACTCCACCAAAAGAGAAGGAAAATCCAAGATTCATCAAAATTTTTGCACTTTCAAAACTTCCACTGTAACAATGCATCAAACTTTCTTTTCTAACCTTTGTTTTTTTCAAAATCTCAATGGTGTCCCCCATCGCGTCACGACTGTGCACAACAATAGGCAACCCCACTTCGTTTGCCAATTCAATTTGTTTTTCAAAGATCATCTTTTGAAGATTTTTATTCTCAACAGTGAAGTGATAGTCAAGTCCAATTTCGCCAATCCCAACAACTTTTTTCTCGTGTGCAAGATCAATTAAATGTTGTTTTGCTCGTTCAAAATCAACGCCATCAACATTTTCTGGATGGACGCCAACTGTTGCATACACATTTGCAAATCTATGTGCAAGGCCAATCGCATCTTCTGATGACTGCATGTCATAAGCAGAGCAGATGATTTTTCCTACTCCCTTTTCTTTTGCTCTTTTGACAACTTCTTCAACATCTTCTTTAAAACATTCATCCAAGATATGTGCATGTACATCAACAAATTCCATAGAAAAAGTCTATCAAAATCACAAAAATAAGTCAAGTGTGTCCTCGTTTTTCCTTAAATCTTCTGATTAAACCACTGCACTTAATAAAATATACGATTTTTATTCTTTTTTCGAGAAATTTCGCATAAATTTCTTATATGAATATTTTTTGGTATGTCATGATGTTTTTAAGCATTCTAGTGCTTCTCATAACAAACCCAAGTGCAGTGTTGTCAGAAATGATTAACGCTTCGGCTGATGCACTGTCTTTATGCATTGAACTCTGTGCTGTCTATGCAGTCTGGTTGGGACTTTTGGAAATGGTTGAAGCAAGCGGACTTGGAGAAAAACTTGCAAAATTGCTTCGCCCTCTCATCAAAAAGATTTTCAAAGTTGACAATGCAGAAACACAAAAAATCATTGCATTGAATGTTTCCGCAAATATGCTTGGACTTGGAAACGCAGCAACCCCAATGGGCATCAAAGCTATGCAAGCCCTTGACGACAAAAGTGGAAAGGCAAATTTTGCCATGATAATGCTTGTCGTAATCAATGCAACTTCAATTCAACTTCTTCCAACAACCGTGATTGGTTTGCGTACAAGTGCTGGTTCACAAAGTCCATCTGACATCATTCTTCCCACACTGATTGTGACATTTTGCACAACACTTCTTGGAATAATTTTGGTGCATACAATTGACAAATTCAAACGAAGAAAGGCTAGGGCAAAATCATGAGTAACTACATTTTGCCAATCTTGTTTTTGCTTCTTTTCGCATATTGCCTTTATAAGCGTGTAAACACTTATGACACCTTTGTCAAGGGTGCAAAAGGTGCAATCAAATTGGTTGTTGACATCTTTCCGTTCATTGCCTCAATCTTGATTGCGGTCGCTCTTTTGAGAGTGAGTGGAATAACAAATTTCCTGGCACAAATGTTGGCACCAATTTTTAATGCCCTTGGAATTCCGACAGAACTTTGCGAACTCGTGCTGTTGCGCCCATTCACTGGAAGTGGAAGTTACGGAATTTTGGAAAGCATCTTCACAACTTATGGTGCTGACAGTTATATCTCCCGCTGCGCTTGTGTAATCATGGGTTGCAGCGAAACAATCTTCTATGTCGCCACTGTGTATATTTCTCAAACCAAAGTCAAGAAATTGTTATATGCCATACCAGTCGCACTGCTTTGCTCACTGGTCGGGACAATTTTGGCATGTTTAATCTGCAGAGTGATGTAAAAAGGTAATTAGTTTTTAACTTAATTATAACAATTTTATAAAATTTTCATTAATGTACTTGATGCTTGAAGACATGCTTGCATATGTTTCAGCATCTTCTTTTTGATATTTTGAAAGAGACTTAAAATATTTCACTCTCTGAGAGTTTTCTTCCCTAGACCTGAGTGTACAACAAACGGATCTTCCTCGTTCCAAACGCACTGCTTGTAATGAGTTTTCATAGATGTGATTATGTTTTTTTGCAGAAGTATGCTCATACTCAGTTGCTTCAGCATTTGCTTCAATAACTTTATCAATGCCAATCCTTTTTATGAGCATTTCTTCCAAGAGTTCTCTTCCTTTAGATGCAACTTCTGCTCTTGAAAAACCTATACCAATCATACTCTTCTTTAACTCATCTGTGTCACTACACAAAATTTCAATAATCGCATCATTATCTAATGAGCATTTCTCAAAAACTTTTTGTCTTAATTGCTCTTCGCTTAAGCCTTTTGATTGTGCCATAGGTACACCTAATATCACCAGCCTTACCTGAAGTTGTTGTGGAGTATAACTTAACATTTTTTTAAAATCAGCGATTGAAAAGGTTCTTGGTCTCTCTTCAAAGATTTTAGGTCTTGCTTCAAAAGTTTTTGGATTTTCTTCAAAAATTTTAGGTTCTCCATGGCTTTCTGTTGAACTCTCAACAATCCTCTCTCCAACAAATTCAAGTATTGCACCAGGCAAGCCTATTGGATAATCAGCATGGGCAACATCTGCAAATTCTGAAAACGAAGCATTTTCTTTTAATATTTTTCTAAATTTTTCTATGACTTCATTCTTGTTTCCATTGACCAGTCTTGCAACAAAAGATTTGTATTCTTTCAAAAGTTTACCTGATAAATCAACCGAATCTTTGCTAGCCTTATAAAACTCATATGATCTTGCCGTTCTTTTTAATACTGGTGTTGCATAGTTTTCTTTCAAATCTTTTATTTGATCCGCAGTCAATTCTTCATTAAACTTTTCAAGAATAAGGCTTGAAAATGTCATATAAAAAGTTTCAAAAGCAAGAGCATTAAAATTGGCATCTCTCCATGACATCCGACTTCTGCAAACCGAAAAGAAATCTTGATTATGTGCTGTTGGGAAAGGCGAACCAAACTTTTCAACAGTCTCCGGATATTCTCTTTTGAGTTCGTACAAAATCTCAATATGTTCATTTAAATATTTGCTTGGGACTAAAATCATAGTTCCGCCAACCATAGGTTTACCAATGCAAAGTGAGAATGAAAGATCTCTCTCCAAACAATTCTCTGCATATTGATACATAAATTCATAAGTATTTTTACCATTTGGAGTGTTGATTTTGATAAGCGTATCATTGTCTCCAGCTTTACCAAAAATAAGGTTTGGTAAGTCGCTTCCAGTAGACAATGTCAACACTTCATCAATTGAAGCAATTTCGTAAATAATTTTGTGACCACATTTAGATTCATATGCATCGCCAATTTTTCCGGACTTAACTAGAAAAAACAATTTCTCAAAATCTTCTTTGGTTGCATCTTTAAGCAATGTGAAACTGTCTTTCAAACCAGCCATAAAATTTGGATTTTTCTTCATTGCTTCTTCAATTTTCAAAACAACTTTTTCAAAAAGTTTCTTCTTAATATCAAGTTTTTCATCTTCTCCAATGACTGGTTCTCTTTGAGCTGGGTGTTCAATCGTAATTTTGTGTGCAATACCTACAGCAGGTTCTTCCCAATTTTTATTTTCCAAAACAAGATTTATAACTTCCAAAATTCCTGCATCAGACATTACAGGAATGCTTGGATTTTTCAACATTTCTTTTATATAATTTTTCATTTTTTTCTCCTTTATTTAAACTATTAATCTTTTTTATATAT
>CAJJUK010000014.1 GCA_905195085.1 uncultured Christensenella sp.
AATTTATGTATTGCCTATAAAAAGTTAAAAGAAATTGATAAAATGAAAGAAGTTTTGCGAGAAATGGATTGGACAAATTGTAGTGATAAGTTTATTTATGCTAAATATGTTTTGTTAGATGATAAAGAAAATATAATTAGATATATGCAAAAATTTAATGAATCTGATTGGAAGCTTTATTATCAAGTGTGGCCATTATTTGATGATTTAAGGGAGGAAGAATATTTTAAAGGTTTATATAAAGATATTTTTGGTGAAGAATTTGTTTATAATCCTGTAAACTTGAAAATAACGCCAAGAGATATTCAAAGAGCAGAGAAAGAATTAAAGAAAAAAATTGAGAAGGAAGAGAAATAAATTCAATCGCTTCTTATAGTTTATCGATTGCTTTGTAAATGAGTGTAAATTTCATTTGCTGATAGGTTTGAAAAATAGCTGTTTGTTTTAGCAAAGGTTTTTAAATCATGGACAAGAAGAAAAAATATTTTTTCAAATTGCTTTGGATTTAAGTCTACTTTGCCGAGTTCTAATGAGTTATTATTAAAGTTGTAAACGTTGTAAACAATTTTATTCTATATTTTTGTAATAATATATAAAATATAAGTAGATTTGATTTATGAATAAAAAAAAGCCGTTTGAACTCAAACGACAATTACTTGGCGGAGCAACAAAGATGTGTAAATCGACTGTCTAAATTCTATCGCCATAAGGCAATGATTTTATATAATTTTCCATAAACTCCCAATCTGGCTCATTATTTTTTGTAGGCAATTTTATAACTATATCGTTACTATCTCCAACGCGACATTGTCGACCATAAGACCACTTGTAATTTTCGCTTTTATTTATTATGGCTACGATAAATAATCCGATATATTTATTGAATTTAAGATATTTTGGAATTAATACATTTACATCGCTTGTTGCACAAAAATCATCTGGCTGATAAAATGCTGTGCATCCCACCTTGCCTGTAACTATACAATTGCCTTTAAAATCTGGATGTATATTTATGGTCTGGGCAACTCCATTATTTGCATTTGAAGCTGAAATATATGGAGTCTTACCAATTTCATATTCGTCAGGATAATGATATTTGCCAGCTACGATATTAAATAAATCACTTAATTTAAATTCATTCCAAATTGATATATTTAATTTATGAATGTCTTGAGGGTTATCACTTTCTATATTTTTATGATGCAACTTTTCCATAAACTCATTCATAAAATTCCAATCTGGATTTCCCTCATTGGTGACTGGTAAATTTACAGTAAAATCTGATTTTATATGCTTGTTTAACTCTCTACCAAATGCCCTAAATTTGTTTTTTACTTCAAATTTTATTATTTGACATAAATACAGTTTTGCTAACACTGAAATGTTGTTTTCGTAAAATTGTATTACGGCAACATTTTGTCCTGTGTAAAAGGGTTTGTTTTGATAAAATGTAGCGCCAATACTACCGCCCAAAGCGATTGTTAAACAACCTTCTTTGTAGGGCGTTTTATTAGAAATTAAATCCACTTTTGCTGAAACGCCATTATTCAAAGAAGTTCTAGAGATAAAATTTACAGAAGGAATTTCAAAAGTCATTTTTTGCAAATCAAATTTATTACCATAATCGATTTTAACGATTTCGTTTAATAAAAAAGTTTTAGTCCTCATATACATCTCCGCTTTTAACTAAATAGGCAAGATAATCATTAACTGTTTGTTGAAAATCTTGTTGAGTTAAGGTTGAATAATCTGTTTTCATATACGCTTCACATAGCCACTCGTCATTCGCTGTGACACATTGTAAAGCAGATTTACCATCAACCACCTTTTTATTTTCATATAAATCAAGCCATTTCTTTTCTATTTCATCCCATTTATTATAGTAATCTATTCGCCCCATCTTTTTTCTCTTTACAAAGCCATCATCTTTACAATAACCAAAATATGTCGGTTTGTTGGAATCGTGAGTTTTATGTGCTTCCCAAACCATAACGCAAACATTAACTCCTGTAGGGTAAAAAATATCATCGGGCATGCTAAACACGGCTTTCAATGTATGATATTTAAATAGCCTTTCTCTAACTTCTTTAAATTTTGTTCCGATTGCACAACTCATTGGAACAACAGCAACTGCCAGCCCTCTTGGTTCTAGAATATTTAGTAATCTTTCAACAAATTCTAATTCACATTTATCTTCTTGTGAATATGGCGGATTGATTAATCCCAAAGATAAGTGTTTGCCTTTTAGATTATTATAAATCTCTTGAGAAAAACAATCACCACAAACTATATTTGATTTCCCATCTTTTCGTATAATCATATTTGTTATTGCCAAAGTGTATAGGTCGGTATCAAGTTCAACTCCATATAAACCATTTTTCTTTATTTCTAGTATCTCTGTTTCGTTAGCATCTTTACACATCAGGCCCATTGCTGTAACTAAAAATGAACCTGAACCGCAGCAAATATCAACTACTTTACTTTGTTTGTTTATATCTCCAAGTTTACACATAAAGTCTGTTAAATGTTTGGGGGTAAGCACTATACCTAACCCTTTACCATCGGTCGAACTGTATTTAATAAATTCATGATAGAAAATACTTAAAGCATCTTCTGTATATTCATAGTGGTTCATCATAGGTAGTATTCTCATTTCTAATTGTTCAATAAACCAGGCAAGTGAACCATTTTCTCCTAAAGGAATTGTTTTTATTTTTTCATTACTCTTTATTCTTCTAAAGGAACTTTTTATAGCTTCAATTTTTTCTTTTTTTATGTCGCTTTCATCAAGAGTTGAATCTATGGCTCTAATCATTTCAGATATAAGGGATGGAAATGTTTTTATGTTGTTCCAATTAGTCCTAAAGTCTGAATTCTGTAAAGAAATCAAAATACCCGCTATAAAAATGGGTTTATCTTTTTCTGAAATTTTAATTTGTCTTAATTTTTCATGCATTATTTGTGATAACTCGCGAATTTCTTGCAATGAAAATTTCCGCTCCATTTTTTTGCCATTAGCGAGATTTAAATAATTTAATGGTTCTAATATGGTATCTTTTGCTTTTTTAAGTTCTAAAGGGGTCTCAAATCCCTTTTTCCAATAAAAAGTGTTAACTTTTACATTACTTTTGGAAGTGCCACTCACAGCAACAGCAAGCACATTGTAATCGTCTTTTAAATGTTTAGCATAAAATAATGCACCATCTACAGCATATTTTTGAGGCATGTCTTTCTTTTCACTAACATGGTCTTTCAATGACTTTTTGCATTCAACTATAAGAATCGTATTTTTATCCTCGTTAAAAGTAACAATATATTCTGGCTTTGCTCTTCCTGTTCCTGAAGTAGAATAGTCATCAAGCTCACAAAGTGCAGGTTTACCGCCCATTTCTTTTAATTTCTCTTCAATTTTA
The DNA here is from genome assembly GCA_905195085.1 of uncultured Christensenella sp. Taxonomy (GTDB): domain Bacteria; phylum Bacillota; class Clostridia; order Christensenellales; family UBA1242; genus Caccovivens. Next base: position 3,414 of record CAJJUK010000014.1, read on the forward strand.
TCAAAATTTTCAGCTTCTCCTTGCGGAAAAACATACCCAAAATCATTTTTGCCTAACTTCACCCCCATTTCTTCCAATACTAAATTTTCCGAATATCTTTCATTTGCCATCTTTAACTCTCCTTTCTATAGTAAACTTAAATCAATATCTTTTCTAATTTCTGAATATTTTTTTTTATTATTTCTTAGATAAATATAAATGTCAGCAGGTAGTTCATTTCTGATTAGGCTAGCCTCATCTAATAACTTATTTGCTTCGTTTTTTGAAAGTTGTAATATTTTTATTATTTTTAATTGCAATTCAGGCGGTGGTGGATTGCTTATGCCACTTATTATGTCATAAAAATAAGGTTTCTTAATTCCTAATAATTGATAAAATTCAACTTGACTCATATTTTTTGACTTTATTAAATCAACTAGCAACTTGCCATAAGGACTTTTATTCTTTTCCATTATTACCCCATTAAGTATGTATGTTTACATACTAACATATTAAATTTAAAATGTCAATTAAAATTATCAACTTAATTAATATTATTGGCACTAAAACGTGTGCTTGTCTTGATACAAGTCGGCTTAACGCTTCGCTGAAAGACAAGCACACGCACACAAATAAACTGCTAAATCGAACAATTTAACAAACACATTCCCGCAAACAAAACAACATCTAAAATGGGGGGGGCGTAAGGCAAAGCCCATTGCTTAACCCTCCATTTCTTTACGATGCCGTTATTGTATTTACTTCTTTTCTTCGCCTTTTGGCTGGTGGTTGTGGCATAGTTTTCACAACAATTCAAGGGAAATATATATTTTAGTTTACTTTTGAGATTAAGGTTTTACGTTAGTCTTTTTTACACAAAATATATATTTCTTCTTCCTTGACTTGTTGTATATGAGATTTAAAAACTTTTAAATTTTTAGTCAAACTATGCTCTTTTTATTTGTGACAAAAGGCAAATAAAAGGAGTTATATATGAAAGAAGTAAAAAAGAAAAAAGGAATTTTAGATAATAACACAGTTATCACCTTAAGAAACATTGAAAAGTTATCTCAATGTTTTGCACTAAGTGCATTAAAAGGTATTAAGAAATATGCATACAGTGCAACACCAAAAGTCGAAAAGTTGCAAAGTCTATTAAAACAAGATATCTGCTATCACAAAAAATTAGATACCTATTCAGATGCTTACGATTTAGTGCAAGAAGCGAGTTTGTTTCTTTGCAAATTCATAGGACGCAAACTTGGAGAATTTCACAAAAATTTAAGGTCAAAATCTGGAAAGATAGATAATATTAAAAATGCTTGCTTAAAAGTATTGCAAGTATATCTAAGAAAAGAATTAAAGTTTTCAAACAATATAGTAGATGAAGAAGAATTTTTGGAACTTGCATCCGACAAACCAATTATTGACGAAAAACCTGATTACACAAAAGTCAAGGAAGTGATTTCTAAAAACATACAATCAAACCTTGAATATCGAATCTTTGAATACTATTACAACGGAGTTGAGCCAAAACATATTGCAGAATTTTTAAATATTAGTGTAGATAAAGTTTACAAACGAAGAAGAAAATTTAAAGATAGATATGTAATATATTATCTATAAAATATGCAAATATTCCACGATAAAAAGTGAAATATTTTTTGAATATTGCCTTAACTTTCACATATTTTCGTGAACTATATAGAGAAGAATAGTAAAAATTGTGCAACTTTTTACCAAAACTACAACTTTGTTTGCAAATAGTTTTGGAAAAGTACCAGTTTACTACCAGTTTTGTTCCTTACAATACAATCACATTTGTGCTATTCTCTCATTGAAATTAAATTAGACTACGTAAAATGGCAAGCCGAGAAGTTAGTTTTATTGGTATGTTCTAAGCCAAAATTTAAGAGTCAATTGTTGCATTTTATGGGCGTAGAAAAAGTTTTTTTATGTCTTTTTTAATTCCAAATTTCACAAAAAAGGAGTTAAGAAAATGAACGAAAACAATTAAAGAATTTGAACAAAAACAAGTATTTGAAAAGGCATACGGCGAAAATAAAGATAAAAGCAAGAAAAAAAGTTGAAAATATAAATAAAGAATTGAAAGAACATTTTGATAATAAAGAGCAATTACAAAGTTTTGTTAATGAAAATTTAGAGAGAAAGAAAAGGAATTTAATTGAACGAAGAAAACTGTTATATCGAAAAGCCTGTTTACAGGAATGGTCATATTTTTGCACATATATCTATGATGATAAGAAATTAAACGAAGAAGAATTTAGAAAGAAGTTGTCAAATTGTTTTAAGAAATTGAGTTATAGAAAAGACTGGAAATATATTGGAGTTTGGGAACGAAGCCCTGCAAATAAAAGACTTCATTTTCACGGTATCTTCTACACTCCAAATATGATTGGTAAGTTAATAGAAAAATGAGATTATTTCACAAAAAATCATAAAATGCAGATAATATGCCAACACACATATTTTCTTGAAAGATTTGAAAGAAATGATTTTGAAGAAATAAATTCGCAAAACCTATCTCAATCAATAAGTTATATAACCAAATACATTGAAAAGAGCGTAGAAAGAATCGTCTATTCGAAAAATTTACCTGCCTATTTTATCTCAGTTTTTTTAGATGATGACATTGTTTGCACGATTGGAATTGAAGATAGAAAGTTGCTCTTGTTTGACAATTTTAAATGCTGGGATGAAGGTGTGCATATAGGAGAAGTTAGTCCAGAAGTAATCGCCCAAATGAAAAAGTCGAATTAAATTATCTTTCGCCGTTTTAGCGTAAACGAAAACTCTTTGTAGTCAAGGGTAAAATGTATTGTTTCACAACCCTTGACTACAAATTTAAAACATAAAAGAAAAAAATAAAAAGTCATTTTCGTTTTTACGCTTTTCGTCGAAAGACAAATAAAAAAATATTGAATAAAAGGAGTAAAAACAAGTGAAAACAGCAGTAATCTATGCAAGGTATTCAAGTGACAATCAAACAGAGCAATCTATTGAAGGTCAACTTCGTGTCTGTGAGCAATATGCTAAAAATAATGACATTTTGATTTTGAAAACCTATATTGACCGAGCAATGACAGGCACAAATGACAATCGACCAGACTTTTAACAAATGATTAAAGATAGTGCGAATAAAGAATAGCAAAATATTATTGTCCATAAACTTGACCGTTTTTCAAGAAATAAATACGAAACTGCGAAATACAAAAAGATTTTAAAAGATAATGGTGTAAAGCTTCTTTCAGCAATGGAAAACATACCAGACACGCCAGAAGGTATAATTCTTGAAAGTTTGCTTGAAGGAATGGCAGAATATTATTCAGCAGAACTATCTCAAAAAGTAAAGCGTGGTATGAACGAAACAAGACTCAAAGGTAACTTTACAGGTGGAAATTTGATTTATGGATACAAAGTTGAAAATCATAAAGTTGTCATAAATGAAGAACAAGCAGAAGTTGTTAGATATATCTACGAACAATATGCTCTAGGTGTTTATGTGAAAGATATAATTGCAGATTTAACTGCAAAACATATCTTCAATCACGGCAAGCCTTTTGCAAGAAACACTATTTACAACATACTGAAAAATGAAAAATATTCAGGTGTATATATAGATTTAACAATCAAATTTTTGAGAATGTGTATCCACAAATTGTGTCAACAGAAATTTACGAGAAAGTAAGACAAAAGACTATATGGAAAAAGGAGTATTGAAGTTGTGTATTTACTTAGAAATAAACTTAAATGCGGATATTGTGGCGAGCCAATTAGTGCCGAGTGTGGAACAACAAGTCAAGGAAAGAAAAGAAGATATTATAAAGCTTGATTTTTGATTTATATATAAAACAAGATAATATAGAGGAGTTTGTAGAGATAAAGTATTTAGTGCCATCAATGTATAATTATTTCTATATATACAAACAATTATCTTTGATTGGTTACTATAATCAAGTTAATCATGTAAATGCAAAATATGTTTTAATAATAGCCGATAAAACAATAAATGCAGAAAACAAAATTGCAAAACTTAACAAACAAAAATACGAGCATTTATTAGAAATATTTAAATCTCCTATAGAAAAAGGATTAATGTCTATCCTAAGTTTATAAATAAAAAGCGCAAGTCTAAGTGTTCGTAGACTTACGCTCTTGTTGCGTTTACTTTCACAAATGTTCATATAGTCGCCACTTACTTTCCAAAATGTTCATATAGCCACCACTTGCAGAGGCCTCTTTGCCTGATTTTGTATGGGTTTTAGCCACTTTTCTTTGATTTGCCGCTTTAAAAAAATTTGGTGACAAGAATTAATCAAAAATTAGAATCTTGTTAAATACAATGTCAGCTAACATCTCCGTTCTTTTTTCGATGTCCCAATCTTTGTCATAATTTTTTACAAAGTCTGCAACTAATAAAAATTTTGATTTACCATAGACGCTCAGTTTATCTGGTAAAAGCATATCTCCAATTTCGTCGTTCAAATTTTTCTCCAATGGCAGCAAATTCCCTAATTGAACAACGATTTCATCTTCTGTACTGTCAGGAACTATATGTTCTATTGTATAATCATAATCGTTCTTGTCTCCAAAGTAATTTTCTATGATATCCAAAACAATTCTCACTGAATTACTCATTTGTGAACCTGTGAATAGCTTGTGTTTTGAACTAGAATACCCGATTTTTTTAAAAGCAATTACAAACCAATTATAGCCTGGCATTCTTTCTTTTATAGCCTTCTTAAAATCAGACAACATCTGATGAGAAAAATTATTTTCTAATAATCCAGAATATTTATAAACAACATCTTCTAGTTTGTTTGAATTCTCTTGTCCAATAATATTATAACAAACAAAAAAGTTATAGAGATACATTAAAGTACTATTGTATTCCTCTTCAGATAAATTACCTAGATTTTTTTGATGCATTAAACTTAAAATCAATGGTCTGAATTGTCTTTGCCTTCTTGTCTTAAAAAACTTAAACACTTTGCTTTCGGTTAAACTGCAATCCTTACCTTCAGGGTAAATTATTTTTTTATAAAAATCTGATTTTAAAATGATATCTTCTAATAAATCAGTGGTACTTTTACCTTTCTCGTTTTTATTAATTATTTTATAAGGCCGATTGTCGGTTTTGTTAGATTTAATACCATATCTATGCGTTACATAATGGGCAAAAAACAATGACATGTCGTCTCCGAGTTTATTTTCTACTTCACTCCATTTTGATTTTGCCTCATCTCTATCTTGTACTGGTTGTATATATCTCATTACAAAATTTTTAATTAACTCGTGATCCTCTAGGTCTATACCTCTAGCATTTAAAATCTCAAAAATTGTATAAGAATCCTCATCATTAGTTGCATTTATTGATACAAACCCTATAGAAAGTATAGTATCTAACAGTATTGAAATTAAATCTAAATTATTTTCGGTCTCAACAGAAATTTTCTCGTAAAAATATTTAAAACAATTTATAATAGATTTATCTATATTGGGCAAACTTGATAGATCTTTGATGAAATTGTTAAATCCTTTCATATATAAGGTTTCTTTCGATTCTAATATTTCTCTGACAATATGATGGACAGAATAATTACATAATTCAGAGATAATATTGCGTTTATTACCTTTACTGTCTACAGCCTCTAGATGTTTTTACTACCCTCAAAATTATCAAACATTTGCTTCTCAGCAAATAAAAACATTATCGAGGATATCATGAGTGTTAAAGTTAACACTCTCTGTTGACCATCTATAATAGAAAATTTAGATACATTGAACACATTGCCTTCATTTTTTAACACAATACTACCTAAAAAGTGAGCGTTAGTTTTCCCAGTATAAACTAATTTGATATCTTCAAAAAGTTCTTCCCAATTATTTTGATCCCATACATATCTTCTCTGATTTCTTGGTATTACATAAATTGAGTCATTAAATAAACTGTATATATCTTTCTGAGTTGCCGAAAAAGCCATTTCCCCTCCTTAACACTTACATTATGTTTATTGTTACATAAATTTTATTTTACAACTTCCCAAATTCCTTTAGGGCTTGAATCATCTCCTCGAGTATTTTCTCTTGTCGACGCAGGTTTCATTTTACCTTGCTTCCTCAATTGCGTTGCTGCCCATCTTATATCATAGTTCCAGGTATAAAAGATATCGTCACTTTCTTGAAGATCTTTTCCATGTTTTTTCCAGAACAATTTAAAGATATCCATCATACAAGCTCTACCGCCAAGTTCATCTATAAGATCGTATAAAATATCCGGCAAATCATTTCTATCCATAAAACTCTCCTTTTGACTGGTATTTATATTATAACATAAAATCCTACAATTTTAAAGCTTTTAAGGCTATAATATCTAACGGAGAATAAAATGAACCGATACACTAAAGAATTTAAAGAAAAGATAATAACAGATTACCAACAAGGAACTACTTGCAAAAATATTTGTAAGAATTATTCCATACCTAAAAGTTGCTTGTATGACTGGCTCAAATTATATAGGGTAAAAACAAATAAAAAGACAGATGGCTTTACATATAGGCAATTTTTAGACTTGCAGAAAGACTTTGAGCGAACTAAGCAGGAGTTGGAGATCATAAAACTTTCGCATTGTTTCGCAGATTCTCCTCGCAAGCAAAAAGAGGAAGCGATTGAACGATTATTAGATACTTTTCCAGTCAAAGCAATGTGTCATGTTCTGGATTTGCCAAAAGGAACTTTCTATAACTATCATCTCGGCCGAGTAAAAGTTACGCAATATGAGAAGCATGATAATTTTCTTAAAACAGAAATAAGTAAAATTTTTGAAGAAAGCAATCATGGATTTGGAGCTTCTAAAATTACCGCGAAACTGAAATCACAAGGAGTGAAAGTTTCTGAGAAAAAAAGTCGTAAAGCTTATGCAGATTCTGAATCTCAAAAGCAAGCAATGTAAGAAAAGATCTTTTACCCCTCAAGAAAGCAAAGTACAATTTCGCAAAAATTATCTTAAACAAAAATTTACTCAATCCGAACCTAACAAGTACTGGGTTGGAGATGTCACGATGATTAGAGTTGGTTTAAACAAATTTTATCTCTGCGTTATTCTCGATCTATTTTCTAGAAAAGTTATCGGTTACAGAGTTTCAAGTCAAAATAATACTCCTTTAATAATTCAAACATTCAAGGACGCTTATGAAAGTCGGAACAGATCGAAAGGGCTTTGTTTTCATAGCGATCAAGGAGCAAGCTATACTAGCGAAGAATATAGAGGTTTGTTACACTCTTTAAAAGTTAAACAATCCTATTCTAGCAAAGGTAATCCGTATGACAATGCTGTAATTGAGTCATTCTTCTCAAATTTCAAACGAGAAGAAATCAACTCACACAATTTTGAGTATTTTGAAGAACTTGAAGAATGTACTGACTCTTATATGAAATTTTATAATGATTATAGACCGCATGAGAGTCTAAAAAATAAAACTCCTAACCAAGTCGAAGATGACTATAAGTTAGGAGTTCTTTCCGTACTGTCCGAGTAAAATGTTATCAAAACTCGCGTGCGGTGCATAATGGCGGAGAGTTAGGGATTCGAACCCCAGGAGGCTTTCACCTCAACGGTTTTCAAGACCGCCGCTTTCGACCGCTCAGCCAACTCTCCATATTTAAGTTTGCATTGTTATTATACACATTTCTTCTTCTTTTTTCAACTATTTTTTTAAAATTGTTTAATTAATTTTTTCTTATGTCTTTAAGTTGTAAAAAATGGGCAATTTTATATGCCCATTTTTTATTCAAATTTCACAGAAACCTTTGCTCTTATATCCATCTTCCCAATCAAGGAGTTGTCTTGAAGAGACTCGGAATATGCTTTGTACATGCTTGTGCTGGAATATACAGCTTCTTCGTTGATGCAGCAAATTGACAGGTCGTCCTTTCCAGTGATTTTTTCTGCTTTTTGTTTCGCATTTTCAAGTGCCATGTCCAAAACTTCAGAGTAGATTTCATCTAAGTTTGAAATTTGATAGTTTATGTTTCTTATTGATGTGACGCCGTTTTGAGTTATTACATCAATAATGCTTGATACATTGGACAAGTCATTTGTGTCAATGCTGAATGTTGTTATTGAATGATAGCCAATTAATGATTTGTTATTGTTGTAGTCATAGCTTGGATATGATGTGAAACTGTCGAAAACGATGTTTTCTTTTGAAATGCCTGCGGCTTCCAGTTGAGAAAGTATTTCATTGAAAATCTGAAAATTTAAGTCTTTTGATTGTTGAATGTTTAGATCCAAAGTTTCAATTGAAGCCACAATTGTTGCCATATCAGGTTGAACGCTTTTTGTCGCTTCGCCAATGACACATATAGAAAAATCTTCATCAATCCTATTATCAACTGAAAATTCTTGTTGTCTAAAAAAATCTTCTGCTTTTGCATATTCTTGCGAATAAGACAAATTGGTCAAACCAACAGTCAAAGATGTGATTACAAGCATGAGTGCCAACATACAAATTGTAAATCTTTTCATAAAATCCCCTCCTCTTTTTTTGAATGTGAATGTTGTAAAAAGTAATTTGAGAAGATTTTTGAAAAATAATACTGACTGCCAAAATTAGTTTTGAAATTTTAAAATTTGACATAATTGGCAACTTTTATTCCGAAAAAGTTGAGAGTATAAAAACATTTAAAGAAAGAAAAAATAATCTCGGAGGAATAAAGTTATGAAATTCAATCCATTTTTGGAAAGGCCAAAAAAATTGGAAGCGTGCATGATGAGCTGGAAAGAACTGGCACAAAAACCTTATGACAAGATGGAGTGCAGCCCATACACAAGAGTAAGATGCATCTTGATGAATGGAACGGAGTATGAAGCAGTTTGGTTTGGACATCAATTTCACAGGCATTGTGCAGACAATGACTTAAGAAGAACAATCGCAATGATAAGGAGAAATGAACAGCAACAACAAAAGTTGATTGCTGGACTCAAGCCTTTGGACGAAAACATTCTTGAAACAACCATTGGTTATGAACAACTTGCAGTTGACTTGACTGCATTTTTGGCACAACATGTTAAAGATAAAAATGTTAAAAATGCTCTGGACTTTGCGTTGTTGGAAGATTTTGATCATCTTTATCGTTATGCAAATCTTCTTGAAACGGACATGGGCGCAAAAGCAGAAGATTATGTTGGCAAATACACAGAAATAACCCCAGGTCGTCCAACTGTTGCACATCATCGTCATCCTTATGACGAAGTTAAACAACCGATTGAAAACAGCAAGGCGGACTTGTTTACAAAGTGTGCAGTTAACATCATCACTGCTGCCGAGCAACAAACAATGAACTATTATATGAATCTCGGTGCGTTCTATAAGAACCAAAAAGGTAGAGAACTTTACACAGAGATAGGCATGGTCGAAGAGCAACATGTTTCACAATATGGGAGTCTGATTGATCCTAATGTTAGTTGGTTTGAGATGTGTCTTATGCATGAATATGTCGAGTGTTATTTATATTATTCAATGATGAATGATGAAAGTGATAAAAGAATCAAAACAATATGGGAAATGTTGTTGGAGCAAGAAATTGCACACCTGCATGCTTCTGCAGATAATCTCAAAAAATATGAAAAGAAAGACTGGCAAGAAGTTATCCCTAATGGTGATGTTCCGGAACTTGTTACGCTGAAATCTAACATTGAATATGTCAGAAAGATTTTGAAATCGACGGTGGAAAACACGGCCTATAGGGAAGGATATGTTGACATCAATGAAGTGCCAGATGATGCAAACTTTTTTAAATATCAAAACAAAATCCAAAAAGATGTTGAACAAAATGCGAGCCATAAAGTTGTTTGTGAACATATTAACAAATTTGGAGAAGATTATAGATTTGAAATAAAAGCAAACCCCGTTAAAGAGTTGCAAGAAAGGAAGGAAGATAATGTTTGCATTGGCCGTGTTAAAGAAAAATAAAAGAGCAAAATTGATTGCTCTTTTTTGTTTTCTGTGTTTTTATTCTCTGCAGTCCAACACAACCTTGATTGTGTCTCTTGGATTTTCAATAAGCAATTTGAATGCTTTTTTATAGTCATCAAGTTTGAATCTGTGAGTGATGAAGCCATCTGTGACGAGTTGTTTTTTGAGCATCATATCTTTGACAATTTCAAAGGTTGACACTTTCTTTCCATTATAATTTTCCATTCCGTGGCTGTCGACACCGATGATTTCAAGTCCTTGCCACCAAAGAGGTGTTTCGTCAAACTTGGTCTTTGTCATTTGGTAGCCAATTTTAACAAGAGTTCCCTGTGCACGAAGCCATCTTAATGTGTCATTGAAAAGTGTCCCTTTTCCAACAGAATCATATATGACATCAAAACCGCCCAAAATCATGCGGTTTTTGCCCTTTCCATAAATTTTTGCGTTGGTGGCTTTTGCAACTGCTTCGTATGGTTCACCAGTTAATATGACATCTGCTCCCAATTTCTTTGCAAACTCATGTTTGTTTGGATTGTTTTCCATTACATAAATTTTGCATTTAGGTTGAAGGAGTTTTGCAAATTGAATGACGTTAAGTCCAATCATTCCGGCACCAATAACCAACACTTTTTCATTTTCTTTTGGAACTCTTTTGAGAACTGCGTGTAATGAAACTGAAAATGGTTCAATCAATACAGCGTCATCATCAGACAATCCATCAACGGACAGGAGTTGTCCCTCCGGAGCGAGATAGGAGTCACCCATTCCCGCCCCTGCGTGAATGTTATATTTGTTAGGTTCCCCGTAGTTCTCGCAATCAGCATAGTTTCCCGCTTTGCACATTTCGCATTGTTCGTCTTCGCTGTAACCCTTCAAATCACAACAAGCCATATATTTGTTCATGCAGACTCTGTCGCCGACCTTAAACTTCTTTACAGCACTTCCTACTTCGACAACTTCTCCAACAGTTTCATGTCCGAGATATGTAATTTTGGAACATGGGATTGGCAAAAATGCGGTGCTTGGGCCTTGAGCACATTTATAGAAAGTCATGTCAGATCCACAAATTCCAGTTTCAATGTTTTTGACCCTCACCCAATTGTCTGCAGGAAGTTTTGGATCTGGGAATTTTTTGTATCTGATTGGTGACAAACGGCTGTGATAACCCTTTTTTGAAAATGCTGTCAAAACTTTGATGATTGCGACTTTTGATATTTTGCCCTCAAAATATATTGTTTTCATTTTAATTCTCCTTCTTTAGAAATTTTTGAAATGATTTACAGATTTTATCTGCAAGTTGTTGTGGGGTTTTGTTTTTGCTGTTTAGAACCAAATCATAGTTTGTCAAATCCGAACAATCAATGTCGTAAGTCTTTTTATAAACTTCAAGTTCGTTGTTCCAACGGGAGATTGTTGATCTTTTTGCTTCATCAAAGTCTGTATATTTTTCTTTTCCGACACGGTCTGAGTCCACTAGCCTTTTTGCAATCTCGTCTTCATCTAAATCAATGAAAACTTTGAATGAATCTGGTAAAAAATGCCAAGCAACACGACTCTCTATGATGACATTTTGTCCATCAAATTTTTTGATGAAAGAAGGGATTTGTTTGTCCATATAAACATCAAAAGATGAATCATTAACACGAAAAGATGTAAATTCTTCAGTGCTCATTCCACGCCTTTTTGCTTCTTCTTTGAACATGTCGCCCATGCTGATTCTTTTGAAACCATAGTCCTTTTCCAAGAGTTTTGCGATGGTGGACTTTCCACTGCAAGGTTTTCCTGTTATTGAAATAACCGCCATATCAAATTTTCCTTTTATTGTTGTAATAATAGCACAAAAAGGCTTCATTTCAAAACATTTGCTAAAAAAAGATTGATGTTTTTCGGCAAATGTGCTAAAGTAAGAATAAAAAAGGAGAATAGTTAAAATGCGCTCATGTGAAGGTACAGGAAGAAATATTGAACAAGCAATCAACAATGCATTGTTGGAACTTAAGGCATCAAGAGAAGATGTGGATATCAAAATTTTGAGTGAAGGTGGGTTTTTGAAAAAAGCAAAAGTTTTGGTGTCAATTTCGGAAGATGCAATAGACAAATATGAAAAAAGAGAAAAACTTAAAGAAGAATTGTTAAAAGAAGAGAGTCCAGATGAGGACTTTGCTGAAACATTTGTAAAGAAAAAAATCAGTGTAAGTGCAACTGAAGAAGAGCCTAAAAAAGAAAAAGAGAGCAAAATAAAAATCATCACAGATGAGGAATACGTTGCCAGCGTTCCCGCAGTTGAAGAATCTGAAAAACATGAAAAGAAAATTTCAGGCGAAGAATTTTTGAATGGAGTTTTAAAGAGTCTTGGACTTGAAGGAACTGTGGAAAAAACAGAAGATGAAAGATTTGTTCGTTATCATTTAAGTGGAGAAAATTTGAATGATTTGATTGGACATCATGGGGAATGTATGCTTTCACTTTCCTATTTGATGTCTTTGGTTTGCAAGTCCGAAAACAGAAAGAGAGTTGTTTTGGACATTGAGAACTATCGTGAAAAAAGAGCAGAATCTTTGACAGCACTTGCAAAGAGAGTTGCAAGCAAGGTTGCCAAGACAGGAAGATATTACAAATTTGAACCTATGGATGCGAGTGAAAGAAAGATCATACACACCGCTCTTCAAGATGATGACAGAGTGACAACTTTGAGCAAAGGAGAAGAGCCACATAGATATTTGATTGTTTTCCCAAGAGAATACAAAGAAGATTAATCAAAAAGAGCATGACATTTTGTCACGCTCTTTTTTTCTCAGTTCCATTCTCCAATGTTGTTTTAATTTTTTCTGAGGTTTGTTGAACCAGATCTTCACTGACCGGCAAGGAGAGTTTTACAAGCAATTGTCCCAAAAGCATATTTCCATAAAGGGCATCTTGTTCTCTTGAAAGTTTTTTGATTGTCATAGAGATTGATGGTCTAAACAGGTCGTTGCCGATATGGTCAATAATTTGATTTAATGTATTCTGTGAATATTTTGCAGGGACTTTCTTTTTGCAGGCAGCTTTAGGCAAAAATCTATTAAACTCTCTGCAGTATTGTTTGTATAGTTTATTGAAAGAAATTCCTTCTTCTTGTGCAAGCAAAATGGCATTAGTTGGGTTTGCATCAAGCGCCTTGATTTGTTCCGGCGTTTTGTTTAAACAAACATCAAGAAAAAGAGCAATGTCTTGTTGTATGTCCGCTAATTTTTTTTCAGATTTAAAATGTTTTCCGGTGATAGTGGAACCGATTGCTCCTAAGCAGACGGAATTCCAAAGTCCCTGTACGAAACAATTGAAAATCACTTCTCTGTTTTCATAAAGTTGGGCAATTGCTTTCTTAACAAATGATGAATTGATGACCTTATTTGTCAAGTCATCCAAATCGCTTTTTGTGTATGACTGATATTTGGAAATTATGTTTGCTTGTTTTCTTTTTCTGCCAATGTCGTCTTCAAAATAGAACGCTTGTTCTTCTGCTGGAGACATAGATTGAAGTGTGGTTTTCAGCGCTGTATTATAACTTTTATATGCGTTTTGAATTTGTTTATAGGTTGATAGAACGAAAACAGGAATTTTCTCGTTTAGTGTGGACATTGTGACATCTGAAAAATAGATGCCATGAATATTATATTTGTCGTCGTTCAATTTAAGGGAAATTAATGCGTGATCAGCAGAAATTTTTGATTTGTTTAGATCTCCAGCCAAAACAGAAAGTGAAGGGATTTTTAATTTATCAAGAATTTCAAGCATCATATTTGAATAACCAGTGCAGCATATGTTTCCCGAACCTAAGATTCCCGGAAGAGTCCTTGACAATCTCCAAGATTCATTAGTTTTCTTGTTTTCAAGATTATACTGAAATTGTTTGACATAATTTTGTGTGGCCAAAAATTTCTCAAACTGAGACAAAGATTTTCCATCAATTTTTGTTGACTCGATTTTTTCAACAATCGCATATATGAAATCATTGCAAGCAATATAGTTGTCAATATCATAAAAAATTGGCTCTTCTGAGTCTTCCCCTTCTTGAACAAGAATTTTCAGCTGTGGATATTTTTCTCTGATTTCGACAACCCAAGACTTAAGTTCTTTGAGTCTTTCTTGTTTAAGAATTATGCTGTTTGGGTCTGGTAAAAAATCTTCAGTGGATGAAGTTACAAAATTTCTGTTTGTGGAATCTGTTAAAAGAATCTTAAAACCTTTGAGACCATTTGTAAGTTCATATTCTCCAATTGTGGAGATATCTTCTCTAAATTTTTTGGCAAACAACTTTTTTAAATTGAAAGTTCTGTAATTCAAACTTGGAACAGGATTTATTATGGCAACCTCAGGGTTTCTGAGCCTTTTGTTGTCTATTCTTAATATTGAAGAAATTTTTGAAATTGTTTCAAAATTTTTTTGTTGAATTTCGGTAAATTCCATCAATGTTTTCTCCTTTATGGAATTATAAAATATTACACATGGAAAGTCAATAAGGAATGCTTATCAAAGATTGATTTTTGTTTGTTGTTTTGATATAATAAAAAACATGAAAGAAGATGTTATTGTTTCAATTTCAACACCTTTAGGGAAAGGTGCAATTGCAATTGTGAGAATGAGTGGACAAGGGTGTCTTGAGACAGCACTCAGCATTTTTCATTCTTCCAATTTGACGAGAAATAACATCAAACCAAGATTTATGTATTTTGGAAAGTTGTCAGTTGAGAAAGAAGTTTTTGAAGAATGTCTTATGGTGTATTTCAAAGCACCATTTTCATACACAGGAGAAGACATCGTTGAATTTCAAATTCATGGTGGCGTCTTGCTTGCTCAGAAGGTTGTTGAAGAGTGTGTTAAAAATGGTGCAAGACTTGCCGAACCAGGAGAATTTTCCAAGAGAGCATTCATAAATGGAAAGATTACTCTTGACAAGGCAGAAGCAATCATTGGAGAAATCAACGCGGAAACTGAAGGAGAACTTAAAAGCAGTTTACAAATAACAAATGGAAGACTTGCTGAAAAGATTTCAAAGGAACAAGACGAAATCAAAGAAATGATTGCAGAGATTGAAGCAGGATTGGATTATCCAGATGAAATTGATGAATTGGGTTTGAAAACAAATATCAAAGACAGGTTGAAAGAAATTCAAAAGACAAATTCTGAACTTTTGCAACAAGCACAAAGTGCAACCTATTTGAAAAATGGAATCAATGTTGCTCTTGTCGGAAAGACAAACGTTGGAAAGAGCAGCCTTATGAATGCCATGCTTGGAGAAAATCGTGCCATTGTGACGGACATTCAAGGCACGACGAGAGACAGCATCTCTGAGAGTTTCATCTATAATGGAATTAAAATCAATCTTATAGATACAGCAGGAATCAGAGAAACAAAAGATGTTGTGGAAAGTATTGGAATTGAAAAAAGCGTTCAAAATCTCAATCAAGCAGACATAGTCCTTTTCGTTTTGGACGGAAGTGAAAAAGAATCTGAAGAAGATAAAAAGATTGAGAAACTTCTTGAAGGAAAGAGATATATAACCATAATCAACAAATCAGATAAACAAAGAGTTGTTGAAAAGAAAAAGAATGAAGTGGAGATTTCTGCTTTGACAAACAAAAATGTCGAGCTGCTAAAACAAAAGATAATTGACATGGTGATTGAACAGGAAATAGATTTCAATGCTCTTGTTTTGACAAATGAAAGACAAGTTGGAATTTTGAAAGATGCCCAAGACATATTAAATGAAATTTTAAGAAATGAAACCATTTCGTTGGACATTTTATCAATGCTTATTAAAAAGTTGTGGCAGACATTGGGAAAGATCACTGGAAACGCAGAAAACGAGGATATTATTGATTTGATATTCTCAAAGTTTTGTTTGGGAAAATGATAGAGAGATAGAGAAAAATATGAAAATAACAAAAGAATTTGACAGTATAGTGATTGGTGCAGGACATGCTGGTTGTGAAGCAGCATTGGCTTTGGCGCGCACTGGAAACAAAACTTTGCTTTTGACGATAAGTCTTGATGCGATCGCTTTTCTCGCTTGCAACCCTTCAATTGGCGGGACGGCAAAAGGACAACTTGTTTCGGAAGTTGATGCGCTTGGTGGAGAGATGGGAATTATCGCCGACAGAACAGCAATTCAAATCAGAATGTTAAATCGTGGAAAGGGTCCAGCTGTTCAGAGTTTGAGAGCACAAGCAGATAAGAATGCGTATCATACTGAAATGAAAAAAGTCCTAGAGCAAGAGAAAAATCTTTTTGTTCGCCAAGGGGAAGCGGTAAAGATTGAAATTCAAGATGACAAGAAACTTGTGACAACTTCCGTTGGACTTGTTTATAGTGCTAAAAGTCTTGTGTTTGCCACTGGGGTTTATTTGAAAAGTGAGATAATCATTGGAAGTTGCCGTGAAGCAGTGGGGCCAAATGGTTTCAAAAACAGTTCCAAATTGTCAGATAGTTTGAAAGAACTTGGCATAAAACTTTTGAGATTTAAGACTGGAACACCTGTAAGAATCCATGCGAGAAGTGTGGATTACAGCAAAATGGAATTGCAAGAAGGAGATGAGGATGTCTTTTCTTTCTCATACATGACTTCAGAAAAGATTGAGAACAAATCGGTTTGTTATTTGACTTACACCACCTCAACAACGCACGAAATCATAAGAGAAAATTTGGATAAAGCCCCTGCTATATCAGGAGGAATCAAAGGAATTGGACCAAGATATTGTCCTTCTATTGAAACCAAGATTGTCAGATTTGCTGATAAAGAAAGGCACCAACTTTTTCTTGAGCCAGAGGCGTTAAACACTGAAGAATTGTATTTGCAGGGATTTAGCACATCTATGCCCGCTGAAATTCAAAATGATATGGTTCATTCCGTGATAGGACTAGAAAAAGCAGAGATTATGCGTGATGCGTATGCGATTGAGTATGATTGCATAGAACCAACACAACTCAAACCAACTTTGGAACTTAAACAAATTGATGGTCTGTTTTTTGCAGGACAAATTAATGGAACAAGCGGATATGAGGAAGCGGCGGCGCAGGGAATAATAGCTGGAATAAATGCCAGTCTTTACAATCAAGGCAAAGAACAACTTGTTTTGAAAAGAAGCGATGGTTATATTGGCGTTTTGATTGATGACATTGTAACAAAGGGAACAAACGAACCTTATAGAATGATGACTAGCAGAGCGGAATATAGACTTTTGTTAAGACAAGACAATGCGGATATGAGATTGACAGAAATAGGCAGACGAGTTGGTCTTGTGAGTGATGAAAGATTTGAAAGATTTGAGCAGAAGAAACAAAAATTGCAAGAAATTGAAGAAAAACTTTCAGAAAAAGTAAAAGTAGATGACCGATTGATTGATTTGTTCAACAAGAATAATGAACCTGTTCCTAGGGAAAATATGAAATATCGTGACTTGTTAAAAAGAACAAATATAGATATTTTCAAAATTAACGATGTTTATCATTTGTATGATGAAGCTGATAAAAAATATATGGAACTTGTCAACATCAAAATCAAATATGAAGGATATTTAAAACAACAGCAAGAGGATATTGAAAAAATGCTGAGAAATGAAAATGTTGCCATTCCGGAAGATTTTGATTATATGTCCGTCAAAGGCCTGAGAGAAGAGGCAAAAGAAAAACTAGCAAAAATAAGACCTTTGAATCTTGGACAAGCATCCAGAATTTCTGGAGTGTCCCCTGCCGATGTTTCGGTGTTGTCAATTTTGGTTAAGAGAAAATAGATATGGAAGAGTTAAGAGAAGTTTTTGGAAAATATGGAATAACTTTAAACGATGTTCAAATAAACCAATTTGAAGAATATTTTTCTATGCTTATTGAAACAAACAAAGTTTTAAATTTGACTGCAATAACAGAAGAACATGATGTTTTAATAAAACATTTTTTAGACAGTGTTTTAGCTATAAATAATTTTCCTAAAAACGCAAAGGTGATTGATGTGGGAAGTGGTGCGGGCTTTCCTTCAATTCCGTTAAAAATTGTGAGACCTGATTTGCAAATTTGTATGATTGACAGTTTAAATAAAAGAGTGAATTTTTTAAACGGTGTCATTCAAAAACTTAATTTAAATGACATAAGTGCGGAACATTTCAGAGCGGAAGATTTTGCAAAGAAAAATCGAGAAATGTTTGATGTTGCCACTGCTCGTGCTGTGGCTTCATTGAACACACTGGTTGAATATCTGTTGCCATTTGTCAAAATTGGTGGGTGTGCGGTTATATATAAATCTTCAAAACTCAATGATGAATTGAAAGAATCAGAAAATGCTATAAAAATCTTAGGTGGAAAAGTTGAAAAGGTAGAAAATTTCAAAATTTCTGAAGATGGCTTAGAGAGAAATATTTTAATTATAAAAAAAATAAATCATACACCTAAAAATTTTCCACGCGATAAAAATAAACCAAAAACTCAACCGATAAAATAAAATTATTTCAAAATAAGCAAAAAATAATAAAATTTGCTTATTTTTCTTTATTTTTTTTGATAATTTATGTATAATTTTTATAAAGGGAAATTAATATGGGAAAAATTATTGCTTTTGCGAACCAAAAAGGTGGAGTTGGAAAAACAACAACATGTATAAATGTTGCTGCGTATATGGCATTAATGGGAAAGAAAATTTTGATTTTGGATATGGATCCTCAGGGCAATGCTACAAGTGCGGTTGGAATAAACAAAACAAAAGAACTTAAAACAATCTATGATTTGATTGATGGTGCAAGTTCATATGAAGAAGTTATTCAACCAACTATTATAGATAATTTGTACATCATTCCTTCGACAGTAGATCTTGCCGGTGCAGAAGTTGAATTGATTCAATTGCCTCAAAGAGAGAAGATTGTAAAAAGAATTCTTGATGAAATCAAAGAAAGTTACGACTTTATTCTCATAGATTGTCCGCCTTCTTTGGGTTTGATAACTGTAAATGCGCTTACTGCAGCTGATAGTGTTCTTATTCCAATTCAATGTGAATTTTTTGCATTGGAAGGTTTAACGCAGTTGATGAATACCATACGCTTGATTAAATACAGAAATTTGAACCCTGATTTGGATATTGAAGGTGTTGTTATGACAATGAAAGACAAAAGATATAACCTTACAACACAAGTGAGCAATGAGATTGTCAAGTTCTTCAAACAAAAGGTTTATCTCACAACAATTCCAAGAAACGTTCGTCTGGCCGAAGCACCAAGTCATGGTTTGCCTGTGGCCTTGTATGATGCAAGTTCAAAGGGTGCTGAAGCGTATTTAAGTTTGGCTGAAGAGATATTAAAAAAGAACAAAATTCCTTTTAATAAAATTTCAAAATTGAGAAAGATAAAATTTAAAGGAGAAGAAAATGATTAATAACAAGGGTTTAGGAAGAGGACTTGATGCTTTGTTTGGTGATTACACACAGGAAGATGGTTATAAAAACATAACAAATAATAAAAAGCAAAACGACGGCGTTTTGGAGATTGATATAACAAAAATCAAACCAAATCCAAATCAACCTCGTAAAAATTTTGATGAAGATGCCTTGAAGGAATTGGCCGCATCAATCAGAGTACATGGAATTGTCCAGCCAATCGTTTTGAATCAGCAATCAGATGGAACATATATGATTATTGCTGGTGAAAGAAGATGGAGAGCGGCAAATCTTTGTGGATTAAAGACAGTTCCAGCAGTTATTAAAAATTATACTGATAAACAGATTAAAGAAATTAGTATTATTGAAAACTTGCAAAGAGAAGACTTAAATCCAATCGAAGCAGCCAGAGCAATCAAACAACTTATGGATGAATACGGTTTAACTCAAGAGACTGTATCAGAAAGAATTGGAAAAAGTCGTTCAAATGTTGCAAATACACTTCGTTTGTTGTCGTTGTATCCAGATGTAATTGATTTGGTTGAAAAAGGAAAACTTACATCGGGACATGCAAGATGTTTGGTGGTCGTTGAAGATCCAAAAGAACAAATCAGACTGGCGCAGATGACTGTTTCTAAAAATTTAAGTGTAAGAGATCTGGAAAAAGCGGTAAAAGCTTATACAAATCCTGTAAAAAAAGTAGTAGTTAAAGAAGAACAATCTTTAGAGCTTAAAGAACTTATCAATCAAATGCAGAAGACGTTCGCAACAAAAGTTTCTGCTATTGGAAATGATAATAAAGGAAGAATTTATATTGATTATTACAATCGAGATGATTTAGATAGAATTGCAGAACTTCTGGAATTGATCAATAAAAAGGAAATGACTTTGCAAGATTTGCAGAATTACAATAAAAGACATGGCAAATAGAAAAAAATTGTTTCACGTGAAACAATTTTTTTATTGTTTTAATATACGCGTGATAGAATTAAGATTAATTCTGTCAAAAAACACGTTACTTATATATAAATTGACATTTTCAAAATGGTTTCTGATGATTTGAAATGTTTCACGTGAAACATTTTGGGATAAATATTTAAGCGAAATTCAAAAGAATTATAATAATTCTATTACTCGAAAAAGTTTGACACATTGGAGGTAAATTTATATAATATATTTAAACTTTTTAATGGAGGTAATATAATATGAAAAGTTTAAAAGGTACAAAAACCGAAAAGAATTTAATGGAAGCATTTGCTGGAGAAAGTCAAGCAAGAAATAAATATACATTCTATGCTTCACAAGCAAAGAAAGATGGATACGAACAAATTGCTGAAATTTTTACTGAAACTGCAGACAATGAAAAGGAACATGCTAAGCTTTGGTTTAAAGAACTTCATGGTGGGGTAGTTCCATCTACTTATGAAAACTTGTTAGATGCAGCAGCTGGTGAAAGAGGTGAATGGACTGAAATGTACAAGAGAATGGCTCAAGAAGCAAGAGAAGAAGGTTTTGAAGCTATTGCAAAGAAATTTGAAGGTGTTGCTGCCATTGAAAAGAGACATGAAGAAAGATATAACAAAATTGCAGAACTTTTGAATAATAAAAAAGTATTCCAAAAATCTGAAAAGAAAATGTGGATTTGTAGAAACTGCGGACATATTCATGTTGGAGATTCTGCTCCTGAAGTTTGCCCAGTATGCAACCATCCAAAAGCGTTTTTCCAAGTGTTTAATGAAGAATTTTAATAATTTACAAGATTATTAAAACATAACTAAATACAAGGTATAATTGTACTTTTAAAGGTTTTTACTGAAAGTTTTAAATAAAACAAAAAAAATATTGACAAGGCAAATAAAAGTGTGTTAAGATGTTAACGCAAGGTTTATAATTTGCCTTGAAATGGAGAGCTACTCAAGAGGTCGAAGAGGCTCCCCTGCTAAGGGAGTAGGGTTGTAAAAGGCCGCGAGAGTTCGAATCTCTCGCTCTCCGCCACATCAAAAGCACTATTAAAGTGCTTTTTTTATTGTTTTTAGATATAATTACCATACCATTACAATAAAAAAATGATTGAATAATTTCAACCATTTTTTGATTTCTTTACATATTTTATTATTTTATTGTTTTTAAATTTACTGGTGTAAAGATTTAAATAAATAGATTTTTGTTTTGCTGAACACAAAAATGCATCAATTGTATCATCATAAGTTTAAGTAACCATCAGATTTACTTTTAACTAGCAAACTCGCCTTCCGATAATATAAACCATATGCCTAGCATAGACTAGGTTCATCAAACTGACCAATGCAACATATAAAAGTGGCTGCCGCACCAAGTACAGTTTCTGTAATAGCAATTGGCGTGCAAACTTCTTTCATTCTTACTCCAACTTCGCGGTTTTTAGATGCTTTTTTATATTGTTTATAAATACTCTCACTTTCTGTCGCTAATATAAATTCTTCATAATTACAATATTTGTAAAAGTTGTTCTTCAAATCATAAATAGAATAACTTATTTCAGTAGTTTTACCACTTTCATAATCTTCTAAAGCTGACAAATATTGTTCATAAAGTTTTTTTGCTTCTGCCCAATCGTTTTTATTGATCACAATATCTTCTTCCTTAGGTTCAACAACATAACTATCAACACCAAATTTAGTTATTTGATCTTTATCATAATTGTCCTCAATAAACTTAACGATATTTTTAGGTGTGTAGTTTGCTTTCAATTTATCAATCCTTTCTTTATTATTTTTTTCCATAAGAGCCCCTGTAACTGCTAAAACCATTGGTGATGCAAGTGCGCAAACTACACCTGTTATAACAAATCCTTTTATAAGCATTTCTTTTCTTTCATCATAATAATAATCCATTTATATTTCTCCTTTTTAAATAAATTTTATGGACTTGCCTTTTTATGATGTAACTTTTTATTTGAGCTCTAAAACAAAAAGTCACAATACAAACAAAAAAAGACAAGACATTTTTTTAAAAAGTCTTGTCTTTTAACTCTCGTAGCGGGCTTTAAACCGTTATTGACGCCACGGAGCATTGCGTTTGCAATGTGACTACTCCCTTTTTATGCTTAAATTATGACATATAAAATTTATTTGTCAATATCAAAATATAAAATTTTTCATTAAAATTATTTTTGACCAAATTTAAAAAATCATGTAAATGAATTTTCACCTTTATAAATGTAATATATTTTCTGTCAGTGTTCATTTTAACGGTACAAACTTGCTTTGGTGCGTTTTTTTATATTTCTTTTTGTGGGTATCTGCAATCAAAATATTGGTGTGTTAGATCTGAAAATTTGTTAAAGGATTCTTCGTTCATTGTTTGTTTCAAGAAATCATAACTTTCTTTGACTCCGATATTTGGTGGGCAAGAGATTTTTTCGTTCTCATTATCAAAAATATAGTGTATTTGTTTGCTGTATTGCTCAGGCAAATTTTCTTTCAACAAAACTTTAAGTTGTTCGCCATTATTCAAAAAAGATAATTGAAGGAATGATTGATAGTTTAAAAATTCATTATATGAAATTGTTGTCTTCCATGAAACATTTATATATACGGCTATTAGTGTATTGATATTGATATACATAATTCTCCTTTTATATTACCTTTTGTTTTTCGTTTTGATTTTGAACGGATTGTGCAATTTCATTTATGATGTTATTTGATTGATTGATCTTATGTTTGGATAGTTTTAGGTACATTTTTTGAGTGGTATCGTCATAAATTGTTTCACAATTTGGAAAATGGAATTCATATCTTAGGAAAAGATACATAAATTTGTTTGTGATGTTATATTGATTTTTATTATGTTTATCTAAAAATTCGTGCTTTGCGACAATTGACTTTGATTGTTTGTATCCTGAAACTTTGCTGGAATGATATCTGATTGGTCGAAAACTTGGCGCAACAACCTCGGTTTTATTGAGTTGTGAACAATATGACAAAAAAATTGTTAAAGAAACTAGAGAGTTTGGTGATACATTTGAAATAATGTCGTCAATTGGAACATCTTTATTTACTTTTCTGAAATACCTATCCAATTTCTTTGATAAATTGTTTTGTGGCTGTTTGTTTAGGTTTTGTATCGCCATTATATGGACTTTTGATGATTCAAACCCGAAATATATGCTTGGTAACTTAAAAGAATCTTTGTTGTCATCAGAAAAAACAATATCAAAAAGGTAGGGACTTTCAAGGTTTGAATGATTTTTTGTGATTTTGCCTGTTATTTTTAAACCATTATAATAACCTAAGATAAATTCTCCGCATTTAACGGGTTCTTTCAACATTGCAGTTTGTGTTTTTATATAATTATTGATATTTGCAAGGTCAATGCTGGAAGCATTGATGATTAAGTCTAAAAACAGTTTTTTGCTGAAATTTGCACCGGTTAAACCAAAATAAGCTGAATCCGCTTTATAAAATGATTGTGCTACAGAAAGATATTCTTCAACGTCTCTTACAAATGCTTTATAGTTTGGGATCTGTAAAACCGGATATTTTGAATTTTTAATGTTGTTTTGGTTTTCTATGACGGTGTAAAAACGTGGATAAAAAGACCAAACTCCTTCAGATTCGTCTCCTATTTTAACTACGCCGTTTTTTGCTTGATTGAAAATATCATCAATAATTTCTTCTGTTGTCAATTTGGACCTTCTTAATTTTATTATAACAGGAATAAAAATATTGTCAATATGAAAATAAAAAAAAGAACATAAATAATGTTCTTAAGTTACTTATTATAAAGTCCTAGATTGTAATATTCGGCAACCAGTCTTATTAATTCGCCTGCTGTAGGCTTGTCATCAATCGTATAAAGTTGCATTTTAAACATTTTATTAAGTTCAGAAAAACTTTTGTTTATATATGTGTTCTCAATAGCATGTCTTATACTTCTTTCTACGCAGTTATCTTTCTTAACTTCGAATTTTTCACTTACTTTTGTGTATAAATTTTTGCAAAGACTGTGAATTAACTCTGGGTCTAAGATGACAAGTTCTATGGCATAACATAGATAACTGAAACCAATCAAATCACATCTTATTCCGATTCTAATTAATGCGAGCTTGATGATTTTTCTCATGTTTGACAATTCTTTGTCGTCCATATTAACCTCCTTTTAATAACTCATTTTAGAATAGAATTTTGGCATAAGAAAAATTATACAAAGGTTGAGTTGCATTTTGGTTAATATGATATATAAATTTCTGCTCTGTGCTTTGAATTTTATTAAAATAAGTTAAGATTCATGCTCTTCTTAAAGAAAGAATAAAAAGGTATTGAAGAAACACATTGTTATTATATCATATCTATGACAAATTACAAACAAATTTTGCAATATTTTACAAATTATTTTTAATTGTGATAAAAAGAGATTTGTTTGCTTTTTTATTGATTTAATGTTAGAATGTTTACAAAGGAGAAAAGAAAAATGAAGAAATTAAGATTTTATCGCTGTCAGCATTGTGGAAACATTGTGATTAAGGTTGTTGATTCCAGGGTTCCTGTGATGTGTTGTGGTGAAATTATGAAAGAACTTGTTGCAAACACGACCGACGCCGCTCAAGAAAAACATGTTCCTGTGGTTGATATCAAAAATGGTGTGGTTGATGTTAAAATTGGTTCGGTTCCACATCCAATGATTGCTGAACATTACATAAATTTTATTGCTTTAGAAACTGAAACGGGACACCAAATCAAGATGTTGCAACCAAACGAAAGCCCAGAAGCAAAATTCTATGTTGGAGATGAGAAGGTTGTTGCAGTTTATGAGTATTGCAACCTTCATGGTTTGTGGGTTGTTGAAAACATTTAATTTTTTGCTTGTAGTGATTTAAGTAGATATTTGTTATCTACTTTTTTTATATCAAAAATTTTTTTGTTGTCATAAATAAATCTGTAAGGAGACAAAAATGAATAATAGGGAAAAATATAAAATAATTTATGACAACTTAACAAAATCATTGGTTTTGGTTGAAAGAGATAGAAAAGTTGAACAAGATTTTAATTTTTCGCCAAAGGCTTTTGCACAAAGGTTTTTTTATAAATTTGGGGAGCAGATTGAAAAAGATGAAACTGATAAAATTGAAAAGACAAAAATAGTGAAAAGAAAAATGCTTTTTAAGCAAGGTGATTGTGAAGTTGATGAAGAAAAAGAAGATGACGAAAATATTGAAAATTTTAAAATGAGAAATTTGCAGTTTCAACAACCACCAAGACCTCCACAATATCCTCCTTTTCCTAATCAACAACAACCGGTGGAGTTGTCTAGGAATATATATAATAAGTTAAATATTTTGAATATGCTATATCAAGACTTGCAGAACTTCAACACAAGTTACAATGAGCAAATAGGTGATATGATTTCTGAATTACGAATTATCACCTTTGCAATGTTGCGAATATATCAAGATTTATCTGGCAGGCAAAATGTGCCAATTCAAAATCAGAGAAAACCTAATTTTGGAAGTTTTTGCCAGGGTGTCGTCGTTACTTCAAACTATTTGAGAAGCATTATGTTTGGTGTAAGAAATCTTCAAAGAATGGTAGATGTTCAAAATATAGATAGACAGCTTATCATCATAAACTTTACACTCCAAGCACAGCAATCACAATTGCAACAGATGCGTCAGGACTGCATTGAAGGAGGGCAACTATGAACCAACAATATCCAATTGTTACAGACATAATTCCTTCACAAAAAACTGCAGGTTTACTTAAGAACATTTTATATTCGCAAGATGGAATTTTGACTGCTCACTTATCCTATATGTATCAAAGTTGGCTAAATTCGTTGCATGACAAAACTTTCGGAAGTTATCTGCAAAGTTTGGCGGACAGTAATGGGAAGATTCTTGAGGCACTTGGAAACATGGTGTTTGCTTTTGGGGGAGATCCAAATTTTGCGACCCAAACTGGAAAGAATTGGTCCGTTCAATATCTGTTGCTTTCAAAAGATAGAAATGTTTTTTTGAAAAATGCCATTCAGATGGAACAACGGGCAATCAAGGATATAGATAACGCAATCGGAAAAATTGAAAATGAAAGTTTGAAGAGATTGCTTGAAACAATTAAAGAAGATAAAGAAAATATTGTTAAAGACTTAATTAATTTTGCAAAATAAGAAGAAAAGTTCTTGCTTTTATTCCGCTTGTTTTTAAATCCGAAAACAAACGATATTTGGTCATTAAAGAGAAAGTTTTTATTGTGATAAGTTTTTGTTGTTGGTCAATACACCAAAAAAGAAAAAGCATCAAAATTTTGATGCTTTAATTTTTACTTTTTTCTTTTTCAGCAACTGCCACCATTGAAATCTCAAATCCAGAAATGGTTTTATCCAGAAAATGGTCCAAAACTTTCAAATCGGCCTCTTGAAACTCTTGCAAATATTGGTCCCATGTCACAATTCGGCAAGAAGTTGTTGCAACTTGAATGGTTTTATCTTCAAAAGGTCTGTTTGACAGTTCAAATGCTTTTGATGAGTCTGTTTTGTAGGTTATTTTTCCATCGCCCATAACTACGATAAAAGCTTTTCCCGTGTCCTTCAGATGGTTCCTTACAAAGTTAAAAAATTCTCTTCGGTCTTTGTCATCGACAAGCATATGCAAAACTGCTACAGAGAAAATGAAGTCATATTCTTTATCTAAATGATTGTTGAGAATGTCCATAACAAAAAATCTTTCTTCGTCCACGCCAGCAAGTTTTGCCTGTTCTTTGCACCAACGGATTGCTTCTGGAGAAACATCGCTGGCTTCAACATTGTAATTCTTTTGCATTAGATAGATGGCATTTTGGCCTTCTCCACAGCCTATTTCCAAAATTGTTGAATCTGAATCAGCTCCATATTTTTTAAGCAACTGTTCTATGGTTGGACTTGGCTCATATCCAGCCCAAGGTTTGTTTTGCGATTGATGCACTTGCTTATATCGGTCATCATATGCCTCATAATATCTTTTATCCATTCTTATCCTCCTAAACTTAATAATATTATAAAAACAGAAAGTTTGTCAAGGCTTGCAACTTAGTCGAAATTTTGGGCTCAAAGTGAAACAAATGTTGGACTTAAAAGGTTGTTGTTTTGACAAGATTATTCATAATTTTGATTAAAAATTATTTTACGAATAGATTGTCAAAAATTTTGAAAAATGGACTAAAGTTATAAAGATATAACAACAATATAATAAAAACTCGGCAAAGAGTTTGGCGGAAAAATTTTTCAAAATTTTATAAAACAAAAAAATTATCAAATATGCTACAAAATACAACATGTTGTGATTTTTGTTTGACAAAAACACTATATATATTGTAAAATCAGTCTTGTAAAAACTTGATATTGGGGAGGTTGAAATTATGCAAGTTGTAAAGAGAAACGGAAAAATCGTTGATTATGATGTTTCAAAGATTAAGATTGCCATTGGCAAGGCAAATAATGAAGTTAATGAAGAAGAAAGGGCAACTGACGATGAAATCAAACAAATCTTGAAATATATCGAAGGACTGAAAAGAAAAAGATTGTTGGTTGAAGATATTCAAGATATTATTGAAGAAAAATTGATGTCCTTTGGTCATTATGAACTTGCAAAGAAATATATCATCTATCGTTACACACGTGAACTTGTTAGAAAGGCAAACACGACAGACCAATCCATCAAAGAGTTGATTGATGGGGAAAGTGAATATTGGAATACTGAAAATTCCAATAAAAATGCCAAAATTGTCACAACTCAAAGAGACTATTTGGCTGGAATCACAAGCACAGATATAACAAGAAGATTTTTGCTTCCTGAAGACATTGTTAAGGCGCATGATGAAGGAATAATTCATTTCCATGATGCTGACTATTTTGCACAGAATGCTCTTCATAACTGTGACTTGGTCAACCTTGAGGATATGCTTCAAAACGGCACGGTTATTAACGGTGTTATGATTGAAAAACCTCACAAATTTTTGACTGCAATGACAATTGCGACACAAATTATCACTGCTGTTAACTCAAGTCAGTATGGTGGTGTGACTGTTACAATGACACACCTTGCGCCTTTTGTTAGAGACAGTTATTATCGTTACATTGAAAAATATAAAGCAAGAGGTTGCAGCGAAGAAGATTGCAAAAAATTTGCGGAACAAGACACAAGGAAAGAAGTTAAAGATGGAGTTCAGACATTCCAATACCAAGTTAACTCTATGACAACAACAAATGGACAGGCTCCTTTCTTGAGTGTGTGCTTGTATCTGGGAGAAACTGACGAATATAAAGAAGAACTTGCACTCATCATTGAAGAAGTTTTGAAACAAAGAATGGAAGGAATGAAAAACGAAAAAGGTGTTTACATAACCCCAGCTTTCCCTAAGCTTCTTTATGTTTTGGAAGAAGATAACATTCATGAAAACAGTAAATATTGGTATTTGACAAAACTTGCTGCTGAATGCACAGCAAAAAGAATGGTTCCAGACTATATTTCTGAAAAAATAATGAAAAAACTCAAAATAGACAAAAATGGTAATGGAAATTGCTATCCATGCATGGGTTGCCGTTCATTCTTAACCCCTTATGTTGATCCTAAGACAAACAAACCTAAGTATTATGGCAGATTCAATCAAGGCGTTGTGACAATCAACTTGGTTGATGTGGCTTTGTCCTCAGGCGGAAATATGGATGATTTCTGGAAGATTTTTGAAGAAAGATTGGAACTTTGTCACAGAGCATTGCAAATCAGACATGAAAGATTGGCTCATGCAACAAGTGATGTTGCTCCAATTTTGTGGCAACATGGTGCTCTTGCAAGACTCGGAAAGGGCGAAAGTATTCATCCATTACTTCATGGTGGCTATTCAACAATTTCTCTTGGTTATGCTGGTCTTTATGAATGTGTGAAATATATGACAGGACACAGCCACACAGACAATGGTGTTGGCAAGGCGTTTGGATTGGATGTTATGAAAAAACTCAATGACAAGTGCAAAGAATGGAAAGAAGCTGAAGACATCGATTACAGTGTTTATGGAACACCTATTGAATCTACAACTTACAAATTTGCAAAGAATTTGAGAAAGAGATTTGGAACAATTGAAGGAATCACAGATAAGGACTACATCACAAATTCATATCACGTTCCTGTATTTGAAGAAATCGATGCTTTCTCAAAACTTAAACTTGAGAGTGAATTCCAGGCTTTGAGTCCTGGTGGTGCAATTTCTTATGTTGAAACACCAAATTTGCAAAATAATTTGGAAGTTGTATTGCAGGTAATTAAATTTATTTATGACAACATTATGTATGCAGAACTTAATACAAAATCAGATTATTGTCAAAAATGTGGTTATAGTGGCGAGATTTTGATTGATGACAACTTGGAATGGTACTGTCCAGAGTGTGGAAACAGAGATCATGACACATTGAATGTTGCAAGAAGAACTTGTGGATATATCGGAACAAACTTCTGGAACAAAGGAAGAACACAAGAAATTAAAGAAAGGGTTCTTCACATTGACAATAAAGATGCAGATTAGAGGGAACGATGAGATATAATAAAATTAGAAAAATGGACATTTCAAATGGTCCAGGCGTTAGAGTTTCCATTTTCATGCAAGGATGTATGTTTAACTGCAAAAATTGTTTCAATCCAGAAACACATGATTTCAATGGTGGAAAAGAATTTACCGATGAAACAATCGAAAAAGTGTTAAATCTATGCGAAAATGCAAACGTTGAAGGTTTATCAATCTTGGGCGGAGAGCCAATGCACCCTAATAATATAGATGGAACGACAAAACTTGCACAAAGGTTCAAGGAACGTTTTCCAAATAAAAATCTTTGGGCTTGGACTGGATATAATTTTGAAAATTACATAAAAAATAAAGAAATTGCAAAGTATTTAGACGTTTTGGTTGATGGACTTTACGTTGACGAATTACATAGTCCAATTCTTCATTGGAGAGGTTCTTCAAATCAAAGAGTAATTGATGTTCAAAAGTCTTTAAAAGAGGGAAAAACAATCGCAATTGAGGATTAATGGAGAAAATTATGCAAAAAATTCAAGTAAAAATCAAAAAAATAAACAAAAACGCCAAAATGCCTACATATGGAACTGAATTTGCTGCGGGTGCAGATTTATACGCTTTATTGGAAGAACCTGTTGAAATCAAACCAAATGAAACAAAATTTATATCCACGGGTATATCATTTGAAATCCCAAGTGGAACGGTTGCCTTGATTTTTGCTCGCAGTGGATTGAGTTGCAAACAGGGACTTGCTCCTGCAAATAAAGTTGGGGTTGTAGATTCTGACTATAGAGGGGAAGTTATGGTGGCTCTTCATAATCATTCTACAGAAGTTAGGGTTGTTGAAAATGGAGACAGAGTTGCCCAAGTTATGTTTGCGCCATACCTTAAAGGTGAATTTGAAGAGGTGGACGATCTGGAAAAATCTTCTAGAGGCGAAAAAGGGTTTGGATCCACTGGAAAAAAATAAAATTAAAAAAGAAGAGAAAATTCTTCTTTTTTTATTTTTTAATTTAATTAATTGATTAATTTTAATT
>CAJJUK010000015.1 GCA_905195085.1 uncultured Christensenella sp.
ATAGTATATATATTATATGTAAAGGGAATATTGCTGATATGGATACAAATCAAGATGTTAAAAATGAAAATGTTGAAGATTTTGAAAAAGAAGAAAAAGAAAAACTTTCCAAAAGTGTGAAATATGACGCCAGCGAAATTCAAGTCTTGGAAGGACTTGAACCTGTTCGTAAACGTCCTGGAATGTATATTGGCTCAACAGACAGCCACGGACTCCACCACCTTGTTCAAGAGGTTGTGGACAACTCTATTGATGAGGCTTTGGCTGGCTACTGCACCCAAATCGATGTCACAATCAATGAAGACGGCTCTTGCTCCGTTGCTGATAATGGTCGTGGTATTCCAACAGGAATAATTCCAAAAGAAGGCAAGAGCGCTGTTGAAGTTGTTTTGACAAAACTTCATGCCGGCGGAAAATTTGGTGGAGAA
Source organism: uncultured Christensenella sp. (assembly GCA_905195085.1). GTDB lineage: Bacteria > Bacillota > Clostridia > Christensenellales > UBA1242 > Caccovivens. The sequence goes on from CAJJUK010000015.1 coordinate 429, forward strand.
GGCTACAAAATCTCTGGTGGTCTTCACGGCGTCGGTGTGTCCTGCGTTAATGCCCTTTCAAAAAAATTGACAGTTGATGTTTATCAAAACGGAAAACACCATTTCATGGAATTTACACGTGGTCGTGCCCTTGCTCCTTTGAAAGTCATTGGAAGCACTGACAAAACCGGAACAACCGTAACTTTCTGGCCAGATGAAGAAATTTTTGAAACTGTCGAATTTAACTATGACAATCTCAAAAACCGCTTCCGTGAAATTGCTTTTTTGAACAAAGGTCTTGTCATCACTTTGCAAGATAAGAGAGAAGGACAGGAAAGAAGCGACAAATTCGAGTTTAAAGGCGGAATTGTTGAGTTTGTGAATTATCTCAATGCCAACAAGCAAACCTTGCTTTCTTACCCTGTTTATTTCAATAAATTCAATCATAATGAAAAAGGCGAAGTTGTCAATGAAGTTGAAGTTTGTTTCCAATACAATGACTCATACAACGAAATCATCAACACATATGCAAACAACATCAACACCGAAGAAGGCGGAACTCACCTTGATGGTTTCAAAAACGCCCTTACAAAAGTCATCAATGACTACGCTGTTAAAAACAAAATAATCAAAGAAAACGAAAAGTTGTCTGGTGAAGATTGCAGAGAAGGTATCACCGCAGTGATCTCTGTCAAACTCAGAGAACCACAATTTGAAGGACAGACAAAGACCAAACTTGGCAACAGCGAAATGAGAACAATCGTGTATAAGGCAATGCAAGAAGCATTTGGGGATTATTTGGAAGAACACCCTGCTGAAGCAAGAGAACTTATCATGAAAAGCATAACCGCTCAGCGTGCAAGAGATGCTGCGAGACTGGCAAGGGAATCAACAAGAAGAAAGAGTGTCCTTGAAAACACCACCCTCCCAGGAAAGCTTGCCGACTGCTCCGAAAAAGACAGCAGTCTGTGCGAAATTTACATCGTCGAAGGAGATTCCGCTGGTGGTTCTGCAAAACAAGGCAGAGACAGAAGATTTCAAGCAATTTTGCCACTTCGTGGTAAGATTTTGAATGTTGAGAAGGCAAGACTTAACAGAATTTTGGAAAATGCAGAAATTCGTGCAATGATAACTGCGTTTGGTGCTGGAACAGGAAATGATTTTGATGAAAGCAAACTCAGATACAACAAAATCATTTGTATGTCCGATGCCGATGTCGATGGTTCACACATCAGAATTTTGCTTTTGACATTCTTCTTCAGATTTATGCGTCCTTTGATTGAAAATGGACATGTCTATGCCGCACAGCCACCTCTTTACAAGGTTGCAAGAGGAAAGGAAGAATTCTATTTCTATTCTGACGAAGAATTAAACAAATGGTTTGACGAAAACGGCAGAAAAGGCACAACCCTTCAAAGATATAAAGGTCTTGGTGAAATGAACCCAGAACAACTTTGGGAAACAACCATGAACCCAGAACACAGAATACTTTTGAAAATAACAATGGAAGACGCAATCGAGGCAGACAAATTGTTCAGTCAATTGATGGGAGAAGACCCAGAACTTAGACGTCAATTCATTGAAGAAAATGCCACACTTGTGACAGATCTTGACGTTTAGGAGTCAGCGATGAGAGAAGAGCATTATTACAAAGACTTTTTGGACGCATTTGGTGCTGATGCACAATTGAATTTTGCCATTGAAGAGATGAGCGAACTTACAAAAGCCATCTGCAAATATAAACGCAAAATCAATTCTTGCTCCAAAGAAGAAGAGAAAAAATTGATGAAGGACATGATTGAAGAAATCGCCGATGTCAAGATTTGCATTGAAGAATTGATATATATGTTTGACTGCTTAAATGAAGTCACAAAAGTTGAAGATTTTAAATTTGCTCGCGGAAAAGAAAGAGTGAAAGCACATAATTTAAATTTGCAAGTTGAGGAAAGAAATGAATAAGAAAGAAGAAGAAAACAAGAAAAAAGACCTGAGGGAAATGTTTGAAAATGAAAAAATTCAACCAATCGAAGTTGTCGGAGAGTTGAAAAAGTCTTTCATTTCCTATGCAATGGCTGTCAATGTTTCAAGAGCCATTCCTGATGTTAGAGATGGTTTGAAGCCTGTTCATAGAAGAATTTTGTTCAGTATGGGCGAATTAAACAACTTCTATGACAAGCCTCACAAGAAAAGTGCCAGAATTGTCGGTGAAGTTATGGGTAAATATCACCCACACGGCGACAGTTCAATCTATGACGCCCTTGTCAGACTTGCTCAGGACTTTTCAATCAGATATCCTCTTGTTGATGGACATGGAAACTTCGGTTCAGTCGATGGTGACCCACCTGCTGCACAGCGTTACACAGAAGCAAGACTTTCAAAAATTGCTTCTTTGATGCTTAAAGACATCGACAAAGAAACGGTTGACTTCTATCCAAACTTTGACGACACTTTGATGCAACCTTCCGTTTTACCTGCAAGATTTCCAAATCTTCTGGTTAACGGTGCAGATGGTATTGCTGTCGGAATGGCAACAAACATTCCACCTCACAACTTGACAGAAGTCATCAATGGTCTTCAAGCATTGATCGACGACCCAGACATCGACATTGATGAACTTATCAAGATTATCCCTGCTCCTGACTATCCAACAGGCGGAATAATCATGGGAAGAACTGCGGTTAAACACGCATACAAAACCGGTCGTGGCGGAATTTTGGTCAGAGGTCGTGCAGAAATTGAAGAAACATCTTCTGGCAGACAAAGAATCGTCATCACAGAACTTCCATATCAAGTCAACAAAGCACGTTTCATAACTCAAATGGCTGATATGGTTAAAAACAAAAAAATTGAAGGTATCAGCGACCTGAGAGATGAAAGTGACAGAGATGGACTCAGAGTCGTTGTTGACATAAAAAAAGACGCAAACGCACAAGTTGTTTTGAACTTGCTTTACAAACACACAATGCTTCAACAAAGCAGTGGAATCATTATGCTTGCTTTGGTGAATGGAGTTCCAAAGGTTTTGAACCTTAAGGAAATGCTTTATTATTACCTTGAGCATCAGAAAGAAGTTGTCGTAAGAAAAACAAGATTTGACCTTAAGAAAGCTGAAGAAAGAGAGCATATTGTCAAAGGTTTGGTTATCGCCCTTGCAAACATTGATGAAGTCATCAAAACAATCAAACAATCACAGGACAGACAAGAGGCAATAACAAACTTGACAACTTTGTTTGAGCTTGACGAAATTCAAGCAAACGCCATTCTTGAAATGAAACTTTCAAAACTCACAAGTTTGGAAGTTGAAAAACTTAATGAAGAACTTGCAACTTTGGAGGCAACAATCACTGATTTGAAGGACATCTTGGACAAACCTGCAAGAGTTCTGCAGATTGTCAGAGATGACCTTGAAAATGTTAAACAAGAATTTGGTGACGCTCGAAAGACCGAAATCAGCATGGATTTGGGTGGAATTGACATTGAAGACCTTATTGCAGAAGAAGATGTCATCGTCTCCATGACTCATATGGGTTACATCAAGCGTATGTCTGTTGATGAATACAAATCTCAACACAGAGGTGGAGTTGGAATCACCGCTCACAAAACAAAAGATGAAGACTTTGTGGAAAAAATGTTCGTATGCTCTTCTCATGCAGACCTTTTGTTCTTCTCGAATTTGGGAAAGGTTTACAGTGCAAAAGCCTATGAGATTCCAGAAGCTCAAAGACAAGCAAAGGGACGTGCAATCATCAACCTTTTGCAACTTTCTCTTGGAGAAAAGATCAACGCGATCATTCCAATGCAAAAAGATGTCAAAGGCAATTTGATTATGGCAACAAAGAACGGACTTATCAAAAAGACCGCTCTCAGTGAATATGAAAACATCAGAAAAGTTGGAAAAATTGCCATCAAACTTGTTGAAGGAGATGAACTTGTCGGTGTTGACATAACCACAGGTCGTGACGACATCTTGATTGCCTCCCATGATGGAAAATGCATTCGTTTCAACGAAACTGATGTTCGTGCAGTTGGAAGAGACAGCCAAGGTGTTCGCAGCATGAAACTTGCAGAGGGAGACTTTGTTGTTGACATGGCAATAGTTCATGAAGATGCAAACATCATAACAATCTCAGAAAATGGTTATGGCAAATGTACAAGTGTTGACGAATTTAGACTTCAACAACGTGGCGGAAGTGGCGTTAAGGCCGGTATATTTAACGAAAAGACCGGAAAACTCGTTGCAATGAAACAAATTGAAGAAGATTGCGACCTTTTGATTATTGCAGACAGCGGAGTTATCATCAGAACTCCTGCAGAAGATGTAAGTCATTTTTCAAGAGTGAGTCAAGGTGTTCGCATCATGAAACTTAAGAACGACGCAAAAATCACCAGCGTTGCCCTTGCTTCAAAAGAAGAAGAACCTTCTGAAGCAGAAGCATCTGCACCAGCAAGTGAAGAATCTAACGAAAACGAGACTAACGCGGAAATTTCAATAACATCTGACGAAAACACCAGTGACGATGAAAACATTTAGATTGCGGTCATTGAACAACAAAAAATAAACTATCCTTTTGAATAAGGAGTTCTCATGGACAAAAAAGTAACAGAACAAGAGAAAACTTATCTTGACAACACTTTGAAAGAAATTGAAAAGATCAAAGATAAGGACTCAAAAAAATATAAACAAAACCTGAATGACATTCAATATCTCAAAAAGTTCTTCGCTGAAAATTTTTATGACATAAAAAAAGAAGACGATGAACTTGCTGGTTTAAACATTCAAATTGAAAACTTGGAGCAACAAAATGTTGCTCTTGAAAAAGAAATCTCAAGACTTCAAAAACAAAGAAAAAATCCATACTTTGGAAGATTTGATTTCCAAGCGGATAATGAACAAGAGCCAAATAAATATTATATTGGCTTAGGTCTCATTCAAAACTCTCAAAACGAAAATTTGGTCTATGACTGGAGAGCTGATGTCTGCTCTCTTTACTATGACGACAAAACCGGAAAAACTTCCTATTCTTGTCCTGATGGAGAAATATCCGGCAATTTGTCCTTAAAACGTCAATATAAAATTGATAAAGGCAATTTGGTTTATTACATTGACAGCAACATGGTCATCGACGATGACATCTTGATGGAGCAACTTTCAAAAAATGCCACGTCAAAAATGCATGACATTGTTTCAACCATTCAAAAAGAACAGAATGTCCTTATTCGTGCCGATGACTTCAAAAATACAATTGTGCAAGGTGTTGCCGGTTCTGGAAAGACCTCAATCGCAATGCACAGGGTTTCTTATTTGCTTTACAAATATCGCAATCAACTCAAGAGTGAAGATATTTTGATATTGTCCCCTTCCGAATTGTTTGCAGACTATATTGACGATGTTCTCCCAGCATTAGGGGAAGAAAAAACTTTCACGACAACTTTTGCAAACATGGCAAAGCGACTTTTGGGAATGGAATTTGAGTCAAGAGAAGATATGCTTGAAAGAGTTATAAGCAAACAAAATCAAAAAGACTTTGAAAACATCGCAATAAAGTCAAGTTTTGAATTCTTGGACGATTTGAAAAATTTCCTTAACAACGATATTTGCAATCTTTTTATTCCAAAAACACTTTCTTTTGGAGAGGTTGTCATAAATAAGACAGAAATTCAAGACATCTATTTCAACAAACTTAAAAATTTGCCTATTCACAAAAGAATTGATGTTTTGGCAGAAAATATCACTGACAGATTCAAAATTCCTGCATCAAAACATAATGACCTGTTCAAAAGGGCAAAGAAGATTTTGTATAACAACTTCATCACAACAGACTTACTGAGAATTTACAATCTTTTCTTGAGAAGTCTGGAACTTGATGAAGTGGAAAGCATCGGAGCTTATGACATTACCCCTGTACTTTTAATCAAAGAAAATCTATTTTCACTGAAAAACAACTTTGACGCAAAATATGTCATAGTTGATGAGATGCAGGACTACACACCTTGTCATTTCTATTTGTTTGACAAAATTTGGAAATGCTCAAAACTTTATCTTGGTGACATCTATCAAAGCATTGACAGAACATTGACACCAACATACTTGACATATTTGACAAAACAGACCAAATCAAAGATAACTTTCTTGAATAAGTCATACAGAAGCACTTTGCAAATCTCACTGTTTTCACAAAAAATTCTTGGAAAACACATTGCAAACAACGTGAATAGAAACGGTGAAGAAGTTGAGTGTTTGAGGACAAAAAATTGTGCCAAGGCAATCGAAAAAATTTTGACTGAAAGAGAAAAAAGTCCAGAACTAAAAAAACAAAGTGTTGCAATCATATGCAAATCTAAGGAAGAAATCAAAGCACTTCAAAAAGAAAGTGCCCAAATCAAAAAATTCAAAGTGATGGACAATATGAAAATTTCTTCAAAGAAAATCATAACCACTCCAGCAAAAGCAAAAGGAATTGAATTTGACTGTGTCATTGTTCCATTTGCAAACAGTCAAAACTATCACAACGAACTCGACAGAAATCTTTTGTATGTCGCTTCAACCAGAGCGTTGCACAAACTTTATTTCTTAAGTGACAAAACACCAAGCCCATTTTTGATGAAGAAAACTTCAAAATAATGAATGAATTAATATGCATAGATTTTGAATAATATTCTTATTTTTCAAACAATGTATTTCGACATTAAAAATTTATACAAAATTGACGAAACTTGCATTTTTAAACAAACTCGATTTTTTGCACATTTATATTCCATTTTCTCGCCAATATGCATGATTTTTGAAAAGATTTGTCCACAAAATGTGGAAATGTGGATAACTCGTGTGGTTTTCTTCAAATTTGACCCAATTTTGTCCACCTGTATAAACATAAATTGGCATGAATATTTATAAATTTGTGGATAAGTGGAAAATAAATGTGCACAACTTTTAGTATTATATGCCTATATTTCAATTGACAGAACGAAGAATTTTGTATTAAAATGACATATAAAAAATGATGACAATTAAGGAGAGAAAATGAACAATTCAAAGCTTATTACACCGAGAAAACTTCAAGGTTTTTGGGAACTTATGCCAAGACAGCAGATGGTTTTTTCTGAGCTTTTGGACAAGATTGAAAATGTTTTCAAACAAAATTGTTTTGTTCCACTTGACACTCCTGTTTTGGAATATAGCGAAACACTACTTGCCAAAAGTGGTGGCGAAACAGACAAAGAAGTCTATCGTTTTTCCAAAGGTTCAACCGATATGTGCATGAGATATGACTTGACCGTCCCACTTGCCCGCTTTGTTGCAATGCACAAAGAAGAATTGTCATTCCCGTTCAAAAGATATCAAATTGGAAAGGTTTACAGAGGAGAAAGACCTCAAAAGGGTCGTTTCAGAGAGTTTTATCAATGTGACGCCGATATAATCGGAAATGAAACATTATCTCTTGTCGCTGATGCCGAATGCATTGTACTTTTTGAAAAATGTTTCAAAGCTTTGAATCTTGATGTGGAAATTGAAGTTTCAAACAGAAAAATTATCGCCGGCTTCATTCAATCAATCAACAAGGAAGACAGAACAACAGACATTTTGATTGTTTTGGATAAACTTGCAAAAATTCCTTTCGAAGAGGCAATGGCACAGCTCAAAGAGATTGGTTTGTCCGATTTTGAAAGCGAAAAAATCATAAGATTGACAAAAACAACTGGAAATATTGAAGATGTAACTCAAAATTTGGCAAATATTTGCGTTAATCCGCTTTTTGACGAAGGAATGAAAGAACTTGTTGAAACTAACAAACATCTGAAAGCATTTGGAGTTAGTTCAGTGATATATAACCTTTCCGTGATTAGAGGACACAACTATTACACTGGCACAGTTTTTGAAGGATTTTTGAAAATGAACAAAAATCTTGGAGCAATTGGTGGTGGCGGAAGATTTGAAAATTTGTGCAGTTATTTTTCAGATAAAAAAATGCCAGGCGTTGGAATGAGTGTTGGTGTAACCCGCCTTTTTGATATATTGACCAAAGAGAATTATTTCAATTTGGATGAAATCAATGAAATTGAATGTGCAATCATCACTTTTGACGACACTTTGGAAGAAGGACTTTCTTTGACTACAAAACTCAGAGAGAGCGGAATTAAAGCAGACTGTCTTTATGAAAACAAATCTTTCAAATCAAAAATGAAAGAAGCAAACAAAAGACAAATAAAATATGTCTTAATCGTTGGCGAAGATGAAGTTAAGACAAAAGAATACACATTGAAAAACATGCAAAATTCAGAACAAGAAAAACTAACTCTTGAAAAAGTTATCGAAAAAATCAAAACTGACCGAATGTGCATGTCCGATGCAGAAAAATAACATAAGTTTAACTATCAATCTAAAAAAATATGCAAAAGGAAGTGTAAAAATGGAAAATAAAAAGGAAAAAATATTAGTCACATCTGCATTGCTCTATGTCAATGGGCTTCCACATTTGGGTCATGTTGTTGGCTGTTGGCTCCCTGGAGATGTGTTCGCTCGTTACAACAGAACAAAAGGAAATGATGTCATTTATGTCAGCGGAACTGACGATTACGGAACTGCAAGTTTCATCTCTGCCAAAGAAATTGGCATGAAACCAGAAGAATTTATTCACACAATGAATACAAAAATCAAAGAAATTGCAGAAAAACTCTGCATCAGTTTTGATAAATTCAGTGGAACAAACACAGAAACGCACAAAGAAACAACAGTAGATTTCTTCAATGAAATCTATAAAAACGGCTATACAATTGAAAAAGAAAGCACAATGCTTTATTGTGAACATGACAAAATTGCTTTGGCCGACAGATTTGTTTATGGAACCTGTCCATATTGTGGATATGAAAAGGCCTATGGTGACCAATGCGACCAATGCGGAAAAACCTACGAACTTGACGACTTAAAGTCTCCAAAATGCAGTTTTTGCGGAAAAGATGCCGTAAAAAAATCAACAAAACATATTTATGTTGCGTTAGACAAGATTCAACCTGAACTTCAAAAATGGGTGGAAAGCAAAAAAGATGTATGGCGCCCACATGTTTATAGCATGACAAACAAATGGTTTAAAGAGGGATTGAAACCTCGTTGCATCACAAGAGACATTCCTTGGGGTATTCAAGTGCCATTGAAAGATTACCAGGACAAAGTGTTCTATGTTTGGTTTGACGCACCAATTGGCTACATCTCAATCACAAAGGAACTTGGTGGAGATGAAATGGTCAAAGACAGATGGCAAAACAAAGATTGCAAAATATACAACTTTATTGGCAAAGATAACATCGACTTCCATGCAATTTTCTTCCCAAGCATGGAGCTTGCTTGCAAGAAATATAACTTGGCAGAAAATGTTGTTGGTTTCAACTTCCTCAACTTTGAAGGTCAGAAATTCTCAAAATCTAAGAAAATTGGAATTTTCTGCAACAATTTAATGAACAGCGACATTGATATTGATGCTTTGCGCGCTTACCTTGTTTCAATCTTCCCAGAAAACAAAGACAGCGATTTCACCTATGAGGGCTTCAAACTCAACACCAATGCTGAACTTGTTGGAAAATACGGAAATTTCTTCAACAGAACATTGAACATGATCAATAAAAATTTTGGCGGTGCTCTCGGAATTGATTACGATGACATCAAGAATTCGCTTGATGAAAACGATAATGAAATGGTTGAAGCAATCAAGACTCTTCCTGACCAAATTGGTGAATTGTTCTCAAAAACAGAATTCAGAATGGCTTACAAGGAAATTATGAGATTTGCAAGCATCGGGAACACATATCTCGAAAAAACTGCACCATGGTCATTGATTAAAAATGGAGACATCAATGGTGCAAAGAAAGTGCTTTATCTCTGTCTTAATATGGCAAAGGCTCTTGCAATTGCTGCCAGTCCAATAATTCCTAACAAAACAGCTGAAATTTGGACAGAACAACTGAACTTTGAAGGACGTCCAGATGCACAAGATATGTGGGAAGAAGCAAGCAAAATCAACATTTCAAAGTCTCACAAAGTAAACTTGCCTAAACCACTTTTTGCTCGTCTTGACGATGAAATCATTGAAAGATATAAGCAAGAATTGTCACATCCATTCGATATTCAAGATTTAAAGAGCTAATGCTCTTTTTTCTTTATCTTCTCTCTTTTAACCTTATTCTTTCTCGCCATTAATTCCTGCATTAAAGTTAAAAATGACAACCAAATTATCTTCATCAAAATAATCAATTTAAACAAAAAGGATAAAAGAAAACAAAAAAAGAAGTTACAAGTAGTAACTTCTTTTTTCATTATGGTCTTTCCCAATTGTAATAATATTCAGTTGTCGTCGTCGCTTCCCATTTTGCATAAAGTGTAAGATTTTCACTTGGCATTGTTCCATCAAATTTTTGAGAACAATTGCTGTCAATGTACCAACCTGCAAAAGTGTAGCGTGTGACTTCATACGTCCACTTGCCCATGTTTGATCCAACCCAATTGTAACCTTTATCAACATATTCAGTATTTTTTGTCGGGACATAACTGCTCAAATCAAACACCGTGTTCTCTGCGACACTCACATCACCGTAAGTTTCATTTCCGCCATTCACATTGAACGACAATGTGTAATAGTGTGTCACAATTGTGTCTATCAAATTCCACTTTGCATATAGGACAGTGTTTGTTCGAGGCATTGTTTCTGCGGTAAACCTCGTGTTTTCATCAAACGTTTCAGTGGTGTACCAACCTGCAAATTCGTAAACATATTTGGTGTTGTTTTCAATATCATTAACAATCAAGTTTTCATTGTATGTTGGCAATGTAATCTGCGTACCTGCAGCCTGAACAATATCTTCAAATTCGGTGCCACCATTTTCTTCAAATGAAATTTTGTACAATGTTTCACTCGCTAATTTCCACTCACCATTTGAAGCCTCCCATTGTGCTCCTTCATTGTATGTGTAAGAATCAACAAATTCGTAAAGAGCAGAAAAATCAAGTTCTTTTCCGATGTCCTTAAGCACCAAATCGTTGCTTTCGAGTGTCATTTCAAAGATATCTGCAAGTGGCATAAACATATTGAATGTTGCCTTTCCAATGTAATTCTTATTGCCGGTTGCTTCATTATTGACAACACTTAGGCCAATTGACATTGTGTCAAGTTTAGGGTCATTCGTAATTTCTGCCATGTTAAGCACAACACTGAAATTCTGTGAGTCATTTGCAGTGAATGATTTTACGACATTTCCAAGATCTGGAGTGTGACCTTTTGCCAAATCCAATGAAGCTTGAATTGCTTCAATAATCATGTCAGTAAAGCCAATTCCGTATTGAACATATTTCAATGGGTCACTCAAAACTTCTTCAATTGAAACCTTAAGTTTCTTTTCATATTGACGCTTTGAAGCACCAAACATGATGTCAACATATTCTGTTCTGTAGAAGTAGACATATCCATCTTTGTAATAGATATAGAGCATTCTTCCTGAGCCACTTTCTGTGTCACCGAATTTATAAGGCACATCATTGTTGATTCCAATTACGGCAGGAATCTCTCCAATAACTGCCATAACTTCAGGTTTTCTTTCTTCATCAAGTTTGATTTTGACATTGATTGGAACATTCCAATTGATGTTGATTCCAACCAAATTTCCATTGATATTCAAACTTCCATCAATTTCGTAATAATTCAACTCAGAAGTGTTGACCAAAGCATTGATGAGTTCGTTTGCACCAGAGAAATCAATATGTTTATCGGCTGGATTTTCTGCCAAATAATCAAAAGCTTCATCACGAGAATTGTTTACATTAATTTCAAGATTGATTGTGTTTCCAGCAATCGTCAAATCAGAAATTGATATCTTTTTCAATTTACTCGTTCCATCAGCATCTTCGCCAAGAACAATTTTGACAATTCCGCGATTTCCATTTCCTTCAATATCCAACTTAACTTGAAGAATCGTTTGTCCTGTCTGTTCGTCGGATTTCAAATTAATTTCTTTGAAGACTTGAGTAAGGTTTGTAATTGAACTTAAAATCTGATCAATTTGTGTGATACTGTCTTGCAAATCATCACCTTGTGAGCCTAAAACTTTTTGAATGACTCTGAGAATGTCTTCAAAACTTGAATCATTGATTTTTGCACGGAATTTGTTTGTGTCTGTCAAAGAATATGTGAAATAGATATCATTTGATTTCAAACTTTCATACATCAAATCGATTGAGAATGATGATCCATTGTTTATGATTGTGAACCCGCCTTGAAGATTGATTGATTTGCCTTCAATAAATTCAAATTGAGTTGTCTGTCCTTCTGGCAAATCTCCAACTTCAAAATAAACATCTCCCCTTGTTATCTCAATTGTTGAACTGTCAGAAACAATTGTTCCTGTCACATCAACACCATATTGATATGTCATTGCGTAGTCATAAACTGTTTCAACAAAATTTAACAAAGTTTTGTATGAATTGAAATCTGTAAGCAAGCTTGAACCATAATTTGACTTAACTCCAACAATTTCTTTGAATCCATTCTCTCCGCCAATGAAAGTTTCTCCAAGATCATCAACAAATCTGCCAACTGAAATGTTGTTCAAATAAACAGCAAAATTCAAATCTCTTGTTGCAACATCTTCAATAACAACATCTCCATCTTTCAACCAATATTCACTGTAATCATCATAAACTTCAGTGTTTCCATCTTCAATGTTTGCGCCCAAAACAAGTTTTGTTGGCACAATTATGTTTTCAAGGTTTTGAACAAAAGCCTGAACAACGATGTCATAGAATCTTGCATTTTCTGCATACCACAAATCGCTGTTAATATCAATTTGAAGTCCGCCACCAATATCTCCAGAAATCCAAGAGCCATAGATGCTGTCAAGAGCTGGCAAAATAACTTTGAACACTTCTGTTGTCGTTTCCAAAATTTCAGCATTTCCAGTCAATGACAATCCAAAGTTTTGTTCAACGAAATCAATGATTTCATTAATTGTTGTTTCACTCAAATCTGCTGTCACCTGCAAACCATTTATGTCAACATAGATGTCTTTTCCAATCAAATAGATATAGCTGTTAAGCCCAAGTGATGTAGTGTAAAGAGAAACAGCTGGCATATAATTTCCAACAACGCCATTTTCACTTTCAACAAGCATTGCCACAAGTTCGCCATAGAATTGGTTGTTGCTATATCTTATTGCAATGTCACTGTTAAATGCATAAACCCCATTTTCAACTCTCAAGCTGTCCAAAACGCCATCTACAAAGTTTTTGGAATAGTCTTGATAGTCTTCATCATCAAATTCAGGGATTGTTGAAACATCAGTTTTTCTCAAAGAAAGTTGTGCTTTGATGACATCATAGATGTTTAAATTAATGTTCTTAACATCATTTTCAACAAAGCCAATTTCTGCGCTCAAAATTTTAGAAACTGAATATTCTTTCTTGTTTGAAATGACAACATTGATCAAGTCAGAATTTCCAGAAATATCCAAGTCAATCTTGTTTAAATAATCTTCCAAAGTGTAAGTATTAATAATGTTGAGCAACTCTTCGAAAACACCAAAATCAATAACAACACCAAAAGAGTCAGAGGTAATTTTGTTTATTGCTTCAAAAATGTCAACGCTTGATGTTGATGCATTTGTCAAATCAAATTTAAGTTTCATGTTGCCAAACGCAAAATACAATGTTCCATCTTGCAATCTGACAAAGATATTTTCTCCAAATGCAACCATATTTGAAATTTCAAAATTGCCATCAAAATATTTAAATGTTCCGTCAAAGGTCAAAGTGTTGTATGCAAGACTGAAATCAAATTCAAAAACTCCTCTCTGAACATAATCAATCAAAGCCTTTATTTTTGGCAAAAGCACTTTCAAGTCTTCATATTGCTCAGGAACAGAAATTTCTTCGATTGTTTGTTCATCAAACAAATTCAATGCAACTTTCAAATTGTCATTGATGACATATTCAACCTGCAACTTTTCGTTGTCGCTAAAAATATTCAAGCCAGCAACATCAAAAATGTTTACAGAATTCAAGTCAACATCTTTTAAAACATTCTCAATGTCAATTTCAGGAATGGTTACGGCAAATAAATCAACAATATAGTCATAAAGTTCTTTTGCGTTTTCAAAGTTTGTAGCAAAACATAACTTTCCAATTTGAGCATAAAGCATATTATTGTAAATTGTAAGTTCAAACTTTTCATTCAAAACTTTTGTTGAAAGTTTAACATAAATCTTATCCGTCAAATCAATTTCAACATTTGCAACAACATCGACCTTTTCATCATCTTTTTGATATGATAATGTGACAGTTCCCTTGTTTGCACTTGTCAAATTATAATATTCCTCATCTGAAATTTCATAAGTTTCAAAAGGAACAACATTAAGATTCAGGTTGATTTTGCCGTTAACAAGCAGGTCTATGCTGTCAATCATATCATCAACAAAACTAATGTTTCCAGTTGCATAAACAACATTTTCAGAATTAATTTTAAGATCAAGCTTAAGTTCGTCAAGACTTCCCGTAACATCAATTTCAATCAATGCCAAAAGCTCTTGCAACGATAATTCGCTCACATCTTCCCCAAAAATTTCAGTCAAAGCAGATGAAATGTCAACATTGCCATTCATTTCATTTGCATTCAAAATTGAATTTATGATGTCAACAATTTGCATCAAATTCTCGGTTTGCAACTTGATTTTTAAATCAGCGTAATCAATATACGCAGTGTTGTCCGCATACTTAATTGATAATTTGTTTTCACCAATTACAACATCATAAATTGCAAATGTGTTGTTTTTCAAATCTATTTGAATGGCACCAGAAAGATTAAGCCCTTCATAAGAAACAACAAACTCAAAAGCATATTGTTTTGTTTCAATGTAATTCTTAACATTTTCTATCTTGTTCAAAACATCATCGGTTTTGTCAGTTGCAGAAGGAAGACTGATTGTTTCACTGGTTGCACCAACATAAACTTCAGCAGACATTGTTTGATTTTCAAAATTTAGAACAACATTATTTCCATCAATTGAGATATAAGCCCTATTTGACAAATATTCAATCAATGCAATCACGCCCTCTGATTCAGCCAATTTCAACTCATTCAAAATTTCGGATAACTTTTCAATCAATCCTTCAATGTCAATCTCAACATTTGAATTTGCAATCTGATCTGCCAAACTGCTTCCAAAGATGCTGTCAATTTTTGCAATATAATTCTCCAAATCATCAATATTGCCTTCAACAACAATCTCTCCAACTTCAAGGAAAATTTGGTTGTTGTTGATGTAAATTGAAATGGTTTCACCAAAAATATGTGTTGAAATCTTTGCCAGTATTCCATTTGAAAAATCAACTACATAATTTGCATCAATAACAAAGTCCTCTATCGTGATTTTTGCTTGACCACCAAACTGTTCCGCTCCCAAAATTCCATCTACAACATCTGAAAGTGGAAGCAAATTTGACAAGTCATAATAATCTCCCGCAATTTCAAATCCATTTTCAACAATCTCAAAGTTTGCATCTATGTCAACTTTGTCAAATGTCACATTCAATCCGGTAAGTTTATTGTTATCGCTGTTTAAATTGATTATAAGTCCATTGTTCCAAGTCATTGAAAAGGCATCATCTGTCATTTCAGTTGATGAAGGCAGATAATCAGAAATACTTTCCGCATTATCAAACACGCCACCCAAAATTTGCATCAGAATTTGTTGAACGTCAACAGTCTCTCCATTGATTCCGACATATTGAGAAATCAAATCAGAAACAATTTGAGAAACAGTTTTTGATGTATATTTTTCAAGAATCTCATTGATAGTGCTTTCCCAAATAGAATAATCTTCAACATTAAAACTCAACTTCAAGTTTGCAACATCAGCATAAATGACATTATCGGAGTAAATCAATGAAACATCAATTCCTTCCAAAGAAGTCTCAACTTTCACTTTTGTAGAATTTGAATTGTCAAGATAAACATTTGCATAATAAGTCTTGTCGTCTACATTGATTGCCACATTTGACATCACAAAATCATTAGCAAACAAGTTTTGTGCATAATTGGTGTAAAGCGTGATGCCGGACATATCAATTTCATCGCCAGTCTCTGTATATTCAACCACAACATCATCTTTGTTCATTCTGTTGACATTTGCACCAAATTTCACTGTGTTTCCAGCAACCAAAATATCTTTCAATTTGATTGATTTGATGTTGAAATCTGTGTCACAGACCATTCTTGCACTGAGATTGCCCAGCCCAATAAAGAATGTAATATCTCCATTTTCTTCGTTTTTACTTTCTTCGATTTTAAGTTTGGTGAGCAATGTGTTTGGATCAAAATTAGTCAAATCAAACCCTAAAAACTTTTCAATGCTTTCAACAAAACTTGGGTCAATTTCAATGTTGTTCATCACAAAATCAAGCAAACCGCTCAAGTCAAAGTCACCTGAAGCATCAAATTTGTAAGTGCTGTCATCAACAGACACATAAACATTTGGTGAAACATAAGAAACTTGCACATCAAAATATTGTTGATTGTAAATCAAATCAACATCAAGAGACATGTTCCCCATGCCCATGTCAAAGACAACATTTCCTTGAGCGGACAAACTGAAATCGGAATTTTCCAGCGTCAAATCAAAGTCCGTATCAATATTGTCAAATTCTGCAATTTTTTCAACAAATTGCCCAAACAGAGTGTCATTCTCTGCGTCTGCGTCATCAGTTGGAATGGTGATAACATTTGGCTTAACATCACCAAAGATTTGCACATAGCCAAAGAAAACAGAAAGCGTAATCACAAAATAAAGTGTGAACGCCTTAAACATACGAGGAAACAGATCATGGTGTTTTCTGATAGGTTCTTCCATCACAACACCTCCTTGATTTCTTCGTCAATTTCTGGAACATCTTCACCAAAGAAGAATTGGTCAGAAAACTCATCAGTGACTGTCATCATACCGATTCCAGAAACATTCATTTTGTAAACTTCAGTATAATCAATGCCAACAAAATTGAAATTTCCATCAATAGTTACATTCATATTCAGAGAAACCCACTTTGGAGGGTCTGCCATACCACTTGAAAACTTAATTTCGTGCGAGTAATAAAGTGCAGCCAAAGCAAGATAATCGCCGTCAATGGCAATGCTGAAAGAATATGTTCCATCTTCATTTGATGTCACAGGACTGAACTTTTTTTGCCCACAAGTTATATCTGAAATGATATAAGGCATAACAGTGGAAGGCTCAGTGCCAAAGGTTGACTTATATTCTTCCATTGTGTAGTCAACATAGTTGTTTTTGTCAAAAATGCCTGTGATAACATCTGCACCATCAACAAAGGTTCCTTTTGGATTGATTTTGATCACTCCAGAATTCTTGTCATAAACAACTCTTGAACAGATTGCAGGTGCCAAACTTGAAGTGGAAGGACTCAACTTGTTATAAAGAAAAGTTCCATTGTCATAAATTTTTTCACTTCGCATTTGTTGTTTAATTCCCATAGGAGCATTGACAACCCCAGTCATGAGTTTGAAAAACTTGCCAGAATAATAATCTTCAGAATGAGTAAGTTTATATTCAGCAATGTTGTAAAGCTGAACAACGGTGAAAGAATCGACAGAAGCACCACCCTCTGCTCTGTCAACCCATTCTTTGATCGTTGCTTCCGCTTCTCTCAGCGAAGATTCTTCCGCACTTACTGTCGAAGGTGCTTCCAAGTTGTCAACATAAATTTTGCCGACAGCAAGCCCTGTCACCGCTGCGATGGCAAAAATCAAAATATAACTCATAATCTTCTTATTAAAAAGTGTCACAGACAACCTCAAATTCAATCTATTATCATATATTATTTGCCTTCAATTTCAGTTAAATTTTCACTATATATGATTTCAGTTTATATGATAACATAGTCAAAAATTTATGTCAATAAAATAGTTAAATTTTTTTAAATATTATATGTGACACTTTTTTGATTTAAAACCAGTCAAAAAGTTTAATGATAAATCATGCTTTTCGCCTTAAAATGACGACTGTTTCCATATTTGCAGTGCAAGGGAACATATCAAAAATTTTGACGCTCACAACATCATAAAAATCCTTCAAAATTTTCAAATCTCTGACCAGAGTTGAAAAGTTGCAAGAGACATACACAATTTTTCCAACTCCACTTTGATTCATCTCGTTCAAAACCGAGCGTTCACACCCTTCTCTTGATGGATCAAGCACAACACAATCAATTTTATCTCTTTTCAAAATTTTCGGGATTTCATCTTCAACTTTTCCGCAAATATTCTCAATTTTGTAATCTTGCAATTGTTCTTTCATTTTTTCCGCACTCATGTGTGCTGACCTTTGATATTCAATTCCATACACAAATTTTGCGTTTCGGGACAAAATGTATGTCAAAAGTCCTTGTCCTGAATAAGCATTAACAACTCTTTTCCCATCAACGTTGCACGCAACATAATCATACAATTTCTTTGCCATTTCATCATTGACCTGATTGAAAGAAGAAACATCAAATTCAAAGACAATCTCATCATAGACTTGCTTAAGTTCGTTTCCTTGTTTCACGCAAAAAATCTTTGTCAAATCACTTTCCAAAATCTCTCCAAATGCAAAATAAATTGAAAAATCACCAAAAATTTCGATATTTTTCAAGTTTTTTATTATTTTTTGTGCATTTTTTATCAATTTTTTGTCAAACAAAAAACAAATTGCAAGATTGTTTTGCAGTTGTTTGAAGTAAACACTCTTAAGGCCAAAAAAGTCATTTGCCCCGATAAACCTTTTCACAACAGGTATAGACTTGTTAATCATTTCTGTTGCAATAGGACAATATTCAACATCAAAAAATGAATGAGATTTGCTTTTGAAATATCCAAGGTCGCCATTAAAAAATTCCAACTTGATTTT
Source organism: uncultured Christensenella sp. (assembly GCA_905195085.1). GTDB lineage: Bacteria > Bacillota > Clostridia > Christensenellales > UBA1242 > Caccovivens. Next base: position 19,338 of record CAJJUK010000015.1, read on the forward strand.
ATTTCGATAAGAGAATCTACTTTCACTCGGTTGATAAAAAATTTCTCCAGTGTAGCCAACTTTTGCCATCTCTTTTCTTAAAATTTCGGTTTTCAAATTTTGTTCAACTTGATAGTTGCAATGTTGAAAATCACAGCCACCACATTTTTCAAAATATGGACATCTAGGTTCAACTCTCTCTTTACTTGGGCTGAGAACTTTGCACAACTTCGCAAGCAAAAAAGATTTGTTTTTCTTAACAATTGAAACTTCAACCTTTTCACCTTTCAAAGTTTTTGGCACAAAAACAACCTGTCCATCAAGTTTCCCAACTCCTGAACCTTCGTAAGAAATGTCATAAATATCAACAATTTTATTTTCCATGTTTCAATTATACCATAAACAGCTCAACTTTTTTGATTGTTTTGAAGCATTAAAAAAATATAATTTCGACAAAAAATCAAAAAAATATAAAAAAGTGACGTCACACTTGACAAAAGCACTGTAAAATTTGGTATATTATGGGAATGAAAACAAAAGATATCTTATTAAAAATCGTTTGCCCATGCGTTGTTGCAATCATTTTCACAATCATCGGTCTTGTTATTTTCCTTCCAAAACAAAAAGAAGAGACTCTTTCCATCAGCTCAAATGACATGACTATCCATGTAAACGAAGAAAGCAATCTCAAATTCAATGTCTCAAATCCGTATGCCATAGTAACATTTGATATTGAAAATGACAATATTGTCTCCTCAAATGGTTTCAAACTCAAAGGACTGAAAGAAGGAACAACAACAATAGATTTGTTTGCAAAATATAATGAAACGATTGCTACCTGTGAATGTAAAATAACCGTAATAGATAAAGAATCAAATCTTCCAGATATCGATGATGGAAATGATGACCAATCCTCAACTGACACCCCAGAACCTCCAGATGAAACAGAAGAACCAGAATCTCCAACAACTCCTGAAGAACCAACACCACCACCAACTGATGAAGAAAAAGACTTAGTCAATTTTGAAATTTTCAATCAAGCAGGTTGCGAAATTGAAGAAACAACGATAACTTTATCAAAAGGAAAGGATTGTTATTTCAGACTATCATCAAATGAATTCGAAAATTGGAGTGATTGCACTTTTAAGACCAATCAAGACATAACCCTATCAAAATTAATCACAGGCTTCAACAGTTGGAAACTTGTAGCAAATGAAAATGGCACCATTGAAATCATTTATCAAGGCAAAATAATTGGCATAATAACCATTATCGTGAAATAAAAAGAAAAAGAATGAAAGAAAAAAAGAATGAAATCAATCATTCTTTTTTAATTTATTTGAGTATTTTTTATATAATTTCTTAATTTTCTCCGTTGATGAAATGTATTCACTGATGCTTTTTCCTTCGTTCAATGTCATGATGATCTTGGCAATAAATTTTGTTAAAGAAACCTCACAAAACCATGGTGCATTTTTCACATCATCACTTAAATATGACGCATTTGTGCTGTATACTTTTGTCAGATTTCCTTCTTCGTAAAGTTTGTTAAATTTGGCAATACCCTCTGTGAAGAATGCAAAGGTTGTGACAACATAAACTTTCGCACACCCTCTGGTCTTGAGTTGTTTAATTATGTCAATCACACTTTCGCCGGAAGCGATCATATCATCAACAATCAAGATGTTTTTACCTTTAACATCATTTCCAATGTAATCATGTTGCAAGATTGGATTTTTTCCATTAACAACAATTGAATAGTCCCTTCTTTTATAGAAAAGCCCTAAATCAAGCCCCAAAACACTGGCATACATCGTCGCTCTTTCAATTGCACCAGCATCAGGACTTATTACAATCATTTTATCTTTTCCAATTTCTTTATATTCGTTTCGTATAAATTCTTTCAAAACACAATAGATTGGAGAAATGTTATCAAAACTTCGAGTTGGCATAACATTCTGAATGTTTGGGTCATGCACATCAAAAGTCAAAACATTGTGTGCGCCCAAATTTTCCAAATATTTCAATGCCATAGCACAATCAAGAGATTCTCTTCCCTTTCTTCTGTGTTGACGAGAAGCATACATCAATGGCAAGAAAACAGTGATGCTTTTCGCTTTTCCACTTATTGCTGAGATTGTCCTGATGACATCTTGAAAATGTTCATCTGGTGACATATGGTTGACATTTCCATAAAGATTGTAAGTGCAAGAATAATTTCCGATGTCAGCCAAAATGTATATATCTTTGTTTCTTACAGTTTCATTAATTTTAACTTTTGCCTCCCCGTTGCTAAAACGAGGATTGTCAAAACTAATCAAATAATTCTTTCCCTTCTCTTCTCTAAAAGCCGAAATGTAATCATTAACTTCTTTGCCCCTGTCAGCAAAGCTCTTCAAAACAATAAGCCCAAGGTCATTTTCTTCCATATCCCACTCCTTATGAGTGCATTATAACATTAAATCTTTGACAAGAAAAACGATTTTTAAATTATTTTTGAAACAGAATAAAAGTTTTTATTCTTGACAAGCATCGATATAAAAATTATAATAAGAACATACTTGCAGAAGTGGCGGAATGGCAGACGCGCAGGTTTCAGGTACCTGTGATGGCAACATCTTGTGGGTTCAACTCCCATCTTCTGCACCAGATGAGATTAATAAGAGGCAAAGAGAAATCAAATTGATTACGTCTTTTGTTTTGGTAAAATAGTTTGAAAAAAATTGCTTTTGTAGTATATTATATCAAAGGGAAGTTTTATGAGAGAATTAGATATAGAGTCATGGAACCGAAAGGATATTTTTAATTTATACTATCAATTTGATATTCCACAAATTTCACTTTGCACACCTTTGGAAGTGTCTAAGGTTTATGAGTTCGCAAAGTCAAAAGGTCTATCTTTCTATTTTTGTATGTGTCACATCTTTTATACTGCGCTTTTAAAATTTGAAGAATTCATGATTCGCTCAATCAAGGGCAAAATTGTGATTGAAGATGGTGAATTTGTCAACATCTGTGCAATGAAACAAGGTGAAGAAATTTTCAAAATAATAGCCAGTAGATATTATTCGGACATTGAAAAATTTTGCATTGAAACAAAAAAGAAATTACAAAACCAAACCACATTCACCGAACCACTACCTCCTGACGCAAGAAGGAGTCAAGTTATTGCCTACATTTCTTGTGCTCCTTGGTTTGAATTTACGCATATAACACATCCACAAGATGTTCAACGAAACTCTTTTGTCCCACATGTTAGTTTTGACAAAATGAAAATAAACGAAAAAGGTGAGCGTTGGATTAATGTTTCTCTTCAAGTTAATCATGCTGCTATTGATGGCGCTCTAATTGCCAAGTTGCTGGACGAAGTTAAATCAATAATAAATCATTTGTAAACCAAGTTATTCTGATACAACTTTAATTGTGCCTAACAAATACCAACATTAACTGAATAATTATTGCAAAAAATTTTTAACAAATTATGAAAGGAGGATGTATGAAAACAATTGTTATCTATTATTCTTACAGCGGAAACACTAAAAAAATCGCGGAACAAATCGCAAAAAAATTAAATGCGGATATTGCAGAAATTGAAACTGAAAACGCCTACACTGGAAGTTATGATGCCGTTGTTGACCAAGCAAAGAAAGAAATTGAACAAGGTTATATGCCAAAAATCAAACCTATTTCTTTTGATTTGGGAAAATATGACACCATAATATTGGGAAGCCCTGTTTGGTGGTATACTTTTGCTCCTGCAATGAAAACATTTTTAAACGAAAACAACCTTAAAAACAAAACCATCTATCCATTTGCCACAAATGCAGGCTGGCTTGGTCACACTTTTAAAGATTTTGAAAACGCGTGCAGAGATTGCATAGTCAAAGAGGGACTAAATTTGGAATTTGAAGGCAAAAATCTTTTGACACCACAGCACATCATTTCAAAATGGATAGAAAATATAAAATAAAACATGCATCAACATGTTTTATTTTTTTTCTTTAGTTTTTTTCACTTTTTTGTTTGGTTTATATTTCAATGCTCTCATACTGTTCAAAATTGCAAGCACGGTAACTCCCACATCCGCAAAAACAGCAAAAAGCATGCCTGTCACACCAAAAGTTCCCAAAAGCAAGAATGTTATTTTGACAACAGCAGAGAGAATTATGTTTTCCCAAACGATTTTTCGTGTATACTTTGAAATTTTTATCGCTGAAGGAACTTTTGAAGGATCATCATCAACCAAAACTATGTCGGAAACTTCTTTGCTGGCACCACTTCCATTGATTCCCATGCTTATTCCAACATCTGAAAGCATCAATGACGGAGCATCATTTATTCCATCTCCAACATAACCAACAAAATTCTTCTTATCCTTTTTTGCGTTTTCAATCCATTCAAACTTTTCTTGCGGAAGAAGATTGTGGTGAACCTCATCGATTCCAATTTCTTTTGCCACACGAACAGCACTGAGTTCGTTATCTCCAGACAACATAACAGTTCTCACCCCGAGTGATTTTAACTCTTGGCAAGCAACATAGGAACTTTCCTTAATATCATCATCGAGTTCAATCTCTCCAATTTTGCTGTCGTTTTCAAAAATCTCAACAATAGTGCTTTTTAAATCCTGACTTTTTCTTCCGACAAAATAGTCCATTTTGTGAAACTTGAAATAAACTCCTTCGCCCGCTTTCTCTTTAAGATTTGAAACTTTTTGCAATTTTCTCTTATTAGCAGAAACAATGGCTTTTGCAAGTGGGTGCAACGAATACTGCTCTCCCAAACTTGCCAAATAGAGAATGTCTTCTTCACTTTTTGAACTATCGTAACTGATAACTTTTTGAATGACAAAATTTCCTGTGGTCAATGTGCCGGTTTTATCAAAAGCAACAACGTTAATCTTTGCACAAGCATCAAGATAGTTTGACCCCTTAATCAAAATTCCGTGTTTTGAAGCATTTCCAATGCCCGAAAAATAAGATAGTGGCACAGAAATTGCAAATGCACAAGGGCAAGAAATGACTAAGAAAATCAAACCCCTATAGAGCGCAGTATCAAAATTTCTTGTAACTGCCCAAACAATTCCCCAAACAGTAATTGCCAAAACAATCACACCTAGAGTGTACCATCGAGCAACCTTGGAAATTACGGTTTCTGTCTTTGACTTTTTGTCTTGAGCGTGCTCAATCAAATCCAATATTTTTTTAACCGTACTTTCATCATACTTTCTTGTTGTTCGAATTTTAAGCATCCCATCCAAAACAATTGATCCGGATAAAATTTCTTTCCCTTCATCGACAAAAACAGGAACACTTTCACCAGTCAAACTTTGCATGTCCAAAGATGCACTGCCCTCAATAATGTTTCCATCAATTGGCACTTTTTCTCCAGGTCTAACGACAATGATTGAATTCTCCAAAACTTCTGAAGGTTCAACTCTTTTCTCAACATCTCCATCAAGCACAACAGCGTACTCCGGTTGCATTTGTGTAAGTTTTTCTATGGATTTTTTTGACCTGTCGACAGCAATTCCTTCCAAAATCTTGCCTATGGAATAAAGTGCGATAACCATCAAGCCTTCCATATATTCGCCAATGGCCGATGCGCCAACAACGGAAATTGTGATTAAAAGATTTTCATTGACAGTCCCTTTGAAAAGCAATTTAATTGCTTTGATGTAGGTTTTATAGCCCATGAGTAACGCACTGGCCACGAACAATGTCCAGAACAACCAAACAGGCATATCAATAAAAAGCACACACAAGCCCAAGGCAATCCCGACAAAAAGCAAGCAAATATCCAAGACTAATTTCCCATTTTTCTGATTTTTCTTAGTCTTTTTGTCATAAATAATTTTAGCATCCGGTTCAATCGCCTTAGTAGTTTTAACAATTTTGCAAAGTGCATTATCAACATCTTTACTTTCAAATGACAAGTCAGACTTCAAAAAATCTATCTCGACATTGTCCACACCGTCTATTTTGTTCAATTCTTTTTCTAATGCTCTTGCACAATTTGGACAATCCAGACCTTCTATCTTAACAATTTTCTTCATCAAACTTCTCCAAAACATGTTCCATGCTGATTTCAAAAACTTCTTTAACATGATTGTCAGCAAGACTATATAAAATTTCTTTTCCTTCTCTGTGACACTTTATCAAATGCATTTCTTTCAAGTTTTTAAGTTGGTGAGAAACGGCAGACTTTGTCATATTCAAAATCACAGAAATATCACAAACACATAATTCGTGTCCATCGAGCAAATTGATGATTTTGATTCTTGTGCTGTCAGATAATGCTTTATAAAAATCTGCAATATTCAACAAAATATCTTCACTTACCATATCTTTCTTTGCTTTTTTCACAAGATCATCATGAATGACATCGCAATCACACATCATTTCTTTCTTTCCCATTTTCAACACCCCAAAACAATTGAATAGACATTCAACTGTTATCATTATATTCAACAAAATTTGGTTTGTCAACAAATTTACCTTAATCAAGATTAAAATTTTGACATAAAAAAAAGAACGCTCAAATTTAAGCGTTCTTTCAAATTATAATTCGATTTCTTTTTCGTCTGTGTTTTTAAGAGAAGAACCTTGAGAGCCTACAGTTTCAATTCCTAACTGAGCTGCGGTCTTTTCATCAACAACCAAATCGTTATCTTCATAAACTACACTTTTTTCTTCAGTGTTTTCAACTCTGATGTAAATTGGATATTTGTCAGCAACTGCATCACCAAACACAGAAACTGCAACCATTTGATTGATTGAAGCATCTTTTCCTGCATCAACCTTGACAGTGTAAGCAGGTCTTTCTTCAATTCTTCCACCATTGTTGCTTACAATCACCATTTTTGGAGAAATTTCAAATTGATTTGGATTTGCATCTGATTGAGTGAGAACAGAATGTCCTGTGATGTAGATTTGAGGATCAGAAACACCGTTTTCATTTGCATAAGTTGTCTTTAAGTTTTCAATTGCTTTATCAAGTTTCAATCTCTTAAGAAGAACATCAATTTTAACACTTTCTTCACAATTGTCTGCACTATTAATTCTTGAAATCATATCTTCAGTTGAAGTAATCTCACTTGTATCTTTTCCACCATTTGTCAAATCAATCTTGAAAAGATAAGTACCATCTGTGGTATTAGCAAACAAAACTTTCCCTTCATGAGAACTATATGCAATGTTAATGTCTTCTGCACTATATTTCTTTCCAGTTTCAGTAAGTTTTGCAATTGTTGTTGCAACTGCACTTTTCAATTCAGCATTTTCATAATCTACAACTGGTCTATCTCCATCGTTAATAATCAAATCAGGATTTTCAATTGCAAGCTCGGTTGCTCTTTCACTAAAACCAGCAGCATAACTGTCAACAATAGTATTAACAACCTGATCCAAAGTTAAATCATCACCGTATTCATAAGCATCAGCATAGAGAGTTCTAACAAATTCGGTCATTTTGTTTTTGTCAGAAAGTGCAGATGTTGGAGAAAGTGGGTCAACCACACCATAAATATAGTTGATAGTAGCGTTAGAATCAGAATCTTTTCTAGTAGCAACAATCACGCCATTATCACTTGCTTCTTGAGCAACTTGTCTTCCAAGTTCTTTAAATGCTCCTTTAAGTGTGGCAAGAGTATAATCATACTTATCTTCACCAATCTGTTTACCTTCAAAATCAACAAGAACTGATTGTACATAAATATCAATAGGTGTTTTTACAACATTATAAATTCCACCAACAGAAACTGAAACAGTATTTCCAATTACATTATAATTCAATAGTGTTGCTTGGTCAGCAAAATCAATTTTATTTTGAGCAATCAAATCTCTCATTTTCTGAGCACCATCGGCTTCAGCTGCGGCAGATTCATCTGGAACACTATTATATGCATCATTATATTCTTGTTCTAAACGAATTCCATCAGTATATGCTCTGTCTATTGAAGCCTTAACAGGGGCAACTATTGCTGTAACCACAAGTCCCAAAGCTATAATTCCTGCAACGACAGCTTTCAACACTCTTCTATGATGATAGGTATCCATGAATCCGTCTTTAACAACATATTTCAATTCCACTGCTTTTGGATTGTCAAATCCATCATCACCAACACCAAAACTGTCCGTCCATGCTTCAATACCATATGTTGGATTCCCAATTTGTGGATCTATGGCCTTGATGCTGAAATGAGCACGACTGTTGGCGTCTTTGTAATAATCAATTTTCATTTCACCATTTCTGTCATATCTGATTCTGTGAACAACCAATCCACCTTTGGACAAAATCTCTGATGATGATGTTATATCAATATCATTACCACTTCCATCTTTCAAACTAGGCATATAGTACAAAGCCTTTCCACCACGTTCTGCCTTTGTAGCATTTGGATGTGGTGCAACTACCAAATATGCATCAGGGGTGTCAACTCTTCTAGTCTTAGTGATTGTTTTAATAGGATGTGCAAGCCTTGATTCTGGAGCCAACTGAATTTTCTTAACAGTGTCAGGAAGAGATATTCCAGCCAACGCTCCACCTGCTCCACCAGCACCTGCGCCTGCAATCAAACCGAAAGAAATGTGGCTTTTGATGTGAGAATAAACATCTCCCAAGCTTGGATTCTTGGAAACGTTACACATATTTGTCAAGCCAGTGACTAAATTATCTGTCAATCCAGGTGTAACAGGAACAGTGTAGTCTGTCATTTTTGAATCAGTTTCACTGATTTTGATGATTGTCTTTCCACTTACGATTTTAACTTCTGCTCCTCTGACAAAGTGCCCGTTAGAAGTTGGAGTTCTTGTTCCATCTGCTTCAACCTTCAACCTTGGTTGAACATAACAGCAAATTGCACCAGTATCCTTATCTTTAACAAAAACAAATCTACTTACTTGATTTGTAGTTTTTGGCACTTCAACTCTTCCAAGAGGCAAACCAGTTGAAGGGTCAACAACCAAATCAGAAGAACCATCCCACATAGATTGGAAATCAGTTTGATTGACTTGTCTTCCTTTTGTTTTGATATCAATATCCATATAAACACCTCCGTTTATCTTGCTATAATTATAAGGCAAAACCCATTTACTGTCAATACCCTTTTAAGAAAAAATCGCATTTTTGATAATTTTTTTACAATAAATAAAAGAAAAAATATCATTTTTTAATATTTTTTCATTTTATTATATTCAGACTGTTCCAACTATATTTGATAATTTTTATCATATTAATCATCAACAGGCTTTTCGTCAAGATAAGTTGCCATATAATCAGCCAAATGAAACAAATAAACAGTAGGATATCTGTAAAACACATCAACCAAAATGCTTGGATTGTTGACTGCACGCGGATCAAATGCTCCCATGTGCCAATTTATTGCCATTGCCTCTTCTCTTGTCAACTTCATAAAGCCCGAAATCATATAAACTGACTTCTCACCATGACCGTAAGGCAGTGGATCATAATATTTATAATACGGTTTTTGCTTCCACTGACCGTCAACTTTGACATTTCTCATGTCAACAGTGTATGTATTAACTTTGCAAATGTCATGCAAAAGCCCAATAATTGCCACACTTTCTGGAGAAATGACTTCTATCCACTTCTCTCCGTACTCACTTTGCAACAACTTTATGTATCTTTTATAAACATTGATGCTATGCAAACACAAACCGCCCTCAAAATTTGAATGACGCCTGCCAGATGCCGGAGCAGTGAAAAAATCAGATTTTTCCAAATAATTCAACAATTCCTCAGCACCATCTCTTTCAATATTGTCGTAAAATATCTCTAAAAACTCTTGTTTGATTTCATCTAAATCCATAATAATCCTCAACTTTTCATTATTTTAACAATATAAAATGCCAAAAATCAAATAATAAAGTGCATTTTCTATCTGCATTTGTCCATTTTTTATATAAAAATCTACATCATTCAACATTTCATAAATGTTTTTCAATTGAAGTTTTGTGAAATTTTTTGATAATTCTCTCGCTTTCACAATTGCAAATTCTTTAACATTCAAAATTTCTGACAATTCTTTATCACTCAGACCTGATATAGCAACAAAAAACAATCTTCTGAAATGATTTAACACCAATGAAAATGTTTTAGTGTCCTTTTCCATGAGGCTAAGAAGGGAAACCGCCTTGTCACTGTTTCTTTTTGACAAAGCGTCAGTGAGTTCAAAAACAGTGAATTCTGTTTCTTTGCAAACCAAATTGTCAACAACCTTTGTTGTAATTTCCGTTTCATCACAAGCAATAAGTTTGTCCAATTCATTTTTAATCAAAGAATAATAATTGCAACACGATTCAATAAGTTGTTGACAAGCATCAGAAGTTATGGTTTTCCCATGATTTTTTAATTCCGAAGATATAATTTCACTCAAACTTCTGTCATCCAATCTTTTTGCGCTGACTTTTTCACTTATTATAAAATCAAATTTGTTGTAAAAATCAAAAATCACCAAACAAGTGCTTTCAACAGGTTTTTTGAGATAATCTCTCAATTTTTTCTTGAAATTTTCTGGAATTTTTGTGATATTTTTAAGCAAAATCAATTTTTTTTCACTTCCCATAGGCAAAGTCTCACAAGAATCAATAACAACATCTCCATTGAAAGATTCATCATCAAACGACAAAAAATTAAATTCTTCAAGCTGAATGTTTGTTGCTTTTTTGATTAATTCCAATGCTTTGTCATACAAAAGAATGTCTTCCCCTTGAATTAAATAACATGGTTCAATTTTTTTCTGCAATCTCGTTTTTAAAGTTTTCAATCTACACACCTCCATTTGTAATTTTTGCCATCAATCAAACAAGTTATATTTCCATTTGACACAAAACTTGTTTGCGCAAGCGAATTTTTGTAATATGTAAGCACATAAGACCGCTCAAAAAATTTAGCATAGTCATCATGCTTTCCCAAAATAACAATGTCATAATTTTCACTTGAAACAGAAGTTAAAGCCTCGTCACTTTGCTTTAGATCTCTCAATATGAAAACTTTTGTTTCATCAAAAGAAATCTCAAGTCCAATAAGCCTGTCTTCAAAAGATTTATATTCAAAAGTAAATCCACCAATATAGCCTGTTTCATCGAAGTTGACCAAAACATCTTCAGGATAACCTTGACCATTGTCGCATCTTATCAAATTTTCAACACCAATTTCTCGCATTGTGTCTATATACGCTGAAGATTTTTGCAAAACAAAAGCGGTGGACACTTTTTTGATGTTCTTTGCTCTCAGAAGATTTTTTGTATAATTGCTGTAGCCAGCATCAACAATGACACTTTCTCCGCTGTCATTTGTAAGCACAACAGTTGGAGAAGAATAATTATAACCATATGTAACTGAGGCTTGTGTACTTGTTGGGATAAGATAGATTCCACCTAAAATTCCGCAGAAAACAAAAATTGTGGAACAACAAATTGTCTTAGCTTTTCTGCTTGCCATGAAATATTTGCTGATGAGAAAGAACAATAAAAACGCTCCAGCAACCAGAAAAATGTCAAATGGTTCAAGTTGAACGATAAGTGATGTGTTTCCAAAAAAATCTGCGATGTTATAAATAAGACCCAATCCCCAGCCACAGGCCTTCAACAAAAATCCCATGAACGGCAGCAAGGCAGTAACAAACAGACTGACAAACAAAACAGGATAAATTACTGAAAAAATTGGAATGACAATCAAATTAATGAAAAATGTTAACAAATTTAAGTCGGAATATATCAATGCCATAAAAGGTAAAATCCCAATTTGAGCACCAATTGACACAGCAAAAGATTCTGCGACAAATTTTGGAAACACTTTTTTTAGAACTTTTGAAAGCCATGGTGTTATCACAAAAATTCCCAAAACACAAAAGAAACTCATCAGAAAACCAATGTCAAGCGCTGACAAAGGCGAATACAACAAGATGATAATGCCCGAAAGGCCAAGAGTGTTCAGATTGTCATAACACTTTCCACAAAGTTTGGTTGCCAAAAGCACCAACCCCATAATTCCTGCTCGCATGATAGATGGCGCAAAACCGCAAATGTAAGCATAAAAAGCCAAACATATTGCACAGATCAAGAAATTATAAATTCCCCTAACTCGACATTTTTCCAATATGAATCCTAAAAGTGTGATGAGAAATCCGACATGCAAACCGGATACCGTAAGCAAATGTATGATGCCTGAAGTTTTGTATGATTGATATATGTCGTCGTCAACCTCTGTTTTATCACCAAACAAGACAGCAAATGCAACAGCCCCATTGGTTTCTCCCATGTTTTCATAGAGCAAAGATTTCATTTTCAGACGAAAACTTTCATCAAAATGCAGTTTGTTCCCCTGAATTACAAAACCATCTGAAGAAACGGAACTCGTGTAAGGCGTGCCATCTCTATAATAAAAACTGTTGAAATTATTTAGAGTAAAAAGCGAAACTTTTTCAACCTCAGCATTAAAAACGATGATGTCTCCCACTTTAAAATCATCGTAACTGTCAATATTAATTGTCAAATTAATGTTGGACTCTTTATTTCCATTGATATAAACATCTTTCAAAACGACATTTGCACTGTTGCCATAAACAGAATAACTGACATCATCTGAAATTCTTCCAATAACCTGGCTCTCTCCTTCATAAATTTTTCCTTCAAAAGTGACTTGTCCAACAAAAAACCAACCAAGTCCAAATAGAAAAATTGATGATATGACAATGAAAGAAATCCATCTCTTTGCCCAAACACAGTAAGCGAAAAAACACGCAAAAATCAACAATATGAAGATGATGTATTTCAAATTACCAACAAAAATATACCTTGATGTTGAAATCGCCAACAACAAAGCCAAAAAGCCATAAAAAAGTGGTCTTGAATGAAAAATTTTCTTACCTTTTGCGTCCATTTTATGTTTCTTTATAAAGAATATCACAAAAAAGGTAAGATTTGCAAACAAACTCCCACTTTTACGGCATTTTTAAACGTTGTAAAACAATTTCATATCTCAGTAAATTCTCGTTTTCTCTTCCCTGCCATAAATGTTTCTTTCAAAAAATTTTTCGGCACGTGAACCGTCCACAACATACTCTCTGTTTTCAGAAATAAATTTCTTTAACGTGTTATTAACATGATGTCTTGAAACTTCACTATCCAAAAATTTTTCTTCATACAACACTTTATCAATTTCGATGTATGGAGAATTTTTCATTTTAAAAATTAACAATTTTTGATTAAATTTTCTATCTTTTTCCACGAAATCTTGAAAATTAAACTGATAAGGATAAACCGCAAAACCCAATTGCGTTCCTTCGATTTTTTGTGGTTCTGTAACTATAAATGGCATAACAACTCCTTTTACAAATTGATTATAAATTATTTTTATTACAAACAATGAACAAAAAATTGATGAAAAAATAGAAGAACATAAAGAGAATGATAAATAAAAGGAAGTATTATGAAAGAGAAAATAACAAAAATTTTTAAAGAAGTAATGTCAAATATGGAAAAAGACCATATAAGTGAATATTCTGCTCAATGTTCATATTACACAATATTATCATTTATACCATTTGTTATATTACTAATAACTTTAATACAATATACAAATATTGAGCAACAAACCTTATTTGATGCAATATCAAAAATAATACCAGCAACTATGAGTGGTTTTGTTCTAGATATCGTAAGAGAAGTATATTCAAAATCTATAGG
>CAJJUK010000016.1 GCA_905195085.1 uncultured Christensenella sp.
TAATTAATTTTAATTTATTTTTTGATTATTAATAAAAAAACTTCCAATAAATATTGGAAGAATTTTTATATTTAAAATTATACCAATTCCACCAAAGCCATCTCTGATGCATCACCACGACGAAGTCCAAGTTTTGTGATTCGTGTGTAGCCACCACCTTGACCAGAAACTTTCGCTCTTTCAGCATATTTTGGTGCATAAACATTGAAAATCTTTTCAATGATTGGATGATTAATTCCTTCAATACGTGCCTTATATGCAGTGATAGATTCTTTAGGTTTTCTTTGTTCTTGCAAATCATAAACATAACTCATGATTTTTCTTCTTGCAGCAAGTTTCTTTGGTCCATCGTTGAGAACTTCTGTCTTAGTTTTCTTTCCGTCAGCACCCTTAACTTCCTTAACAACTTTAACTGTGTCTTCATAAGAATTGATTGCAAGTGTAATGATTTTTTCAGCACATCTTGCAGTTGACTTAGCTTTTGCCAAAGTTGTTTCAATCTTGCCGTTCCAAAGAAGAGAAGAAACCTGTCCACGAAGCATTGCGTTTCTTTCTTTTGATGGTCTGCCTAATTTATCGTTAGCCATAATAGCGCTCCTTTTAGGGCTTTGCCCAATTTTATTTGTTTTACGTTAACAATCGTTTGCTAAAATTTGTAACAAACATTAACATTAATCAATCTATGAAAATATAATTCTCAAAATTATTCTTCATCTTTACGAAGACTGAAACCATAACTTTCAAGTTTTTGGATAACTTCTTCAACAGACTTTGCTCCAAGGTTACGAACTTTAAACATATCGCTCTTAGATTTTTTAAGAAGGTCTTGAATAGTGTTGATACCTGCTCTCTTCAAACAGTTGTAAGAACGAACAGAGAGGTCCATTTCTTCAATTGGAAGTTCCATGAGTTTCACTTGTTTATCTTCTTCTTTAGAAACCAAAATTGACATATCGCTCATTTCGCTGCAAAGTTCGATAAACAAATTAACATGTTCATTGATGATTTTTCCAGCAAGTGAAACGATTTCTCTTGCAGTTGTTGTTCCATTTGTTGTAACTTCAAGAGTCAATTTGTCATAGTCAATGCTTTGTCCAACTCTGGTTGTGTCAACATTGAAATTAACTTTCTTAACAGGTGAGAAAATGCTGTCAACTGCAATAAAGTCAATGTCGTCATATTTGTTTTTGTTGTCTTCACTTGAAACATATCCACGGCCATTGCCAATCATAACGTCAAGATCCAAAACTGCACCTTCATCCATTGTGCAAATGTGAAGATCTGGATTGAGAACCTCAACTTGATCATTTGGTTCAAAATCTTTTGCAGTAACTTCTCCCGGTGTGTTTTTTCTGATTTTTAAATATGTTACAAAGTTTCTGTCCTGATTTGAACATTTAACTGCCAAACCTTTCAAATTCAAAACAATGTCAACAACATCTTCTGTGATTCCGCGAACAGTTGAAAATTCATGTGCAACACCTGCAATTCTGAAAGCAATCACAGCTGAGCCTGGGAGTGATGAGAGAAGAGTTCTTCTCATGCAGTTTCCAAGAGTGATTCCATAACCTTTTTCAAGAGGTTCAACAACAAATCTTGCAAAATTTCCACCATCTGTTTCTTCACAAGTGATTCTAGGTTTTTCCATTTCCATCATATTAAAATCCCCCTAATATTATCTCGAATATGATTCGACAATAAGTTGTTCCTTGATGTCTGTATCAATATCTTCTCTTTCTGGAAGAGCAAGCACTTTTCCTGTCAAAGTTTCAGTGTTGAATTCCAACCATTTTGGCATAACAATCTTCATCCCTTTAAGGTCTTTAAACATTTCAAGGTCTTGTTTGTTTTCTTTGATTGTAATCACATCGCCAACTTTAACTCTGTAAGATGCAATCGTAACACGTTTTCCATTAACACAAATTTGTCCGTGGTTAACGATTTGACGACATTCTGCTCTTGATGCTCCAATGCCCATTCTGTAAATAACATTGTCGAGTCTTCTTTCGATAAGGGATAACATGTTTGCACCTGTAACACCCTTCATCTTAACAGCATCTTCGTAATATTTTCTGAATTGTTTTTCCAATATACCGTACATTCTCTTAACTTTTTGTTTTTCACGAAGTTGAAGTCCGTATTCAGTAACTCTTTTTCTTGAAGCTCCATGTTGTCCAGGGATAACTGGTCTTCTTTCCATTGCACATTTCTTTGTCGTGCATCTTTCACCTTTAAGGAAAAGTTTACGTCCTTCTCTTCTACATTGACGGCAATCAGGTTCAATAGTTCTTGCCATTTTTTATTCTCCTTTTAAACTCTTCTTCTTTTTGGAGGTCTGCAACCGTTATGAGCGATTGGAGAAACATCCTTAATAAGTGTCACATTGAAACCAAGAGTTGAAAGACAACGGATTGCACTTTCTCTACCATTTCCTGGTCCTTTAACATACACTTCAACAGACTTCATTCCATTGTCAAGAGCAACTTTCCCTGCTGTTTCAACACAGGTTTGAGCAGCAAATGGAGTGCTCTTTTTGGAACCCTTAAGTCCAAGTCTTCCAGATGAGCATGAAGAAATAACATTACCTTCCATGTCAGTGAAAACGATAATGTTGTTGTTGAAAGAGGTCGTGATATGAACTTGACCTTTTTCGATGTTTCTGCTTACTCTTTTTCTGGTCTTAACAGTTTTTTTCTTTCCTGATGATTTTACATTAGCCATTGTTCACACCTCTTACTTACCTTTCTTAGAGCTTCCGCTAACAATTTTCTTAGGACCTTTTCTTGTTCTAGCGTTATTCTTTGTGCTCTGTCCACGAACAGGAAGTCCTTTTCTGTGGCGAATACCACGATAGCACCCAATTTCATTGAGTTTCTTGATGTTCATACTAACTTTAGATTTAAGTTCACCTTCAACCATGAGATTGTGTTCGATATAGTTACGGAGTTTAGCAACTTGGTCTTCAGTCAAATCTTTAACACGAATGTCCATAGAAATTCCTGTTTCTTTGCAGATATTTCTTGAAGTTTCAACGCCAATTCCATAAATATAAGTCAAACCATATTCCAATCTCTTATCTCTTGGAAGGTCAACACCAGCAATTCTTGCCATTATTTTTCTCCTTTTGAGGGCATTGCCCTTTGTCTAATTTTTGTTTGTTAAATATAAAGCAATCGATAAAGATATTCAAAGGAACTCAAATTAACCTTGAGTTTGTTTATGCTTTTTGCTCTTTGAGCAAATAACCATAACCTTTCCATCTCTTTTGATGACTTTACATTTATCACACATTGGTTTAACCGATGCTCTGACTTTCATTTTTTGCTCCTTTTTAACCCTTTTCTCTCCAAGTTATTCTTCCTTTAGAGAGGTCATACGGACTCATTTCAATTTTAACTTTGTCGCCTTCAATAATTCTGATGAAGTTTTGTCTGAGTTTTCCAGAAATGTAGGCTGTGATAACATGCCCATTTGAAAGTGTGACTTTGAAAGTCATACTTGGCAAAACTTCTGTGACCACTCCTTCAAATTCAATTACGTCTTCTTTGGACATATAAGGCTCCTTTCTTTTAAAAATTTTCTAATTTCCGCATTGACATTTTCTTGTCCAGATTTGAGTTTCTGCGCATCAAACCCAATTTTGGAAGCCTTCTGGACATGTTTCAGGCTTTTTTTCTTCGGTTTAGTCAATTTTAAGCGTTTCCCGTCAACTATATAGCAAAATTTGCCATCAGTTTCAAGAACAACAAAAATCTGATTTTTTTCTTTTCCTGCCGTAGCGACAACAACATCACCTTCTTGCAAATTCATCATCATTCTCCAAGGTTAAAACTTGAGGTCCACTTCGAGTGAAAAGAACGGTATTTTCGTAATGAGCTGAAGGTTTTCCATCACGAGTAACAATCCCCCAACCATCACTAAGCATGCCAATTTCTTTCTTACCAGCATTAATCATTGGTTCAATCGCAAGAACGGCATTTTCTGCAATGACTGGACCATCTGTTTCTTTTCCGAAGTTAAGAACCGATGGTGCTTCATGCATTCTTCGACCAATTCCATGTCCACAAAGTTCACGGACAACCGAGAATCCGTTGCTCTCTGCATGAGTTTGAATAGCATGAGAAAGTTTTCCAAGTCTGTCACCAACTCTGATGTTTTCAATACCTTTGAAGAAACATTCTTTGGTGACTCTGATCAATTTCTTTTTCTCTTCGCTAATCTCACCGACAGGAAAGGTCCTTGTAGCATCGCCGTGATAGCCTTTATAGGCAACCACAATGTCGACACTGACAATGTCGCCTTCTTTCAAAATGATGTCTTTGCTAGGAATGCCATGAACAACCATTTCATTGACAGAAATGCATGTTGCAGCCGGATAGCCTTCATAGCCAAGACAGGCAGGCGAACCACCACTATCTATTATAAACTTTTCTAGAGATTTGTCAATATCAAAAGTAGAAACTCCTGGCTTTATAAGGCTTTTGGCGTATATAAGAGCGTCACGAGTTATTTCACATGCTTTTTTGATTAACACAATTTCTGCAGGTGTTTTTTGAATCAACTTATATTCTCCCTTTCAAAAAGTTTTTCACAGGTTCGTATGTTTCTTGAGGGGTTTCTTTTCCTTCAATCACAAACAACCTATCAGCGTAGAAGTTTATGAGTGGTGCTGTCATGTTTTCATAAACTTCCAGACGATTGTTGACTGTTTCCAAATTATCGTCATCTCTTTGGAACAGTGGTGAACCGCACAACTTGCAAGTAGGTTTATCATAGGTAGAAGTGTTGTAAATCTCACCACATTTACTGCACGTTCTTCTACCAAGACATCTGCGTCTGATTTCATCAAACGAAACGTCCAATTGGATAACAGCATCAATTTTTGCAATGCCTTCAAGCGCTTTTGCTTGTTCAATTGTCCTTGGAAAACCGTCAAGAATGAAACCTTTCTTGCAGTCATCTTTGGAAATGCGTTCTTTAAGCATTGAAATTGTGACACTGTCTGGAACAAGTTGACCTTTGTCCATATAACTTTTAGCCAACTTTCCGACTTCAGTCCCATTTTTTATATTTTCACGGAAAAGGTCACCAGTAGAAATTTGCACAAGATTGAAATCTGAAACAATGTTCCTAGCCAATGTCCCTTTTCCAGAAAATGGTGCACCAAGCAATATGATATTCATAAAATCCTCCATATTGTTATAAGTGTCTAGCATAACCAGTTGCTTTAAAAATCTTTTACATCAAATTTGTTTGAAATTTAAGTTTAGTTTTTTCAAACGCTCACTGCTTAGTTGAGGAAACCTTTATAGTTTCTCATAAGCATTTGTGCTTCAAGACTCTTATCAAATTCCAATGCAACAGAAACGATAATCATAAGTCCTGTTGTGCTGAATGCATTGATAAGGCTTGTCAATGTGTAATCATCAATTGCTTTGAATGTCAAAGATGGGATCAAAGCAATGAAAGCTAAGAACACTGCACCAAACAATGTGATTCTCTTAGAAATTTTTCTAAGGTAATCAGATGTTGTTTTCCCAGGTCTAATTCCCGGAATGAAACCACCCTGCTGTTGCATACGTCTTGAAATGTCATCTGTGTCAAATGTGATTTGAGCATAGAAGAATGCGAATGCAAAGATGAGAATGGCAAGCAGAACGATATATACCCAAGAGTTTGTTCCAAGGTATGTGTTATACCAGTTAAGTGCTCCTTCCCAAGATGGAACGATGCTCATGATAAGTTGAGGCAATGTCAAAAGTGAAGTTGCAAAGATGATTGGCATAACACCTGAAGCATTCAATTTGATTGGAATGAAAGTGTCTTGTCCACCATACATTTTTCTTCCCTTGATTTGTTTTGCATATTTGACACCAACTCTTCTTTCTGACGAATCAATGAAAACGATAAGTCCGAAAATCAATACCAAAGCAACAAGGTAGATGATGATCATCCAAAGATTTGTAATGTCTTCACCAACTTGTGAGATGGCGCTTGAAATTCCTGATGCTGAAGATGAAATGATACCAACAAAGATGAGCAAGCTCATTCCGTTTCCAACACCAATTTGTGTTATCTTTTCACCAAGCCAAACTGTGAACATTCCACCAGCGGTCAAAATCAACACAATTCCTGTTGCAATCAACCATGTTGGCATATTCAAGTTTGTTGCGATGTAGTCCTTAAATGAAACAACAATACCAATTGCCTGAGCGAGAGCCAAAACCAAAGCACAAACACGAGTGTAGAAAGTGATTTTTCTTCTTCCGTCTTCGCCTTGTTTTGACAAACTTTCAAGTTTTGGGATTGCGACCGTCAACAATTGAATGACAATTGATGCTGTGATATAAGGCGAAACACCAAGTGCCAGAATTGAACCATTTGACAAAGCGTCACCACTAAGCAAGTTCATTAAAGAGAAGAAAGTAACTCCATCTGAACTGCTGTCACTGATTGCTCCTGACAAATCAAAACCAGGGCAAACCAAAGCACAACCCACTCTGAAAAGTATGAGCAAGCCTAAAGTGATGAGAATTTTCTTTCTCAAATCTTTGATTTTAAAAGCATTTACGAGAGTTTTAAACATAAATTACTCCTCTATTTCGATTTTTCCACCTGCTTTTTCAATTTTTTCAATAGCAGATTTTGTTGCTTTCTTAGCCTTGATTGTAAGAGGTTTTGTAATCTCTCCATTTCCAAGAACTTTGAGTCCATAAGGAGCTCTTTTTCCAACAACTCTGTATTCATACAAAAGTTCTTCTGTGATAACTGTGTTTGGTTCAAAAATTTCCAAATCGCCAACATTTACAGTTGAATAAACTTTTTTGTAGTTTGCATTGTTAAAACCACGAATAGGAAGTTTTCTGATGAGAGGAATGTTTCCTCCTTCAAATCCGGCCTTAACTCCGCCACCACTTCTAGCCCATTGTCCTTTGTGACCTTTTCCAGAAGTTTTACCAATTCCAGAGCCGATACCACGACCAACTCTAACTTTTTTAGTTGTAGAGCCTTCGGCAGGTTTAAGATTTTCTAATTTCATATTGCCCTCCTTACTCTTCAACCACTTCAACAAGATGCTTTACATGGAACAAACTTCCACGAATGCTCTCGTTGTCTGGCAATATTCTAGTTTGATTAAGTTTTTTGAAACCAAGGGCTTCCATGATTTTCATTTGGTTTTTGTTGTAACCAATCGCACTTCTAACCCAAGTAACTTTCAATGTTTTTCCTTTTTTCATGACGCCCTCCGATTAAATTTCCTCAGGCTTTTTGCCACGACGTGCAGCAATTTCTTCTCTTGTCTTAAGAGAAAGAAGCCCATTCATAGTTGCTCTAACAACATTGATTCTGTTTGTTGAACCGTGAATCTTTGTCACAATGTTCTTAACGCCAGCAACTTCCAAAACTGCTCTCGCAGCACCACCAGCGATAACTCCGTGACCTTCTTCAGCAGGAAGCATCAAAATCTTTGTTGTACTGAATTTTCCAATTGTTTCATGAGGAATTGTTCCTTCAACGATAGCAACTTTCTTCATATTTTTCTTTGCAACAACAGTTGCTTTGTCAATAGCGTTTGGAACTTCATTAGCCTTGCCAATTCCCATTCCAACGTTACCCTTGCCGTCACCAATAACAACAAGAGCGGAGAAACGCATGGTTCTACCACCTTTAACAACCTTAGTTACACGACGAACATGAACAAGTCTTTTGTCCATTCCATCGTCTTCTTTCTTAACAGGTCTTTCACGACGGTTGTTTTTTTGAGGTCTATCTTCTTTTTTATTCTTAATTTCTTCTGCCATGATTTCCTCCTAAAATTTGAGCCCTGATGCTCTTGCACCATCAGCGACTGCCTGAACTCGTCCAGTGTAGAGATATCCACCTCTATCAAAAACGACTTCCTTGATTTTCTTTTCTTTTGCTCTTTTGCCAATAACTTCACCAACGATCTTAGCTGCTTCAGTTTTTGTCTTACCTTTGATCATTTCGGCAATTTCTTTGTCAAGAGTAGAAGCAGAAACAAGAGTTTTGCCTTTTGAATCGTCAATGATTTGAGCATAGATATTGCTAAGACTTCTGTAAACATTAAGTCTTGGTCTTTCAGATGTTCCAACAACTGTTTTTCTAACTCTTGCATGACGAACTTGTCTGTCTTTATTCTTATCTTTAACAGTAATCATCTCTCAATCTCCTCCTACTTCTTACCCTTACCAGAAGCTTTACCAACTTTTCTAACAAGTGGTTCGCCATCATAGTGAACACCATATCCATGATAAGGTTCATAAGGTCTTTTGCTTCTAATAACAGCACTAAATTGTCCAACTTTATGTCTATCAATTCCTGAAACAACGATTTCAGTAACAGATGGGCAAGTAACTTTCAAATCAGAAGGAATTTCAACTTCGATTGGGTGAGAATAGCCAAGTCCCATAACAAGTTTGTTTCCAGAAACTTGTGCTTTATAACCAACTCCGGCAATAACAAGTTTCTTGTCCCAGCCTTTTGTCACACCAACAACCATGTTGTGAACAAGTGCTCTGTAAAGGCCTTGCTTTGCGTTGAGGTCTTCTTTCTCATATGTGAAGTGAACTTCATTGTCTTTAACTTCTGTTTTGATACCCTTGTCGATTGTTTGTGTCAAAGTTCCCTTTGGTCCTGTGACAACAATTTCATCTCCATTTCTGGCAAAAGTGGCACCATTTTCAAGTTTAACTGGTTTATTTCCTATTCTTGACATAATGCACCTCCTTACCATACATAAGCGAGAACTTCGCCACCAACATTCAAACTTCTTGCAACTTTGTCAGTAACAATTCCTTTGTTTGTTGAAATAATGGCAATTCCAAGCCCGCTTATAACCTTTGGAAGATGTTCTTTGTCAGAATAGATACGAAGACCAGGTTTTGAAATTCTCTTCAAACCTTGGATAACACTTTGTCCTTCTTCATCATATTTAAGTGTAACTTGAATATTTTTGAAAGAACCAGCGTCAACAAGTTTGTATTCTGAAATGTAACCTTCGTCCAAAAGTATTTTAATGATTTCTAATTTTTCTCTTGATGCAGGGATTTCAACAGTCTTGTGTTTTGCACCGATAGCATTTCTAAGACGAGTCAACATATCTGCAATTGGGTCTGTAACGAACATAATTCCCTCCTTACCAACTTGACTTTTTCACGCCAGGAATTTCCCCGCGGTTAGCCATTTCTCTAAAACAAATTCTGCAAATGCCATATTTACGAAGCACTGCGTGAGGTCTGCCACAGATAGAGCAACGAGTGTATTCTCTTGATTTGTATTTAGGTGTTCTTTTTTGTTTTGCAATTAATGATTTCTTTGCCATGAACTTTCCTCCTATCTAGCAAAAGGCAAACCAAGTGCCTTCAAAAGTGCTTTTGCTTCTGCATCAGTTTTTGCAGTGGTAATAAAAGATATATCAAGACCTCTGATTTTTTCTACTTTATCGTAAGAAATTTCAGGGAAGATAAGTTGTTCTTTAACGCCCATTGAATAGTTTCCTCTTCCATCAAAAGACTTATCAGAAATTCCTCTGAAGTCTCTAACTCTTGGAAGAGCAATTCCAACAAGTCTGTCAAAGAATTCATACATTCTCTTTCCACGAAGAGTAACTTTTGCACCAATCTTCATTCCTGCTCTAACCTTAAAGTTTGAAATCGCTTTCTTAGCTTTTGTTGCAACAGGTTTTTGACCAGCAATCAAAGTTAATTCTTCAACGGCAGTGTTAAAACTTTTTGAATTGTCTTTAACATCACCAAGTCCCATGTTCAAAACGATTTTAACAAGTTTTGGAACTTCATTAACGTTGTTGTATCCAAACTCTTTGATGAGTTGTGGAACAATTTCTTCTTTATAGCGTTTTGCTGTTTGGTTTTGTTCTTTCATCTTTCACCACCTTATGCTTCTGTTTTAGCAGAAGGTTTTTTTGTCGACTTTTTAGTTGTTGAGGTGCTAGCCTCTTTTGTAGTTTTTGTTTCAACAGCCTTTTCTGCTTTTGCTGTTGTTTTCTTTGCTGAAGTTTCTTTCTTTGCCTTTGCAGGTTCTTCAGCTTTTGCAGAAGCAATGTTCTTCTTTGCTTCTTTCTTTGTTGCTTTCACAAATTCTTTGTCAAGAGAAGCTGAACATTTTTTGCAAACTCTAACTTTCTTTCCATTGATTTCTTTGTGAGCAACTCTTGTTGCTTTTCCACAAGTTCCACAAACAACCATAACATTTGAAATGTTGATTGGAGCAGTTTTCTTAACGATTTCGCTCTTTTCATTTTGTTTTCTTGCTTTCTTGTGTTTTGTCACAATGTTGACACCGTCAACCAAAACCTTGTTATCTTTAGGGAAAACATCTAAAACTTTACCGGTTTTACCTTTATCTTTTCCTGTGATAACCAAAACGGTATCGCCTTTCTTAACTGTATTGCTCATTTTGACGCTCTCCTTTTAAATAACTTCTGGTGCGAGAGAAATGATTTTCATGTAACCTTTGTCACGAAGTTCTCTTGCAATAGGTCCAAACACACGAGTGCCCTTTGGTTGTTTTTGATTGTCAATAATCACAGCGGCGTTGTCATCGAAACGGATATGAGAACCGTCAGCTCTGTTCAAACCTTTGGTTGTTCTAACAATAACTGCTTTAACAACATCGCCTTTCTTTACGCTGCCACCAGGTATAGCTTTCTTAACAGAAGCAACAATAACATCACCGATGTTACCACTTCTTCTAAAAGAACCACCAAGAACTCTGATACACATAATTTCTTTAGCACCTGTGTTGTCAGCAACTTTAAGTCTTGTTTGAGGTTGTACCATATCTCTCCTCCTATTTCGCTTTCTCTACGATTTTAACAACTCTGTGATATTTTTCTTTTGAAAGTGGACGAGTTTCCATAATAAGAACGGTATCGCCAATTCCACATTCATTGTTTTCATCGTGTGCTTTGAATTTCTTTGATTTTTGAACGACTTTTTTGATTTTTGCATCCTTAACTCTGTAAGTAACCTTAACAACGACAGTTTTGTCCATGCTTCCAGCACTAACAACAACACCTTGTCTTGTATTTCTCAAATTTCTACTTTGTTCCATCGTTGTTTCCTCCATTTGCTATTTCCTTTTCTCTGATAGCAGTTTGAACTCTGGCAATTTCTTTTCTTACATTTCTGATTGCAAGTGGGTTTGCCAAATTTCTAGTAGCATGTGAAAAACGAAGATTAAAGAGTTCATTTTTAAGTTCTTTAAGTCTTGCGTTTAACTGTTCAAGAGAAAGAGTTCTAATTTCTTCATTCTTCATTCTTCTCACCACCTTCTACGGCTGTTTCTTTCTTTATGAACTTAGTTTTGCAAGGAAGTTTGTGTCCAGCAAGTCTAAGTGCTTCTCTAGCGATATCTTCAGATACGCCTTCGATTTCAAAAAGAACTCTGCCCGGTTTTACGACTGCAACCCAAAACTCAGGATTTCCTTTACCAGAACCCATACGAGTTTCAGCAGGTTTTTTAGTAACAGGTTTATCTGGGAAAATCTTGATCCAAACTTTTCCGCCACGCTTAATGTATCTTGTAAGTGCGATACGAGCAGCTTCAATTTGGTTAGATTTGATCCAACAAGGTTCTGTGGCAATGATTCCGTAAGTTCCATAAGCAAGAGTGTTGCCTCTAGAAGCCTTTCCGGTCATTCTTCCACGCATAACCTTTCTTCTTTTAACTCTCTTAGGCATTAACATTGTTTTTGTCCTCCTTTATAGGTTGTTTAGACAAAATTTCGCCTTTGTAAATCCAGCATTTGATTCCAAGTTTTCCATAGTTTGTGAATGCAGATGCTGTTGCATAATCAATGTCAGCACGGAGAGTGTGAAGTGGAAGAGAACCTTCCATATATTTCTCTGTTCTAGCCATTGTGTTTGCACCATCGATAACACCACTAACTTGAACCTTGCAACCTTTTGCTCCAGCCTTCATAACTCTTTGCATTGCTTGTTTCAAAGCTCTTCTCCATTGAACACGTTTTTCAAGTTGAACAGCGATTGATTCCGCAACAAGTTTTGCATCAAGGTCTGGTTTCTTAACTTCTTTGACATTCAAAACAAGAGATTTAACAGGACGAACAAGTTTGTTCAAGTCTTTTTTGATTGCCTCAATTCCTGCACCCTTTGTTCCGATAATCATACCAGGCTTGCCTGTGTAGATGTCAACTTCAAGTTTGTTTTCAGTTCTTTTGATTTGAACTTCTGAGATTCCTGCATTTGCATGCTTTTTCTTAAAGAATTCTCTGATGTCATGGTCTTCTTTAAGATTTGCGGCAAAATCTTGTTTGTTGGCATACCAAGTTGATTGCCAATCTTTGTTGATTCCAATTCTAAGTCCGTATGGATTAACTTTCTGCCCCATTATTTTGCCTCCTTCAACTCGTCAAGGATAATTGTGATATGACAAGTTTTTTTCAAAATTCTGTCTGCTCTTCCTCTTGCTCTGAAAGAAATTCTTTTCATGATTGAGCCTGGAGTTGAATAACACTCAGCAACATAGAGATTGTCTGAAGAAAGACCTTTGTTATTTTCAGCGTTTGCAATGGCACTTTTCAAAACTTTGAGTGCTTCAGCAGCACCTGCTTGTGGCATGTAACTGAGAATTGCAACAGCTTCATTTGCTTTCTTACCTCTGATATTGTCAAGAACAATTCTAACCTTTGATGAACTCATGCGAATATCTTTTGCAACAGCGTAAGGACGATTGTCTTTATTTGCGGCTCTTTTTTCAGCCTTTTGTCTAATTCTTGTAGCCATCTTCCCACCTCTTAACTTCTTTTTGCGGCTTGTTTTTGTCCCGCATGTCCTTTGAAGGTTCTTGTCAAAGAGAATTCACCAAGTTTATGGCCAACCATGTCAGCAGTAACATAAACTGGAATGTGTTTCTTACCATTATGAACAGCGAATGTGAAACCTACAAATTCTGGATAGATTGTTGAAGTTCTAGACCAAGTTTTGATAGGCTTTTTAACACCACTTTCAGCCATTTCATTGACTTTTTTCATAAGTCTTGGGCTGACATAAGGTTTTTTCATTTCTTTTCTCATCGTGGCCTCCTCCTTAATTTACTCTCTTAACCATCAAACGGTTAGATTTATTTTTCTTCTTTCTAGTCTTAAGACCAAGTGCAGGTTTACCCCAAGGTGTAACTGGTGATTTCATACCAACAGGGCTCTTACCTTCACCACCACCGTGTGGGTGGTCATTAGGGTTCATAACAACACCACGAACGGTTGGACGAACGCCCATATGTCTTGTTCTTCCAGCTTTACCGAGAGAAACAAGTTCGTGGTCAAGATTTCCAACAGTTCCGATTGTTGCACGGCAAGTGAGAAGAACTTTTCTCATTTCGCCTGATGGAAGTCTGAGTGTTGCATATTTGCCTTCCTTAGCCATAAGTTGAACTTCTGCACCAGCAGAACGAGCAAGTTGTCCACCCTTCTTTGGTTCAAGTTCAATGTTGTGAATAAGTGAACCAACAGGAATGTCAGAAAGTGGAAGGTTGTTTCCAATTCTGATTTCAACTCCGCTTCCGCTCATGAGAACATCTCCAACTTTAAGTCCAACAGGAGCGATGATGTATCTCTTTTCTCCATCTTTATAAGAAAGGAGTGCGATGTAAGCAGTTCTGTTTGGGTCATATTCAATTGCAACAACCTTTGCAGGAATGTTGTCTTTGTTTCTTTTGAAGTCGATAATACGATACTTCTGTCTGTTTCCGCCACCCTTGTGACGAACAGTAACTTTACCTTGTGCGTTTCTTCCAGCATGTTTTTTCTTAACAGCAAGGAGAGACTTTTCAGGTTCTTTTTTTGTCAATTCTTCTGTCGAAAGTTTTGAATAGAATCTTCTTCCGGCTGAAGTTGGATTACTTTTTATGATAGCCATTTTCTCCTCCTAATTAAGATAAACTTTCGAAGAATGCAATTGGTTTAGATTTTTCAGTGAGTGTAACGATTGCTTTTTTATAGTCACTTGTCTTACCAACTGTTCTTCCTTGTTTTGTATTTTGTGATTTTTCATGTCCTTTAACGATACATGTGTTAACTTTTGCCACTTCAACGTTGAACATTGTTTCAACCGCCTGAGCAATTTGAACTTTGTTTGCTCTTTTGTCTACAACAAAACTGTATATTTTGTTTTGAATTCCGGCATAACTTTTTTCTGTAAGAAGTGGTCTGATAATGATTTCATTTGCTTCCATTATGCGTTTGCCTCCTCTAAGAATTTGATTGCAGACTCTGTCAAAACAACATTTTTGTTTGAAACAACATCATATGTGTTTAAGAGTTCAACATTGACAGTGCTAAGATTTGGAATGTTGTTTGTTGCTTTAAGTTCTTTGTCAGAATTGTTTGAAGAAACAACCAAAACTGAACCATTAAACTTGAAAGCGTCCAAGAATTTTTGAGCATCTTTTGTCTTTGCACTTTCAATTTCAAATTTGTCAAGAACTGTAACTTCTTTTTGTGCAAGTTTTTGGCTGAGTGCAGAAAGAAGTGCTGTTCTCTTTGCTTGTTTGTTGACTTTCTTTGAAAAGTCTCTTGGCTTTGGAGCAAACACAACTCCACCACCGATGAATTGTGGTCCTTTTGTTGAACCTTGTCTTGCCCTACCTGTTCCTTTTTGTCTGTAAGGCTTAGCAGCGTGACCTCTAACTTCGCTTCTTGTAAGAGTGCTTTTGTTTCCTTGTCTTTGGTTAGCGTTGTAAGCAACAATTACTTCATGAATGAGAGGTTCATTATATTCCACACCGAAAACGTCGTCTTTCAAAGAAATTGAACCAACTTCTTCGGCTTTCATATTATAAACTTTAACCTTTGCCATTTCCGTTCTCCTTCATTTACTTCTTAATCTTAACAGATTGTCTGATAGTAAGGATTGAACCTTTGCTACCTGGAACATTACCTTTGATCAAAAGTAAGTTTCTATCTGCATCGACTTTAACAATTTCCAAGTTTTGAATGGTCACTCTTTCATTTCCGTATTGTCCAGGCATGTGTTTGTTTTTGAAAACCCTAGATGGTGTTGAGTTTGCACTCATAGAACCAACTTCTCTGTGAACAGGTCCAGTACCGTGAGTCATTTTAAGTCTGTGTTGATTCCATCTTTTGATAACGCCAGAAAATCCGTGTCCTTTTGTAATTCCCATTACATCAACTTTGTCTTTTTCGCTGAAGATGTCAGCCTTAACTGTTGAACCAACTTCCAAATCTCCGTCAAGGTCAAATTCTCTCAAAACTTTGAAAGGTTCAACTTTTGCTTTGTCAAAAATCCCTTTTTGAGGTTTTGTGACATTTTTCTTCTTTTGGTCAAATGCACAAACATATGCATTGTAACCATCAACTTCTGTTGTCTTCTTTTGAACAACTGTCATAGGACCAGCTTCAACAACAGTCACAGGTATAACCAAACCATCGTCAGTAAAGACTTGTGTCATACCGAGTTTTTTACCTAATATCGCTTTCACTTCTCTTTACCTCCTTACAGTTTGATGTTAATCTCAACGCCGGCAGGGAGTTCCAACTTCATAAGAGCGTCAATAGCCTTAGCGTTTGGATTATAAATATCAATCAATCTCTTGTGGGTTTTGCTTTCAAATTGTTCTCTTGAGTCTTTGTATTTGTGTGGAGAACGAATCACAGTTACCACTTCTCTGTCAGTTGGAAGTGGGATAGGCCCAGAAACTTTTGCGCCATTCTTGCCAGCTGTTTCAATAATTCTCTTGCAAGCTTCGTCAATAAGTGTGTGTTCATAGGCTCTAAGTTTAATTCTCATTTTTTGTGTTGCCATCTTTCTTTTTATATACCTCCTGTATTAACTAATCCAAAATGTTGCATTTTTTCAATCGGGATACGCATTTTTGTGACAAACTTGATTCCCACAACAAGTTTCAATCACTGTCGAACACTACCCCGCGTGTGTCATGCTGTCTGACTTAAAAAAATGTCATTTTGGTCGCCTCGGCATCAAGGCCGAAACTCTGGTCCATGCAAATTTTCTTATCGTCGCTTGTATGACGCAAGTAACCTTGCACTTCCTCCCATAAATAACAGCACTTGTATTATAGCAGACAAAGACATCATTGTCAACAGTTTTCAAAAGAAAAATAAAAAAGTCTCCAAAATTTTTGTTTGACCAATTCCTACAATTTGTTTTGATAATTATTATTAATATGGTATCTTATTTTAGTAGAATATAAAACTAATAAAATAGGAGAAACAAATGAACAGCACCGCAAGATCCCTTACGCTTTCAAAAAGCACAACAAAAAGTTTGGAAATCACATTAAAAGTCTTGGCAGTCATAGGCATGGTCTTGGCAATAGGAAAATTCTTTTTCCCAGCGACCATGGAACAATTCACTCATTTCACATCTGCTTGGTCAATTGGCAACATAATCAGATGGTTTATGTTTGGCGGAGCAATCTACATTCTGATGGCTGCTTTCTATAAAAACGAAAAAATGGCTAATGTCGCAAAACTCTTTTTGATTCCACTGACATTAATTTCAATCATATTCCTGCCTGATTTCATCAATTTCAACACAAGTCTGACAGATCCAACCAACAGCGCCCTGCTCCTTACTGTTATGATTTTGGAAATTGTTGTTCTGATTGCAAGTTCCGTTTTGATCATAATTCTTGCGGGGGGGGGATTTCGAGAGATAAACTTTTGGAAAACGCTTAAAACTTTCCTATTTGTCGTTCTTTTCACAACCCCACTCAACATTTTAGAGTTTTTCAAGTACATAATCCCAGAAAATGTTCTTGCAGGTTTGGCCTACCACAACTTTGGATTTTGGCATTTGATTGCAATCTTTGTTTTGATTGCGGTAACACTTGGACTTTATTTCTTCCTGAGGAAAAAAGATGAAGAAGAAAAGTGGCAACTTCTTGTTATTCTGTCATTGACATTCATTTTGACATACGTATCCAAAATTTCTGTATCTTTCATATCTGGATACCAAGGAAAAACACAATGGTTCAATATGCTCCCACTCTATGTTTGTGACATTGGTGCAATATTGATTCCTATTGCCATGTTAACAAAAAAGAAGTTTTTCTTGGACAATCTCTTCTTTGTGAATGCGGTTGGCGCAATGTCCGTTTTTGTGTTTATGGGAATCGACTCCTTAAACGGAAATAATTACATATTCAGTTTTAACTATCTATATTTCATTTTGACACACGCCTTGCTCTTTGCATTGTCAATCATGCCTGTTCTATTGAAACTGTTCAAACCAAAATTCAAAGGAATATTAAATGGCATTGCCGTCTTCACAGTTCTTTACATAGTCGCAACAGTTGTCAGTGCATACATCTCAACAATTGCCTTTCCAACTGACAACCCTGACATTTGGGTTTATTGGATGCCGAACTATTGCTTCACACAAATCTGTCCGCTTCCATTGCCTTTTAATTTCCCTTCAACAACAATCTTGGGTATGTCTTTCAATATTCCGTATTTGATATTGTTATACATTTTCTACATCCTAATGTTCTTAGCATTTCAAGGTCTATGGAAAATCGGAGAACTCATCGCCAAAGCGGTTCAAAACAACAGACAAAGAAAACTTGAAAACAAAAGCATGACAATCATAATGAAAGCATTAAAAAAATAGTCCGTTTTGGACTATTTTTTCATTTCTCTTTCACATTCATCAAAATCATCATCATATCTTCTTGGATTATTTGGTTTTTCATAGGTTTCAATAAAAGGATCAAAACCATATTCTCTCTTGTTTTCTTCTCTTTTATCATGCAAAACAACAAATCTGTCATAAACCGTCCCACGATTCCCGACAACTCTCAAATCTGCTGAAACTTGATTGATGACAAAATCCTTGATTGACAAACCAGGCAATTTTTTGCTTACTTCATCAGCAACCAAGCCATTTGCAGTTCCGTCAAAAGCGAAAGCGGTTGGCCCAATTGTTTTTATTGCTTTTTTGATTATCGCTTCAAATTCCCTGTTTGCCATCATGGTTTGTTTTTGACCATTTTCACCTTTTTCCACTTTTGCATTAAAAACAAAGTTGTCAGCAATTTCAACTATGGCTTTGCCAGAACAATAGATTCTGTAAATTCTATTATCATGAATAATATCTCCAAACGATTTCAAAAGTCCTTTAAATGGTCTTTCAAATTCAACTTGCCAATCAATAATTGTTGTATTATTTTCCATTTTTCTTAATTCACTCCTGAAATAATTATATCTCACATCACTTCAAAAGTCAATATTCACTTTAAATCGCTTTTTTCAATTCATTTGATGAATTTTCTCTCTTAGTTGATAAATCACAAAAATATTTCAATGTTTTGTTTTTGCAATATTGTTTATTAACAGCATTTTCGTCTGCAACATTTTCAAGTTCAACGTCTCCAAGTCTTTGATACATTTCCAAAACATTCTCTTCAAAATTTCCATCTTTCCAACAAGAAGCTGGGAGATTTTCACAAAATGTTTGATAACTCTGATAAGATTTTGAAACATCAAATCTGTTCAACATCAATGCGGTCATCATTTCAACATTCTTGTCGTCCAACAAAGAATCAATTTGATCCAAAGAAAAATCTTTCTTAAATTCTGGATATCTCAGCACACCACCATCATGTATGATTGAGATTATTGTTTGACGACCTTTTTCAATAACACAAAAACAGTTTTGAAAATATCCATGTTCAATTTTTCGCAATTGCACTTTAGAAAATCTGTCACAAACAACTTCATTATGATTTGGAAGGTTCAACATAAAATATTGCCAATGTGGTTCACACTCGACAGAAACAATAGGACACCCCTCCCATTTTTCATTTGTAACCGCTTCAAGGCCAACTCTCTTATGTGATTGGTTTCCAACTAAAATATCAACATATCTTTCACTTAAATTAACAATTTTTCTCATATCCGTAAAACTCCGACAGCGGACATTCTACCATTTTCACAAACAAAAGTCAATATCAATCTTAGCAATTTTTTGTCGAATTTCAATATTTTTGTTTCTCAAAATAAATTTTTAATTTTCCTGTTTGCAATTATCTCATTAAGTGGTAAAATCATATATAAGAAAATCAACTTGCGGAGTGTAGCGCAGTGGCCAGCGCGCATGGTTCGGGACCGTGAGGCCGTGAGTTCAAATCTCACCACTCCGACCAAAAGAAAGAAACATCTCATTCACGAGATGTTTCTTTTTTCTCTTTTTCATCAAGATCAACCTTCTTCAATTCTTCATTTTTGACTTCGTCGTTTTGATTGCCGTTCTGCTCAAAAACCTCAGTCGCGTTCAAATTTTCAACTACATTGTTTGATTTTTTATCACTTTTTGTTTTGGATTTCTTTTTGTTTGATTTATTTTTTGACTTTTTAGAATTTCTCGAAAGGTGAAAAATGCTTAAAAATTTCCCCAACAGCAAAATGATTTTGTCAGCATGTTCCAACGAATATCTTTTCATAAATGCCTTACCTGAAATAAGTAATGCAGCAATAACCGCGGAAACAAGCGAAGATACAACAATTCCCATAAAGTCTGTCATGCTCTGAGTTATGAGAGCAGTTGCAACAGCCGCACCAGCAGCACCACTCAAGATGGAGCAAATATCGCCCAATATATCAGCAACAATACTTGACACCCTGTCGGCATTTTTTTGCAACATGATAGCTTCTTTTGCACCACGCACTTTTTTTGCAGCCATGGCTCTGTAATTTTTCACATCACACGCAGTCACCGCCACACCTATCATATCTGTCAGAATGGCGATGAAAAGAAAGACAATGATGACGACAATTGCAATGGCGATGTTTGCACCATTAAGTGCGACTTCACTGAGCACACCAAAGGCCATAGACAAGCAAAACGAAAGAACCAGCACAATCAGTGGCCAGCGGAAATATTTTTTGAATTTAGATTGATTTTTTTTGTCCTTTTTGGGGGCATCCATTTTTATTTTTTCTCCTATAACAAACTTTAATTCGATTAATGATAACATAAAAACAAATTAAAGTAAAATACCAAAAATAGAGCCCTGTTACAGGCTCTATTGAAGACAACAAAAATAGTAAACCTTGTGTCATAGGTTCGGTCGGATTTCCCATTCTCGCACCCAATGTCGCCATCTGGGCAGTTTCCTTTTAAGCAAGACATAACACCGAATCGCCACTCAGAACACACTATAATCCTATCTTTGTCTGCAAGAATGCAACAGTCTAGAAGTTTTCCTTGACAGTTTCATCAACTATTCTCTTCTTTTGCAAGCATAGTTTCATAAGCAAATAAATCTTCATGTTGGCCCACATAAAGAGATATTCTTAACGCCTAATCCCCATACACTCACTCAAAGTAGGCTACACTGCACACAGCTTTTACCGCAATGCAGGTTCTTTCCCTAGAGAGTGGAAAACCACCCTGTTAGGTCTCCGCGAAAATTGGGTCGACAGTTATATGCCATTATAACCTGCCCAAGATTCTTAACTTCCAGCACCTGCCCCAGTTTGGGCAACCAAAGCATGCACCAGAAACTTCATCGATGTGCCTCTCGACGCTATTACTTCGTCTTCCTAGTAAAGAAACTGACTAGAATACTGCATCTTCAAGAAATATTATAGCACAAATAAACAAAAAAATCAACAGGCATAAAATAAGGCCGAATCAACATAAATATTTCATCAGTTTTTTCTTCTAAAATCCAAAATTTCCATTGTGGCTGAATTAACCGTCAAAAAGAGATTTTCCAACTCCACAATGAAATAATGCCCGCCATTAACACAAGAACTAATTCTTCCACCATCTACAATATTTTTTGAATTAAGAATACTTTTTTTACAGAAATCCAAAATATTGATTTCATTATCTAATTTTAAATTTTTTCTTAATTTTCTTTCAATTTTTTTATTTACAAACAATTTATCAATATTTTCTTTTAAGATTTTTAAATTTTGCTTAAATGTTTTATTTTCAATTTCACTCAAGATATCTCGGCCATTTTGCAAGAACTCATAAGGAACAAAAATTCTTTGGTTTTCAAGATTTAACCCCAACGCCGTTCTTGCACCATTCCCAAAAGGTTGAGAAACGAATGGTATTTTGTTTCTCCTTAATTCTGTTTCCAGAAAATAAAACTGCTCATTTCTAATTTCGGTCAAAAAACAAAAATCTTTTGCTTCGACCTGTTTCAATCTTTTCTTGCCACAATTATGACCCACCTCTTGATCACAAACCATTTTACAATCATCACAATAAAACATAGCCCTAGCTCCTTTTATTTGCAAAAATTATAACACAAATTAAAATACCCACAAATAAAAATATCGTTAAAAGATAAAAATAAAAAGCATGAACATTTTCGTTCACGCTTTTTTTGCTCATCAGGTAGGGTTGAAGTGACTGAAAAATTCAACAGTGTTGAATTTTTAACTTCAACGGGCAACAAGAATAATGTTGCCCCGCCGTCTCGGGTGAACCTACGACCTTGCGGTTTAATTCCGCTTCGCTCCATGCTCTCCGAGTTCAGCCTGCGTCTGTTAACCATTTCCTTCGGAAATACATCAAAGATGTGCAAGGTCTTAAAAAATAAAAAGCATGAACATTTTCATTCATGCTTTTCTTGGCTCCTCAGGTAGGATTTGAACCTACGACCTTGCGGTTAACAGCCGCCTGCTCCACCGCTGAGCTACTGAGGAATATCAACGGTTACGTGACATATTTTATCAAATATGAAATATTATGTCAACATTTTTTGAAAAAAAATTTCAAATTATCAAAAAAATTAAAGAGTCTTCTTGGACTCTTTAATCTGCTTTATCTTTGTTTGTCTCTGTTCGTTGCGTTTGCATTGCATTAAACACTTCTTGCAAACGTTCTGTGGCATCTCTGTCATCTTTTTGAGCTTTAGCAATCTTTGCATCAACAATATCCCCCACAAGTTGACTTTCAATGGCAAGCTTCTTACCTCTTGAACCAGCGCCAATCTTGAGAGCTTCTTTCATTTTTTCTCCAAAGCCTTCTCTCAAATAGATTTCTTGCGGAATGGCATCTAAATAGAACTTCAATTTTTTTACTGAAGCAGGTGTAACAGTTTTTGAACTTACACCCTTTCTTAAAATGCTTAATTCCTGGCAAATTTTATCTTCAAGTGCAGTTTTTGTGTAGATTTTAACACTTGTGGTATCATCTTGTATAATTTTATAGAAATAGGTGTATTTTGTTGAAAAACTTGTGACGCAAACACGATGAAGAAAAAACACAGAACTTGGAACGCTCACGTTGTTTCCAACTTGAAAAGGAACGCTTCGATAATACCAATCCATACTGTCAGTCCTGAACCATTCCCCAGCCTTTATATCGTCAATAACTTCACTAAGATTGCAACATTTAAGTGTGAAACCACCCGTGCCATCATATATATTTCTCATATTTCAAACTCCGAAGAGATTATAACACCAAACCCTGCCAAAGTCAATAACAAAAAAACGCACAAATAAAGTGCGTTTTTATATGTTTTCTGCCAAGAACATGGTTTTGAACTTTTCGTTCTTTTCAAACAATTCATCAAATGTTCCTGTGTCAATAATTTTTCCACCATCAAGGAAGAAAATCTTGTCAACATCTTTGATTGTTGAAAGTCTGTGAGCAACAATAACGACCGTGCTTCTTCCTTTCAAACCATCAATACTTTTCTTGATTTCTCCCTGCGCAAAATTATCCAAAGAACTTGTGCTCTCGTCAAAAATGATTATATTGGAATTTCTTAGCAATGCTCTGGCAATTGCAAGTCTTTGTTTTTGTCCGCCAGAAAGTTTGATTCCGCTTTCCCCAACTTTTGTGTCAAGTCCTTTAGGCAATGTTGAAACAAACTCTTCCAAAGATGCTTTCTTGATTGCATCAACAATTTCTTCATCAGTGGCATCAGCCTTTGCCAAGAGCAAGTTCTCTTTGATTGTCATATCAAATATGTAAGGAAATTGATTAACCAAAGAAATTGTGCTTCTCAAAGTTTCTTTATCAAGAGATTTAATATCAATACCATCAATCAAAACTTGTCCATCGTCTGCTTCATACATTTTGCTCATCAAGTTGAGGATTGTGGATTTTCCACTTCCGCTTTTACCAACAAAAGCAACAGTCGTGTTTGGTTGAATTTTGAAAGACAGTTTGTCAAAAATTTTGTTCTCGGAAACAAGTTTTTTGTTTCTTTTGTACTTATTTTTGCTCTTTTTTGCTTTCTTTTCCTTTCCTTTTTTGAACAAATCATCTGCAGTCAATTCTTCATATTCATACTCTTTGAAAGTGTAACTAACATCTTTAAATTCAA
This sequence comes from uncultured Christensenella sp., assembly GCA_905195085.1. Lineage (GTDB taxonomy): Bacteria > Bacillota > Clostridia > Christensenellales > UBA1242 > Caccovivens. The sequence goes on from CAJJUK010000016.1 coordinate 23,341, forward strand.
TTTCTCCAACCAAGTTATCAACGGAGAGTGTTCCAAATTTTTCTGTCACAAATTCATCTTCGTCGAAAAGCGAGAACATTCTGCTGTGGCAAACTTTGATGTTGACAAATGTATTTGCAAGATTTCCGGCATTGTAAACAACATCCCACAAGGAACCACGATTGGAATAGACAATCATAAACGATGCAAGAGTCAAAAGTCCCTTATCCATGAGATAGATTCCCAAAACGAGAACTGCCAACGTTCCAATTCCAATTATGAAGTTTCTAACTGACCAAAAATTTACATCAGTTTTGTCAAGTTTGTATCTTTGATTACGATAATCCTCATAATATTCTTTTGAAACTTCAGAAAGTTTATCTTCCAATCCCAAAGACTTGATGTCTTTTTCACTTCTCACGATTTCAGTCGTCAAAGAATTAACTTTATCATTTTTACGGCGAACAATCCATCTGTTTTTACGACGAATTTTAACACGCTTATATTCAATAATTCCTGCAATAACTGCCAAAACCACCAACGCAAGAGAAATCCATGCATTCAATGTTGTGATGTAGATTAACATGACTGTTGATGTTATGATTGTCATAATCATATCAACCAGAGATGCAAGGTTGTCCACAATTTGTGCAGGATCTTCAACAATACGCTGAACAAAGGTTCCTGTGTCATGATCGTTGTAGGTTTTTGAATTGAGTTTGAACGCTTGTTTTGCTAAATCAAGGTTTAAGAGTGACATAATTTTGTTGGAATATTTGAAATAGATCAGATTGATAAAATACCAACATAATCTTTGAAAAACAGAAATTCCAATGATTGCAAGAAGCAAAAATATTGCTTTTTGAAAATCTTGTAATGTGATAAGTTCAATGGTTCTTGCCATAAAAATTGTCAAGAAAATGTCACAAACACAAGCAAAAGCAGTCAGCAAAATATAAAGGAAAATCCATCCTTTAAACTTCTTAAGATACATACCTATATTTGGTTTTTTAGGTTTGGTATCTTTTTTCTTCTTTACCTTATTTTTCATATAACCTCCCTATAATTTTTTATACGAAGGTCTCAATTATCTTTCAATAGTTTATTATATCAGACAAAAAAGGCCAAACGCATAAATGTTTTTGTTTGAATTTTTGTTAGACTTTACAATTATCATTTTTCATTTGACCCCCTTTTGTTAAATTTTCTAAAGTCTTGTTCGACGCTGTTAATATAACATCAAAAATTGTCGATGTCAATAATTTTTTAAAAATTAATAAAAAAACATCTCAAAAAAGATGTTTTTATTCTTTTATGATTATTTCGCAGGAACTTCAAGTTTAGTCAATATTGTTTGCAATTCTGCTTTGCCTTGAATAATGCTATATTTCTGAGTTTTTCCATCAACTGTCCAAATTTTGATTTTTGCAAATCCGCCAACACCACTTACTTTTGCCTTAGTGATTTTTGATTTGTTGTACGCAAACGCAGATTGAAAGTTGATTTCTTTGTTCGTGTAAGGAACAAAAACAAGTTGCTCCCCAATTTTTGAAACAGCATAACATTTGTTATTTGCACCCGCAATTGCTGCTCCAATCATTCCTCCCCAAAAAGCAGCTGTAGAAGTGTTAACTGTTTGGCACAACGCAACCAAACCATCTTCAGCATAATTCTTTGCAATCATTTGTTCCTTTATATCCTTATATTTCAAAGCCATTTGTGTTCTCCTCCTTATAATACTTCAATTGTGGTTGCCCAATCTAAGAATTGTGTCTTATATGCTTCAGCCCTTGTTTCATAGCACGAAAATTGACAAAGCCAGAATGCATCAGTTCCTTTCTTTGCAACAGCAAGGTAATAGAAATTATTACCCTGAGAAACATTTGTGTAATAAAAATAAACCAAATTTCTTTCTCCGTCAACAAAGACATCGCTCATTGAATCAAGGCTGTTTGAATCTACAATTGCTTGAGCATATTCTTGTTCTGTCCAATTTTCATCAGTCCCTTGAGTGTTGAAAACCACTTTTTCTGCCAAAAATGCTTTGTCCGCGGTTGACAATGCCAAACTATAACCATACATGCTATATTCTTGAAACTCATTTGTTAAGGTTACACTGATTCCGTCATCAGAACTGAATGTTTTTTCAGTTGTTCCACAGCCAGCCAACATCAAAACAGATGATAAACAAGCCACAACAAAAGCTCCAATTCCCAAGATTTTCTTTTTCATTTTTTCTCTCCCTTTTTATTATTATACTGCGGGGGGGGGAGTTGTCAAGGGTTTATAAAGAAATTATCCTAATTTTTAATAAAATAAAACAAAAAAGCACCCTCATGCGGATGCTTCAATGATTAACCGGCAGTGTTCTTAGACGATTCATCGTCGCATCACCACGGACACTTATTCTTCTGGGTGATATTTTTCTGAAAAATGGAACACTGCATCTAATTAAAAAGAAAAAACCCACCTCATGCGGTGAGTTTCATCATTAACCGGCAGTGTTCTATTTTTCCGGGCCGTCGCCAGCCAAGTATTTTCGACGATGAGAAGCTTAACTTCTGTGTTCGGGATGAGAACAGGTGGACCTTCTCTCTATCGCCACCGGTTATGGTATAATAACATTTCCTTTTCAAAAAGTCAATGATATTATCATAATATTTTGAATATTGCCTATTTAAAAAAGGAGGATAGGATAGGTGGCAATATTCAAACAGAGACAAGTTCTCTGACAACTACACACTTAGAAGGAAGCAAAAATGGAAATATTAAGCAATTTGAGTTCTCAAATTAGCATGGCTTAAAATTTCACTAAATCCGTGATTAAGCCCTCGACCTATTAGTATCGCTCAGCTACACACATTACTGTGCTTACACATGCGACCTATCAACCTTGTGGTCTGCAAGGGGTCTTACTAACTTATGTTATGGGATATCTAATCTTGAGGCAAGTTTCACGCTTAGATGCTTTCAGCGTTTATCTCAACCGCACATAGCTACCCAGCTGTGCCACTGGCGTGACAACTGGTGCACCATCGGTGCGTTCACTCCGGTCCTCTCGTACTAGGAGCAAGCCCTCTCAAATATCCTACGCCCACGATAGATAGGGACCGAACTGTCTCACGACGTTCTGAACCCAGCTCGCGTGCCACTTTAATCGGCGAACAGCCGAACCCTTGGGACCTGCTTCAGCCCCAGGATGTGACGAGCCGACATCGAGGTGCCAAACCTCCCCGTCGATGTGAACTCTTGGGGGAGATCAGCCTGTTATCCCCGAGGTAACTTTTATCCGTTAAGCGACGGCAATTCCATACTCAACCGCCGGATCACTAAGCCCTAGTTTCCTATCTGCTCCACTTGTAGGTGTTGCAGTTAAGCTCCCTTCTGCCTTTGCACTCTATACAGATGGTTTCCAACCATCCTGAGGGAACCTTTGGACGCCTCCGTTACATTTTAGGAGGCGACCGCCCCAGTCAAACTGTCCATCAGACACTGTCCACTGCCCGGATAACGGCACAATGTTAGAATTCCAAATCACAAAGAGTGGTATCCCAAGGATGGCTCCACAGGTCCTGACGAACCTGCTTCAAAGCCTCCCACTTATCCTGTACATCATAATTCAAAACTCAATGTCAAATTACAGTAAAGCTCTACGGGGTCTTTCCGTCTAGTCGCGGGTAATACGCATCTTCACGCATACTTCAATTTCGCCGGATCTCCTGTTGAGACAGCTCCCAACTCATTACGCCATTCATGCGGGTCAGAACTTACCTGACAAGGAATTTCGCTACCTTAGGACCGTTATAGTTACGGCCGCCGTTCACTGGGGCTTAAATTCAATGCTTCGCTTGCGCTAACATCTCCTCTTAACCTTCCAGCACCGGGCAGGCGTCAGCCCCTATACTTCATCTTACGATTTAGCAGAGACCTGTGTTTTTGGTAAACAGTTGGTTGGGACGTTTCACTGCGACCGACATTGCTGCCGGCACCTCTTCTCCCGAAGTTACGAGGTCATTTTGCCGAGTTCCTTAACAAGAGTTATTCCGTTCGTCTTATGATTCTCTCATCGTCTACCTGTGTCGGTTTGCGGTACGGGCACCCACACACTACTTAGCAGCTTTTCTCGCCAGTGTGAATTCGCAGACTTCGTTACTAAATTTCACTCCCCATCATCACCTAGGGTGCACTCTATATGGTACTTCACTCATTAGACCCCTCATGATTTGGCCACGGCTGTCCATCACCGTGTTCCTGCTATCCTACTGTGTCACTGCATCGCTCTTTGGCGTGCGTTGGTGGTACTGGAATATCTACCAGTTTGTCATCGGCTACGCCTTTCGGCCTCACCTTAGTCCCCGACTTACCCTGGGAGGACAAGCCTTCCCCAGGAAACCTAAGACTTTCGACGGCAAAGTTTCTCACTTTGCTTTCGCTACTCATGCCGGCATTCTCTCTTGATTGCAGTCCACCACCCCTCACGATATGGCTTCTGCCCGCAATCATTGCTCCTCTACCAATTTGAATAAATCAAATTCCCAAGCTTCGGTGTAAGTCTTTAGCCCCGTTGAATTTTCGGCGCATCGTCTCTCGACCAGTGAGCTATTACGCACTCTTTTAATGAATGGCTGCTTCTAAGCCAACATCCTGGTTGTTTTAGAAATGACACATCCTTTTCCACTTAGACTTAACTTTGGGACCTTAGCTGTGGGTCTCGGCTGTTTCCGTTTCGACAATGAAACTTATCTCACACTGTCTGACTCCCTGAGAACAATTAACTGGTATTCGAAGTTTGATAAGGTTTGGTAACCCGTGAAGGCCCCTAGCCTATTCAGTGCTCTACCCCCAGTAATCTTTAGTCAGAGGCTAGCCCTAAAGCTATTTCGAGGAGAACCAGCTATATCCAGATTCGATTGGCGTTTCACCTCTAACCACAAGTCATCACCGACTATTTCAACAGGCGTGTGTTCGGTCCTCCACGATGTGTTACCATCGCTTCAACCTGCTCATGGTTAGGTCATCTGGTTTCGGGTCTACGCTATGCAACTATATTTCGCCCTATTCAGACTCGCTTTCGCTTCGGCTCCGTGACATAATCACTTAACCTCGCTACATATCGTAACTCGCCGGCCCATTCTACAAAAGGTACGAGATCAAACTATCACCTCATGGTGAGTCGTCCTTTCTCTGCTTGTAAGCATACAGTTTCAGGTTCTCTTTCACTCCCCTCCCGGGGTTCTTTTCACCGTTCCCTCACGGTACTATTCGCTATCGGTCACTAGGTCGTATTTAGCCTTACGAGATGGTCCTCGCATCTTCACACCGGATTCCACGTGTCCTGTGCTACTCTGGTGCCTTCCAAGGAAAATTCAATTTCGGTTACGGGACTATTACCCTGTGTTGTCCACCTTTCCAGATGTATTCACCTATCGTCTTTTCTCTTTTATGAAGGTCCTAAACCCCAAAGGTATTTCTACCCTTGGTTTGGGCTCATGCAGTTTCGCTCGCCACTACTACCGCAATCGTTTGTTTACTTTCTTTTCCTCCGCTTACTTAGATGTTTCAGTTCGGCGGGTTCCCCTCATTACACTATTTGATTCGTGCAATGATAACACCGTATTAACAGTGCTGAGTTTCCTCATTCGGAAATCTACGGGTCGCAGATTATGTGCATCTCACCGTAGCTTATCGCAGCTTATCACGTCCTTCATCGGCGCCTAGTGCCAAGGCATTCCCTATATGCTCTTTGTAGCTTAATCATATTGATTTGGATTTCTTAGCATTTTCGCTTTGTTGCTACCTATTATATATAGCAACTTTTACTCGACTTAAAATTTGAGTATGCAAATATCGTATTACATTAAAAACTAATTAAATTTAAAAAGTTTAAACTCGTAATAATATTTGACTTTATCTTCTAAATATGTAGTTGTCAAAGAACTTTTGTTGACAGTTGACTCATTCATCAACCTCTCTTGCGGTGTCAACATGCGTATTCTAACACAATGGGAAAATCTTTGTCAACACTTTTTTCAAAAAAATTTTAAAAATTTTCAACTTTTTTTTAAGAATTTTTTAAAAGCCGGGGCGTCTTGCCGTGTGTTCGCAAAAAAGGTCGAAAAATAGCCAAAAATTTCTAAAAAATTTTTTTGAAAAAGATAAAATTTTTTTGAAAATAATAAAAAAGTGGTCCCAAGACCACCTTAAATTTATGGATTACCAGCAACTAAATGATACCAATACAACCAAATAGCCAAAGTTAATATTATCAAAGCAAATGACACAACCAATCCTTTCCTGTAACCATAGAAAAATGTTTCTCTCATCTCCCCTTGATATGTGAAACCTATCACCACACCAGCCAGATTGAAAACGATAGCACAAAGGATTCCCACCCAGAACTTGTCATTGTTTTTCTTATATTGGCTTTCATTCTCATTTCTTTCATCTTCTTTCCAGTTATTTAAATCCTCACTCATATCCCCTCCCATCATTCATTTTATCATGGGGGGGGGGAGGGAGTTGTCAACCAAATAAATAATAAAAGACAGTATGCTTTTCTACTGTTTTTAGAAAAGTTTTTGTTTCAGCGAATCATTTCAATGTCTTGATGAATGTAGGTCGAATGACTTGTCACACTTTCTTCTTCCATTTCCAAAGTCGCTTCCTCAACCATTTCACGAGCACAGTCACAAACGACATCATACTTATCTTCTGCTGGGCAACCTTGATAATAAACTGTAAACTGGTATGTCGCAAGTTCCCTTCCACAATTAAACTTAAGAACTGGAATTACTGAAATATATCCACCCTTGCCAGAGTAGTTTACGTCAAAATATTTGATTATTTCGCTTCCCTTATGAATGGTCCCCACCCCATTTTCATTCAAAACAATTGGAACATCCTTATATATAAGCAATGATTTCAAAGATTCTGAATATTCTTTTTCTTCTTCTCCTTCAGAACATCCCGTTGAGCCAAGTGCAGTTCCTGCAATTAACGCACACACTCCAATTGTTGCAAATTTTTTTAACATCTTTTTCATTTCCTTCTTTCTCCTTTTAAATTTATTTTAAGTTCAGAAAAAAAAGACTTTCTGAACCATGATTCAAAAAGTCTTGTTAAAGCAATTTGCTCTCACAAAGCAGGATTTCTCCGCAATGACGCCTTGTGACCACTTACAGTGTGGAAACTACTCCCTTTTTATGAGCATATTATAACTTACGACAATGCGATTGTCAATACCCAATTTTTCAGATTTTTACATTTTTGGCACTATATATAATGTTTATTATTTATATTATTTTTATATATAATAAAAAAGACTTTTGCAGTCTTTTGTTTATTTGGTCTTCTTCTTTGCTTCGTCAACCCATTCGTGAGTCCCATCCATATGGAAAACCATATCACCTCTAACAACGCTTGCATTTGCGTATACCTTTTCCATTTTCTCCATGGTTAATGTTCGTTTTGTATCTTCGCCATATTCCCCTGCCACAACATCAACAATGACAGAATCAACCTTTTCTTTGAATTTTGGATTTTCTTCAAGTATTGCTCTTTTACCATAGTTCTCTATGACCTTCAAAAGAGCAGAAGATACATTTGCATCACTAAACATTTTGTTGATGTTTGGATTCTTGACAATTTTCAAAAGGTCACACGCTTCATCACAATAGCCCAATTTGATTGCTGGTCCCAAAAGCTTCATTGACATATTATAAACTTTTTGTTGAGCTTCTTCACTCATTGGCATTCCTTCCAGTTTCTGAAGTCTCTCAATAATGTCAGCATAAATTTTCAACTGACTTGAGACTTTTTTGTCAACCTTTTTGAAATTGAAACTCAAATATCTTGATGCTGTTGAAAAATAACGGTCACTAATAAAAGAGAACGTTCTCTTACTTTTATTAATGTCATTAACCAATTCGTCTACTTCCAACTCAAGCAAATTGAAATATTGTTCTTCCATCATCTTTATGTATGCTTTATTATTTTCCATATAACTCTCCTTAAACCTTTTGTATGATAACTCATCAAAACGATTTTGTCAATACATAAAGAAAAACAGTTTTCGCAAAAAACAAGAAAAAACTACAAATAAATCATATTTTTTTGAGATTTTTGTGAAAAATTTTCAACTTTTTAATCAATTTTCGTCTTTATGTTTTTTATCAACGAAACAAAAGTGCTGATTCTTCAAATTCACCCAATAAGTTTTGTTCTCAATCAACAAATCACCTCGATAGAAAATTTTGGAACTTTTTATCTCATCACTCCCATATTCTTTATAACGGATGTCATAAAAATTGAAACCAAGAATGTTGAGAAGAGGATTTATATAGAACAAAGAATTGTTTATGTAAACAATACCAATCATAATCAACACCAAGACATAGACACAATACGCACTCACTAAAGACAAATCGAGCGGGATTGCAAAAAAGACAAACAAAGAAAAATATCCCAGAAAATGTTGGTCCGTGATGTTCTTTTTTGACACTATCTCCACCTTAATAGATTTTCCAGTTGCAAAATTTACATTCCAAACCAATCCAAAGATTCCCAGCCCAATCAAGAGAAGAAGCGTCACAAAGTTGATGGTGTTAAGAACATTGAAAGTTAGGTTTTGATTGATTATCTCAACAATCAACTTTACAAACACCAGGAAATACATCGGGACAAATGCACTGATATATAAAAGCAAATCTTTAAAAAAATGTTTCATGAAATTAGTTTAATTAATTTTATAAAAAAAATAATTAAA
>CAJJUK010000017.1 GCA_905195085.1 uncultured Christensenella sp.
AAGAAAGCGGAAATGGCAATACTTTATTTTAGGAAACTTAAGTACATCGGCGAGAGGGTTAAGGCGAAGACCGGACGGGCGATGCAGACCATACTGTCCGAAGCCCTCGGTATGGAACGCGGCACATGATATCTGTGGAATTTTTGTTCCAATAAAAAACTATGTGTATTATACAACACATTAAAGGCATTGTCAATCAAAAATTTGATTTTGATTAAATTTTTAATCTTCTATTTCGTTTTCTATCTCAATATTTCCATGCAATCTTTCAAAATCGTTTATATATCGCTTTATGGCGAATTCTATTTCTTTGTTTTTGCTTCTTCCGTTGAATGAAGCTGTGTATTTGATTTTTTGTTGCAAAGAATTAGGAATACGCAGTGTATATCTTGGCAAATTGCTCATATATCCCTCCTTATGTGAAATTTTACAAGAATTGAAGAAAAATTACTTAAAAATGACGTCAATAGTTCGTCATATAGCATTATTTTTCGACATAAAACATCAAGTGTGTTTAGGGGGGATATTTTCACAATTATTACCAAAAATTTATATATCATATTATGAAAAACATTAAATTGCTAAGCAGGGAAAATTTGCTTCATAATTTGAGTTGTTTTAAATCAAAAAAGATTTGTGCGATGGTCAAGTCAAATGCTTATGGGCATGGACTGAGAGAGATTGTCAAGTTGATTGAAAATGATGTTGACTATTTTGGTGTCGCACATATTGAAGAAGGAGTGGAAGTCAGGAAGATTAGTGACAAGCCTATTTTGGTTTGTTCCAAAATTTCTGATTTTAAGAAATGCAAAAAACACAATCTTGAAGTGATGGTTGAAGATGAAGTTGACATTCAAAATTGTTTGAACTATGGGCTTAAAGATGATATGCACTTGAAAATCAACTGTGGCATGAACAGATTCGGTGTTGGAAATGTTTTGTATATGGGGATTTTGAACGATTTGTTGGAAGAAAAACAAATCAATTTGAGGTCTATCTACACTCATTTTCACTGTTTGGAAGACAAAAAACAGACACTTCATGACTATAAGAAATTTCAAATGTTAAGAGCAGAAATTTTGCAAAATACAACGATTTGCTTTGGTGGCAGTGGAATTGTCAATTATCCTTTTGAATTTGATATGGTGCGTTTGGGGATTGGACTTTATGGGTATGGACAAAAAGATCTGAAACCAGTTATGCAAATTTCATCATACGTAAGCAAAATTTTTTATGCAAAAGGTGGAGAATACATCGGCTATGGAAAGAAATATAAAGTAAGAAATGGTGGCTATTTTGCCATCGTTCCTGTTGGTTATGGCGATGGCTTAAGAAGAAACTTAAGTGGAGATTTCAAGGTTTTGATAAACGAAAAACCATACAGAAGTGTTGCAAACATTTGCATGGACGCATTTTTTGTGAAAGTTGATGAAAGTGTCAAAGTCGGAGATAAGGTTGTTTGTATGTTTGATGCAGATTATATGGCAAAAAAGATTGACACAATTCCGTATGAAATTTTGACTGGATTTTCAAACTTCAGGGGTAATACTTTGATTTTGTGATGAATATTTTTGTTTTTCTTGCAAAATCATTTTGCAAAATGCTATCATATCTCCATGAGAATTGATTCTGGAAAATTTAAGGGAAGAAGACTTATTGAAAACAAATATGACCATATCAGGCCTACCACAGACAAGGTTAGGCAGGCTCTTTTTGTCAAACTCCAATTTTTTCTTCCAGGCAAAAGTGTTTTGGATTTGTTTTGTGGAACTGGTGCAATGGGTATCGAGGCGTTGAGTCGTGGGGCAGAGAAGGTTGTTTTTGTTGACAAAGATGTTCGCAGTGTTGACATGACCAAGAAAAATTTGAAAACAATGGGCGTTGATACCAAGGTTTTTAAGTGTGATGCCATGATTTTTCTTGATAAATGTGAGGAAAAGTTTGATTTGATCATTCTTGATCCACCATACAAAAGTGGTCTTTATGAAAAAGTTTTGGCAAAGATTTATGAAAAGAGTTTGTTGGCAGAAGATGGAATCATTGTTTGTGAACATGACAGCCGTGACACTTTTGACTATGGAAACTTTGAAGTCTTTGATGAGAAAAAATATGGAAACATCACATTGACATATCTGAGATAATTGAAAATATAAAATGTAGATAGCAAAATTTTGCTATCTTTTTTTTCACTGTAATTCTCCCAAAAACATATAAGATATTGGCACGATTTAGTGCTTTTATTTTTAGGAGATGTTATGTGTGGAATTTGCAGTGCAATTGGGAATTTTAATGAAGTTTTTAACGTCATTGATGGGCTTAAGAAATTGGAATATAGGGGATATGATTCCAGCGGGATTGCTTATAAACAAAACAACAATTTGGAAGTTGTCAAAAGTGTTGGGCCGATTGCAAACTTGGAGAAAAAGATTGGAAAAAATTTGAACTCAAAGATTGTGATTGGGCACACAAGATGGGCAACGCATGGAAAAGTCAGCGAAGAAAATGCTCACCCTCATCTGTCATCAAATGGGGAGTTTGCCTTGGTTCATAACGGAATCATTGAGAATTATGAAGATCTGAAAAAGATTTTTTTGAGTGATGTTTGTTTAAATTCGCAGACAGACACAGAAGTTTTTGTCAATCTGATTTCCAAGCAAAAAGGGGCGGTGATAAACAAATTGATTGAAGCTTGCGATTTGGTCAAGGGAAGTTTTGCGGTTGCTATGCTTGAGAAAAACAGCAACAAAATTTTTCTTGCCAAAAGAAAAAGTCCGCTTATGGTTGCTCAAAATGAAAACGGTTGCATGGCGGCAAGTGATCTGTCGGTGTTTGTGGGAAAGTTTGAAAAATGTTACATAATGGAAGATGATGAGTTTGCAGTTATGAGTGCAAAAAACATTGTCTTTTATGATAAAAGTGGCAAAAAAATCAAAAAAAATGCTGTTTTGATTAATAATTTTGATTTTTGCGATGAAAATCTCAATGAAGAATATTTCATGCTTAAAGAAATCAAAGAACAGTCCGTTGTGTTAAAGCGAACATATTTTAAGTATTTTTCAGAAAACACTTTTTCAGAAACGGAAATTTCAAAATTAAAAAAATACAAAAGTTTTCATTTCATAGCCTGTGGAACCGCTTATCACAGCGGGCTTATGGGAGCAAGGTACATTCAACAATTTTGCAATAAAGAGTGCAAAGTTTCCATTGCTAGTGAATTTCGATATGATAACAATGTCTTAAACAAAAATTGTCTTTATGTGTTTGTCAGTCAAAGTGGAGAAACGGCTGACACGATTGCTTGTGCAAATTTGATCAAAGAAAAGGGTTTTGATGTTATGTGTGTAACCAATGTGCCTTATTGTTCTTTAAACAAATTGGCAGACATCATCTTGCCAACTTTTGCAGGACGAGAAGTTGCAGTTGCTTCAACAAAGGCATATGTTGCACAGGTTTTCACTTTATTGATTTTTGCAATAAAACTATCCGGAAATTTGGAGTTGCAGGAGAGTCTGAAAAAATTTGTGCTGTCATTTGATATCTTGCAATTAGATGACACTCTTTTGAAATTCCTTTACCAATTTAAAAACATTTTTTACATTGGCAGAGAGCAAGATTATGTTGCAAGTCTTGAAGGTGCTCTCAAAATGAAGGAGATTGCATACATAAATTGCATTGGTTTGGCTGGTGGAGAATTGAAACACGGAACTTTGGCGCTTGTTGATGAAAATTCTCTTGTGATTGCCATTTCGACGCAAGAGAAGTTGAAAGAAAAAATGGAAAGCAACATTCAGGAGGTCAAAGCAAGGGGAGGGAAAATTTTGCTTGTGTCAAACTTTGAACATTCTGTTGAAGTTGACTATTTTTTGCAACTTCCGGAGTTTGAAGAGTTCTTGATGCCGATTGTCAGCATAACCGCTTTGCAACTTATGGCATTTCATTATGCGGTGAAACTTGGCTACAATCCAGATAAGCCAAGAAATTTGGCAAAATCTGTGACAGTGGAATGATTGACAATATGCGAGATTACGACAGAATAGGTGCAGTGCACTATGCTCAAAGTTGGGCTTTGTCACGCAATCCAAACTATTTTGATTTCAGTGATTTTGGTGGGGATTGCACGAACTTTATCTCTCAGTGTCTTATTGCCGGTGGTGGAGTGATGTATTATGACAAAATCAAAGGTTGGTTCTACGAAAATTCGTATAATCGATCAGCAAGCTGGAGTTCCGTTTTCTATTTTGAAAATTTCATATTAAACAACATGACAAAAGGTCCTGTGGGGCATATTGAAAATGTTTATAATTTGGAGATTGGTGATTTGATTCAACTACGCCAAGGGTTGAAAGATTTTAATCACACTGTCATCATTTCCAAAATTGAAAATGGAGAAATTTATGTTTGTGCACATTCTGACGACTCTTTGAATCGCAAATTGAATGATTATTATTTCTTGGAATTACAAGGAATAAAAATTGAGGGCATTTTGATTTAAAATTTTAGGAAAAAACATAAGTTAGTTTTCAGAAATAAAAAAACACCATTTTTGGTGTTTTTTGTTGTGTTGATTTTTATTAAATTTCAGGGTCAAATTTTTCGAATATGATGTTGTCGCAATATTTGACAACTTTAAGATATTCTTCTTTGCTTCTGACCGTCCAGGCAAGAAGAGGGAGGGTTTTATATTTTCTCACAAATCTGTTTGGAAGGGCGGAGGCTTCGTAGGATATGAAATCTGGTTGGCTTACTTTTTTGTTGAATCTCATTTTTTTAAGCAAAAGTCTTTTTATCCAAGACAAATTACTTTTTTTGAAAGTGCCTGAAAGTTGACCTCTCAAAATTTGAGGAGCGTGCTTTTTGAAATACCCAAGAGAAAAAGGATTGAAAGATTGAACAGCGTAATCTCCTTCATAGTCTTTTAACAAATCAATGACGCTTTGTTCCAATTGACCAACTTTGTATTGATTTTTGATTTCAATCAAAATTGGGACTTTTCCGTCTACGAGTTTGAGAACTTCTGCAAAAGTAGGTATGCTCTCTTTTGTGCCTTTGAGTTTGAGAACTTTCAAATCTTCTTTGTTGAGATATTTGATGTATCCGTCATTCCCAGTCATTCTTGACAAAGAGTCGTCATGAAAAACTGCAACTGTGCCGTCTGCCAAAAGTTGAACATCAAGTTCAATGGCATAGCCTTTTTCTACTGCTTTTGAAAAAGCAGCCAAAGAATTTTCTGGAATGTTTTTATCGTGATAACCTCTATGGGCGATAGGGGTTTCAACCAACCAACTTTTAAATAAATCCATATTTTTAACCTTTTTAGTTTTGTTTTATTTAGTTATTTTAAAATATTTATATTCTTTTGTCAAATTTATTTTACGCATTTTGATTGTCTTTTATGAATTTCTTGATTGTCTCAAGTCTTTCTTTTGCGTCTTCTTTGCTTTCGGAAAGCAGTTTTTCTGCTTCTTCGCCTTTGAGTTCTTTGATTGCACTGAAACGACTTTCTCCGTTTAAATATTCTTCATATTTGTCAAAGTCGCTGTTGCTGTCGATTGACAGGTCGTTTGTTCTTGGGTTATATCTAAGCAGTGACCAATAACCACACTCAACAGCTTTTCTCATCTCGGTTGTCGTTTGTGACATATCAAATCCATGGTTGACACAAGGAGCATAGGCGACAATCAAACTTGGTCCATCAAATTGTTCTGCTTCTTTGAATGCTTTGATGCACTGATTCATGTTTGCACCAAGGCTGACTTGTGCAACATAGCAATTTTTTGAAGCAATTGCAAGTGCAACCAAATCTTTCTTCTTTGTCTGTTTTCCAGAATTTGCAAATTTGACCATTGCGCCTCTTGGAGTTGCTTTTGATGCTTGTCCACCGGTGTTGGAATACACTTCTGTGTCCAGAACCAAAATGTTGACATTTTCTTTGCTGTTCAAAACATGGTCAAGTCCACCATAACCAATGTCATAAGCCCAGCCATCGCCACCGATAATCCAAATACTTTGTTTTTCTTTTGCACCATATTTGCTTCCGAGTTTGATGCCAAGGCCAAATTCTGCGTTGTCTTCAAAAAGTGAGTTTGCCCATGCTGGACCTTTTCCTTCGTCATCTTTCAAATATGGACAAGATGGATATGAGCCGCCATAGATGCTTGAGCAACCAGTTGCGTTTGCAATCACCATTTCCTTTCCAAATAGAGTTGTTGCTAGTTTGATGTAAGGCGTTTCACCACAGCCACCACACGCACCAGAGAAACCAAAATAGCAATCTTTGAATTGCAAACCTTTTGGCATATCTGTTGAGAATGGGGTTTCTTTTTCTGACTTAATTTTTTTCAAAGTTTCATAGTTTTTCTTTTCTTTGTCAAGACTTTCATGTGCCATTTTCATGACAAGAGCTTTCTCTTTTGCAGGACAAACATTTGCACAAACGCCACAGCCAGTGCAATCTTCTGGACTGACTTGCAGGCGGTAATAATATCCATTCATTCCGAACGCATTTGCAAATTCAATTTCTTCTGGAGTTTCGCCTTTAACAAGAACTGGGCGAATGGCATTATGTGGGCAGGAGATAACACATTGTCCGCATTGAATGCAGTTTTTTGGAAGCCAAGTTGGAAGATGTGCGGCGATGCCCCTTTTCTCAAATTCTGCAGTTCCACTAGGAATTATTCCCGACTTGTCAAAGACTGAAACAGGGAGATTGTCTCCTTCAAGTTTTTCAATTGGTTTCATGATCTTTTGATAGAATTCGTCAGGAATATTTTTCTCAGTGAACGTAATACCTTTGAAAGTGAATTTGCTTATGTTGACTTTTTCAATTCCATTTTCTGTAAGTTCAACCGCTTTCAAATTCTTTTCAACAACTTTTTGACCCTTTTTAGAGAAGGTCTTTTTGATGTATTTTTGAATCTGCATTTTTGCATCTTCAAATGGTATTATTCCAGATGTTTTGAAAAGTGCAGTTTGCATAACCATGTTAATTTTGTTTCCAAGTCCAACGCTTTCGGCAATCTTTTGGGCATTAATGACAAAGAGTGTTGCTTTTTTCTCTTGCAAGATTTTTTTGTATATATCAGGCAAAACTTTGTCAACTTCATCAGCGCCAAAGACAGTGTTGATGAGAACTTTGCCTTTTTCTTTCAAACCTTCAAGACAGTTGTATTTATGCACAAATGAGAAATTGTTGATTGTGATTATGTCGGCGTTTTGAACAAGATAGGTGCTTTTGATTGGTTTGTCGCTCACTCTGACATGGGAGCGTGTCAAACTTCCACTCTTTTTGCTGTCATATTCAAAATAGCCCTGAACAAATTTGTCGAGTTCATCTCCCAAAATTTTGATTGTGCTTTTGCTTGCGGAAACTGTTCCGTCAGAGCCAAGTCCAAAGAATTTCATTTGGAATGTTTTGATTTTTGAGTGATAGGTTTCGAGTGGAAGTGAAGAATTTGAAACATCGTCAATTATGCCAACTGTGAAATTATCTTTCATAGTTTCAAAGTTTTTGATGACCGCCTTCACCATTGCTGGAGTAAATTCTTTTCCTCCAAGACCATATCTTCCACCAATGATTTTGATATTTGGTCTGTTTTTGAGTGCCGTGACAACATCAAGATAAAGTGGCTCTCTTGCACCACATTCTTTTGTTCTGTCAAGAACAATGACTTTTTCCACAGTTTCTGGAAGAGTTTTTGAAAATTTTTCGTAGTCGAATGGGCGATAAAGATGAACATCAACAAGAGCAACATCTTTTGAAAGTTCTTTGTCACTTTCCAAAACTTCTTCAATTGTTTCGCAAGATGAGCCCATGCTTATGATGACATTTTTAGGCTTTTTTGTGCCAATAAGGTCAAAAGGTGAATATTTGCGACCAGTGAGAGTGGCAAATTGTTTCAAAATTTCTTTCAGTGTTTTGTATACATTCACATAGGCAGGGGAAGACAATTCTCTATTTTGGAAGAACACGTCTGGATTTTGTGCTGTGCCTTTTTGATATGGGGCGTCAGGGGTCATTCTGCTTGCTTTAAATTTTTTGATTTCTTCTTCAGGGAGCATAGCCTTGATGACTTCATCACTTACTGCATCAATTTTTTGAATTTCATGTGATGTTCTGAAACCGTCAAAGAAATGAATGACAGGAAGAGATGTCTTGTATGCCAAAATGTGTGCAATGAGTGCAAAATCATGTGCCTGTTGAACTGATGCTGAAGAGAGAAGTATGCAACCAGTTTGTCTTGTTGCCATGACATCGCTGTGGTCGCCAAAAATTGAAAGGGCATGAGTTGCCAGTGTCCTTGCGGCAACATGAATGACGCAAGGGAGATGTTCTCCAGCGAGTTTGTATAGATTTGGTATCATCAAAAGAAGACCTTGACTTGATGTGAAAGTTGTGGTCATTGCACCGGCACAAAGGCTTCCATGAACTGTTCCGGCAACTCCTCCTTCTGACTGCATTTCAATCAGTGTTGGAAGTTCTCCAAAAATGTTGGTCTTTCCACTTGAAACTTGTCCATCGCAATATTCCGCCATTGGAGATGAAGGCGTGATTGGATAGATTGGAATGACCTCAGAAAGTTTGTATGCCACCATGGCAGCGGCGGTGTTTCCATCAACAACTTTTTTCATATAAATCTCCTTTTGTGTTTTTGATTTAAGTGTGTCGCGTTTACAATGTTTAAACTTAATCTAAGTTTAAATCTTTTCACGAGTTTAGTCAAATTTATTTTGGTTTTTTATTTGATTATTAATTATAATTCTAGTAAAATATTCCTATGAGAAATTTAAAATTGACGATTGAATATAATGGTGCGAATTTTTTTGGTTGGCAAAAGCAGAAGGACAAAAGAACTGTGCAGGAAGAGATTGAAAAAGCATTCGCTGCATTGACTGGAGAAATTTTGAATGTTGAAGGAAGTGGAAGAACGGACAGAGGTGTTCATGCACTTGGTCAAGTCGCAAGTGTTCAAACAGAAAATGTTATGCCAGTCAAGAATTTCAAAACCGCTCTCAATGATTTGTTGCCAGCGGATATTTTCATAAAAAAAGTTGAAGAGATTGATGAAAATTTTCATGCTAGGTTTTCTGCCAAGAGAAAGACATATCAATATGTTGTTCAAGTTGGCGGAGATAGGGGAGCAATGAATCATGACTTGATTGCGTTTTATCCATATCAGGTTGATGATGAAAAAATGCAACAGGCTTCAAAACTTTTGATTGGAAAACACAACTTCAAAGGTTTTTGCAGTGCTGACACAAATGTAACAAATTTTGAAAGAGAAATTTATGACCTGAAAATTACGAAAAAAGGAAAAATGTACACTTTTTGCGTGACGGGGAACGGATTTCTTTACAATATGGTCAGAATAATTGTTGGAACATTGCTTGATGTTGGGCGTGGACATTTGTCAGAAGAAGATGTTGAAAAAGCACTGCTCACTGGCCAAAGAAAATATGCTGGACAGACTATGCCGGCTTGTGGACTGTATCTCAAATGTGTCGAATATGAAAAATGAGCCAAAATCACAAGAATTAAAAATTACAAACAAAAAAAGAAAAACAGCATCTTGCGATGTTGTTTTTTTAAGCAGTTAAATTTGAATAGTTCAAAACTAAATAATATGATTGGTCTGTGTCAACTTGGAATTCAAAAATCACTTTATAATTTCCGTCAGCATATTGAATTTTGTATCTGTAATTGTTTCCATCGATCCAATCGGTGTTGTCTTGATAGCCTATGTCTGCTCTGAATGTTATGCTGATTGTTTTTTGGTTGTAAACAAATTGTGCATTTGCTCTGATGTGTCTGTCTTGTGTTGTTGAAAGTCTCAAAATTTCGGTCACGTTTTCAGGAACGATGTTGACATTGTCTTTGATTTCAGCGTTTTCAATTTCATAAACTGTTGAAAGGTTTGTGGAAGATGAGCCTTGCAAAACAGAAATGTTTGCTGTCATGATTGGGTCTTTCTCCAAATTGTCTTCTTCTCCATCAACATCAGGTGTTGAGGTGACACGCATTGAAGTGAGTTTGACATACATCATTTTGTTGTCGCTGAAAACAGCGGTGTATGAACCTTGAGTGGATGCGGACATTGTGAAAGTGAGTGTGCTTTGTTCCACCAGTTCACTGCTGTTTGTGGTGTTTGCAATTTTGTAGACATTTCCATCTTCAAGTTGTGTTGAATTTTGATATACCCAAGCAATGAAACTGCTTCCTTGTTTTGCAGTGGCTGTGAGTGTCACAGTTGAGCCTTCATCATAAGTTCCGTTTCCGGTGACAGAGCCATAGATTGTTGAACTTGAATAGACCAAAACAGGATATGAAGAAACTTCATCGCAACCAAAAAGTGCGAAGAATGGAATGATAAATATTGAAAGAAGTAAGAGTGGCAATTTTTTCTTCATACTATATATTCTATTCCTTTTGCATTTTAATTATCTTAAAAATTTCAACAAAAGTCAAATAAAAAATAATATTTGCAAAATAAAACCAAAATTTTGAGTATTTTTGAACTCCTTGCATAAAATAGGTCTTGTAAGGAGTTTTTATGTGGGAACTTTCTATTTCTGTCAGCTCTAAAAATATTGAGATTGCCAGATTTATATATCAAACCTTGAAGTCGCAGACAGCAGAATTTGGTGCGGTTGTGACTTGCTATGAAGAGTTTGAAAATTTTTACATCTTGATTGGTTGCCCAGAAAGTGAACGTGCAAGAACAAGTGTGATTATTGAAAGATGCGTCATCAAAGTGATTTGCAATTTTTATAAAGACAGATTTTTGACAGAAAATTTGCGTTTGCCTCTGCATGAAAAGATGAGTTTGATGGCTTTTAAGAAAGCGCTCATTAATTTTGATAAAGAAACCGATTTTTATATCATAAGCAAGAATTTGGAACTTGAAAAAAATTTGCATCTTGATTCATTTTACTTTTTCAAACTTAAGGCCCTGAGAGAAAAGTGGGCGGAACTTATTGCACTCGCAAACGAAAACAGCGATTATCTTGTCAGTAATGAAGCCTTTTTTGATTTGCTCAAATTCTTGATTGACAATCTTGAAATTTGCGAAGAAGAAATCAATGTCTTTGAAGATGAAAATGGTTATTTCATAACTCCACATAGCACTCAGGAAGATTGTCCTTATGAAAGTTTGTCGAAGGAGGGGCTTGTTACTTCTCTGATTGAACTTTGTCCAAAGAAAATCAATCTTTTCTGTCGAAGTGATGACAACACAGCAGGTTTTTTAAGTCGAATTTTTGAAGAAAGAATCAATGTTTGTTACAATAAAAATTTAGAAAAAATTAATAAAGTAACTTTATATAAATAAAAAAACAGACCTTTATATCTGTTCTTTTTATTATAATTCTCTAGTTGCTTTTGCTTTTTTATTGTTGTTTAAGAAACGTTTTAAGAAATTAGCAAAACTTTTGTTTCCAGTTTCTTCAAGATGTGAAAAAATCTCGTGATCAAAATTGTTATTAACCATAAAACTAAGCAATCCTGTGTTTTCTTGGTTTGCAAGTTCACGCAATGCAGAGATGGTCAAATCCATATTGCTTTCTTTTTGATTTTTTGAGAAGTTTTCGTTCTGTTTGTTCTCTTCTGGCAATTGAAAATCTTCAAATTCTGCAACCATAGTTTCCTTCTTCATGAGTTCGCCTCCTTTTAATTTGAATTTTTGAACGTTCTCGCATTATAACATAAATATATTATCTGTCAAGACCAAAAATGAGAATAATTTGACTATTTTTGTCGAATTTGAATAAAATTATCAAGAGTGACTCAAAATCCTTGACAAAAACCAAACAAATGGTTTATAATATGACCGTATTTAGTGAAAGACAAGTAGTTTTTGAAATTTTGCGCGCAGAGAAAGATTGGTTGGTGAAAAATCTTGGCAATGTCAAAAATGAAACCACTTCCATGTTTGAAGATACAAAAATTGAAAGAGTGGCACATTTTTGTGCAATTAAGGTGGAACCACGGTTTTGTTAAATCGTCCTTAAATTCAAGTTATGCTTGTTTTTAAGAACGATTTTTTGTTTTTAAATGCAGGCGAAAAGGAGAATTTGAAATGGAACTTAAAGAAAAAGACGAAAAATTACACAGAGCAAGACATTCTCTTGCACACATTTTGGCCAAGGCCTTGATGGAACTTTATCCAAGCACAAAACTTACAATTGGACCTGCCATTGATGATGGTTTCTATTATGATGTTGATTTGGACGAACAATTGACACCAGACCATTTTGACGCAATTGAAAAGAAGATGAAAGAAATCATAAACAAGGGAGAACCTTTTGTCAGAAAGGAAGTTTCAAGAGATGAAGCTTTGAAACTTTTCAAAGGAAATGAATACAAAACTGAAATCATCAATGAACTTCCAAAAGATGCTGTCATCTCGTTGTATTACACAGGCGACGACTTCTTTGACCTTTGCAGTGGACCTCATGTTGAAAGCAGCAGAAATCTTCAAAATTATGCTTTCAAAATTCATGCAGTCAATGGTGCATATTGGAGAGGAAACGAAAAGAACAAAATGCTTCAAAGAGTCTATGCTTATGCTTTTCCTGACAAAAAACAATTGAATGAACATATTGCCATGCTTGAAGAAGCAAAGAAGCGCGACCACAGAAAACTTGGGAAAGAACTCAAACTTTTCATGATTTCTCCAGAAGGTCCAGGATTTCCTTTCTATCTTCCAAATGGAATGATTGTGAGAAATTTACTTATTGATTATTGGCATCAAATTCACAGAAAAGCAGGGTATGACGAAATCTCAACACCAATCATGCTTTCTCGTCATCTTTGGGAAACTTCAGGACACTGGGAACATTATAAAGCAAATATGTACACAACAAAAATTGATGATGTTGATTTTGCTATCAAACCAATGAACTGTCCTGGTGGAATTTTGGTTTACAAAAACTCACCACACTCATATCGTGATTTGCCTTTGAGACTTGGTGAACTTGGACTTGTTCACAGACACGAAAAGTCTGGCGAACTTGGTGGACTTATGAGAGTTCGTTGCTTCACTCAAGACGATGCACACATCTTCATGACACCAAATCAAATCAAGGGTGAAATCAAAAATGTCGTTGCTCTTATTGATGAAGTTTATAAGACATTCAACTTCAAATATCATGTTGAACTTTCAACTCGTCCTGAAGACAGCATGGGCAGTGATGAAGATTGGGAACTTGCAACAGATGCACTCAAGAGTGCTCTTGACGAATTGGGACTTGACTATGTCATCAATGAAGGCGACGGCGCTTTCTATGGGCCAAAGATTGACTTCCATTTGACAGATGCAATTGGCAGAACATGGCAATGTGGAACAATTCAACTTGACTTCCAACTTCCACAAAGATTCGAACTTGAATATGTTGGCGAAGATGGAGAAAAACATCGTCCAATTATGATTCACAGAGTTATTTATGGTTCTCTTGAGAGATTCTTCGGAATTTTGATTGAACATTTCGCCGGTGCTTTCCCACTTTGGTTGGCACCTGTTCAGGTTAAGGTTTTGACTTTGACAGACAGAAACAATGAATATGCAGAAAAGATTAAACAAAGTCTTTTTGATGCTGGTTTCAGAGTGGAACTTGATGACAGAAACGAAAAGGTGGGATACAAAATCCGTGAAGCACTTTCAATGAAAATTCCATATCTGATCATTGTTGGTGATGAAGAAGAAAAAAATGGAACTATCTCCATTCGTGGTCGTGGTTTTGAAAACAAGAGTGGACTTAAACTTGAAGATTTTGTTGCAAGAATGAAAGAAGAGGTTGAAACTAAGAAAATTTAACGACAAAAAAGCACAATTTTCACAAACAATATTGAATTTTTGTTTGGAATATGTTATCATTTTGTGATAATATCTTAAAAGGAGTCACTTACATGGGAATTAATGAATTGATACTGCCTTTAGGGGTGATATTCATGGTTTTGATGATGGGCTTTTATTTCAAATAAAAGGAGATTTTGTTTATGAACAGCATGTTGCTTGAAGGTAGCGGAACAGGCGTTTGGAACTATGTTTTGATTGCCATTGTTGTTTTGCTCTTGATTGCTCTTCCAATCATGATGAATGCAAGAAACAAAAGAGAAACTCAAAAGGTTCAAGAACAGACAAATTCTTTGAAAGTTGGAGACAAAGTTTTGACAACAAGTGGTGTCTATGGCACAATTGTTGAACTTAAATTTGACGATTCTCAAAAGATTGTTGTGCTTGAAACTGGTGGCAAAAACAAAAGTTATATGAGTATTGATGCTTATGCAATTTACACTGTTTTCAAAAGTGAAGCAGAACTTAAGAAAGAGGCAGAAGCAAAGGCGGAGGCAGAACGCAAGGCTTTGGAAGAAGAACAAGCAAGAAAAGAAGCCAAAAAGAACAAGAAAAAGAAAAAAGACACTGCAGAAGAAAAGGTTGCAGAAGTTGTTGAAACAAAAGAAGATTCAACTGCTTCAAAAGAAGAGCCTGCAAAGCCTGAAGAAAAATAATAAAAAACACAAGTCAAAAACACTTGTGTTTTTTTTGTTTTCTCAATCGACAAATTTGTGCTGGTTTGTCATTAATAAATTTTGGTTGGCATAGGATATTTTATCTAAAAAGTCTGTCCATGTTTAAAAAATGGCAAGGAGGCAATAATGAAATTGAAAACAGCAAAGAGCGAAAAAGGTGCAACGAGTGGTCTTTTTTTGAGCGTTTTGAAAGGTGTCGTGGTTGGTCTTTGTGTTGCCTTGGTTGGAATTTTGCTTTTCGCATTCATATTGAGATTTACAAACATTTCTGACAAAATCATCGCACCGGTCAATCAGGTCATCAAAGGTGTCAGCATTTTCTTTGGCGTCTTTATTGGAATGAAAAAACACAAAGAAATGGGACTTCTAAGTGGGTTTTTGATTGGTCTATTTTTCACAATTATTGCCTTTTTGGTGTTTTCAATTTTGGACGGGGCTTTCTGTTTTGACCGCACTTTTCTTAACGATATTATCTTTGGAAGCATCATTGGAGCAATCTGTGGTATTATTTGTGTCAATTTGAAAAAAAATTAGTTTTTTAATTGACATCAGCCCCTTAATGTATTATACTAGTCAAGGTAATTTATCTGAAAATTATTTATCAAAATTATGTTGAAATTAAGGGGAAATAATGGCTAGAAGTAGAGTTAAAAAGAATTCCATTCTCAATTATATTGCTGTGGCACTCATAACCATTCTTGGAATTGTTTTGTCTGTCTGCAGTTTCAATGTTCCATTCACATCATTCACCTACAATGGCTTTGCCAACTCCATTCCTCTTGGGTTGGACCTTGCAGGTGGTATTTCTGTTGTCTATGATTGCTCTCTTTCAAACGACAGCAATACACAAAGTTTGGATACGGCAATTGACGGAACATTGGCAAGACTTAGAATGGTTATTCAAAATGAATATCCAGAAGCAACAGTTGAAAGACAAGGCAGTTCAAAAATCAGAATTGAAGTGCCATCTTTGACAGATTCAAACGAAGTTTTTGATTTGATTGGTGAGCCTACACCACTTTATATGACGCTTGACCAAAATGCTTCTGCTGAGGCAAGAATTGTTGGAAGCGACATCAAAAATGTTCAGGCGGGTGTTCAACAAGATGCAAATGGTGAATATGTTTACGGCGTCAGCCTCCAATTCACTGAAGAAGGTGCAAAGAAATTTTCTGCTTTGACAAAAGATGCAGCAGAAGGCAATCAAGTTATCTACATTTATTTGGGTGAAATTGATGATTCTGCTGATATGCAACTTACTTGTGAAGAACAAATCACAGGAGATTCAACTTTCATTTCTGGAAGTTTTGACACCCTTGAAGCTGCAGAAAACTATGCGCTTCAAATCATGAGTGGAACATTCAGTGTCAATTTGAACAATCCACAAATCAATGTCATTTCCGCAACACTTGGAGGCGAAGCTCTCAAACTTGCAATCATTGGTGGTGTTGTTGGACTTGTTGTTGCATTGATTCTTCTTTGGTGCAGATATGGTGATTTCAGTTTCCTCTCTGCATTCTCACTTGTTATTTTTGCGATTTTGATGCTGTTCTTCTTGCAAGCAATCCCATTTGTTCAACTTACTTTGACAGGCATTGCAGGAATTGTTTTGAGTTTTGCTGTTACAATTGGTGCAACCATTTTCATCTTCGAAAAAATCAGAGAAGAATATCGCACAGGCAAAAAGATCCCACTTTCTGTTAAATCAGGATTCAAAAAGGCTTTGTGGCCAATTCTTGACAGTCACATTGTTATGGCAATAGTTGCAATCTTCCTTTGGATTTTTGGAACAAGTTCAATTCAAGGCTTTGCCATTCCTTTCTTGATTGGAATTGTGCTTTCATTGTTTGTCAACTTGGTTGTTTTGAGATTCTTTGTCAAATGGTATCTCCCATTCAACAGTGTAAAAGCAAAGAAACTTCATTTGCCAAAACAAGTTAGGGTGTTCAAAGAAAATGATGAGGCAGTCGTAGGAGGGCAGGCAAATGAGTAAGAATAAGAAAAAGACAAGATTTTCTCTTGATGAGAAGATTCAAAATTCAAAATTTGATTTTTGCAAAAACATGAAATGGTTTTTGATTGCGCCTCTTGCCATTATCATTGTTGGCATTGTGATGCTTTGCACGCTTGGTTTCAATCTTGGCATTGATTTCACAGGTGGTTCAAACATGACAATCTACACCAATTCAGAGGGGACATATTCAGAATTTGAATCGTACGACCTTGACACTGACATGGGAAAACTTAAAGAAAAGATCAATGATGTTTTGAGTGACTTTGGTCTTTCAATCAATACAATTCAAAAAACCACAATCACAAACAACAATTTGGGCATCTATACAGAAGATGCTGTCATAGTCAAATACCAAAACGATTCGTCAAAAGATGAAAGTGGAATTGAAGCAGACAACGATCAAATTCATCTTGCATTGTTGAAGGCATTTGGGTATGTTGATGAAAGTGTGAATGATCCAAGTGATTTGGAAGGATTGGACGAAGCAGGATTTGTCACAAATGGTGGATTTACAACAGCAAGCGGAACAATCGAAACAGTTATGAAATCTGTCATTGCATTTGTTGTTGCTCTTGCAGTTGCATTGATCTATCTCATTTTCAGATTCGGTTTTGTAAGCAGTATGACAACATTCCTTGCACTTGTTCACGACTTGTTGATTACTGCGGCCGTAATGGTTATTTGCAGAATTGAGATCAATATTTCATTCATTGTGGCACTCTTTACAGTTTTGTGCTTCTCAATTTATAATTCAGTTATGTTGTTTAGCAAAGTCAAAGAAAATTTGAAAGTTTCAAGTCAGGCAAATCAAAAAATTGACAACAAACAAATTGCAAACAGCGCAACCAAGAGCAATATGTCTCACTTGATTTTGGCTGTTTTGGTTATGTTCATCATTATCTTCATGATCACTGTTTTGGGATTTGTTAATATGGGCGAGTTTACATTCCCAATTTTGGTTGGAACTCTTGCAACATTCTACTCATGTGCTTTCATGAGTTCTGGACTTTGGGCAATTGCTTATAAACCTAGAAAAAAGAAGAAAAATGTTCAACAATCAAAATCTCAAAAAGAAGATGTTGTTGAAATTGCTGAATAATGGTGTAAAAAAGACGTCGATTTGACGTCTTTTTTTGTTCGAAAGATTGTTTTGCTTGAATTTGGTTTAAAAGAAACCTTCATCTTCATTTTTTCTGTTTATGAATGAGACAGTGTCGCTTGCAACATAAATCTTGTTCTTTCCATATTTTTGATTGATTTCATTTATTGTTTTGCCCAGGTCTTTTGTTTCTTTTCCGAAAAATGAAAGTTGTTCCATTTTGTCAACCTTGGTCAAATTTGACATTCTGACACGAATCGCTCTCAATTTTTTGTCATATTTCCAAAATTCATCAATCAAATTCATTGCTTGCTCGGAGATTTCTTCGCCAGATTGAATTGGTGCGATGGTCTTTGAGTGTCTAAATTTTTCGAATTCATTTGTTTTTAATGTCACTGTCACAGTTGAACCGTGGAGATTGCCATTAATCAGCCTTGAGCCTACTTTTTCACTCAAAAATGTGACCACTTTTTTGACATCTTCTCTTTTTTCTATGTCCTGAATGGTTGTGGTTCCATTGCCTACACTTTTTGGTGGAGAAATTTCGTAATAACAGGTCACTGGGTCAATCAGTTCGCCGGATAATTTTTGATGAAGTTCGACTCCTGTTTTTCCCATGATGTCTTTGACAAACTGTTCTTTTAGAGCAACAAAATCACCAATTGTGAGAATGTTCATTTTTTCAAATTTTGTAGTCAACTTATTTCCAAATCCAACAACCGAATTAAGTGGAAGGGGATAGGTAATTTCTTTGAAATGTTCTCTGTCAATTATGGTTGTTGCATCTGGTTTTTTCATGTCACTTCCAAGTTTTGCAAAGATTTTTGAGAAAGAAACTCCAACAGAAACCGTGAAACCAAATTCTTTTTTTACCCTCTCTCTGATTTCGTCAGCAATTTGCTGTCCGTTTTTGTTTAGGTATTTCAAAGACGAAGTCACATCAAGCCAACATTCATCAAGTCCCAATGGCTCGACAAAGTCTGTGTACTCTAGATACAATTCATGAAGTTTTTTTGAAATTTTTTCGTAAAGTGCATAGTGTGGACCGACAGTTACAAGGGCAGGGCATTTTTGTTTTGCTTGCCAAATTGCTTCGCCAGTTTTGACGCCTTGTGCCTTGGCAATTTCATTTTTTGCCAAAATGATTCCCGTTCTTTTTTCTGGATTTCCTGTGACTGCAACTGGTTTTCCAAACAGTTTCGGGTTTGTGGAACATTCCACCGAAGCAAAAAAATTGTTTACATCAGAGTGCAAGATTGTTCTGTCTTTCATTTGCCTTTTTCAACCTTTTGTTATATACTCTTTCATATCATTTAGTATTATTTCAAAGGCGGTTTATATGCAAAAAATCTTTAAAAATGCAAACTTGGTTGATATTGAAAATGGCTCGGTGGAACTTGTTGATTTGTATGTTGAAAATGGCGTAATAAAAGACATTCAAAATGCTGATTCTGACAGACAAGAACGGGCGGATATTATAGATTTGAATGGAGATTTTGTTCTTTCACCTTTTGTCAATGCATTTTGCCACAGCATTAATGCATTTGAAAAGAATTATGGGGGCGTTGATGTTGTTGATGCGGAAATGTTGAAATATGTTCAAGACCTTATGATTGTCAAAAACGTGTTGGCTGGGGCAACTTTCAACGATTTGTCTGAGAAAAATGAATTTGCTTGTGTATTTTTAGACCATTTTGAAGAGAAAAGTGAGCAAGAATTGTCAGAAATTGTATCATTGGTTGCGCAAAATAAAAGCAGATTGTTTATTGATGCCGGAAGGACATTGGAAGAACTTGGAACGATTGATATGCAATATAAAAAACCGCTTTCACAAGTTTTGGAAGATTTTGGTTTCTTGGACAGAGCGCCGACAATTGTTGGGGGCAATTGCTTTGAAAAAGATGATTTGGAATTGTTTTCTCAATATGATTGTTCTTTTTGCTTGACACCTTCTGCTGATGGGAAATCTGGAATCAGACCAACCAATTTGGTTTCGCTAAAGAGCAAAGATTTTTGCGTTGGAATTGGCAGTGGAAGCAGTTTTGAGATTGATTTTTTTGCTTTTATGAGACAAATAATCATGACTCAAAGAGGACTTTTTGAAGACGATAGTTGCATTGATGAAAAATACGTCTTCCAAATGGCAACAACATGCGGAGCAAAAATGCTTGGAATTGAAAATTATGGAGTAAAAAAAGGAAATCTTGCCAACTTTATCGTTGTTTCTGGTGGAAGGTCGCTTTATCAAAATCCGCTCAAAACACTTGTTTGGGAGAAATCTAAGAGAGATGTCCTGATGACAGTGTTTAAAGGCGAAATTTTGCAGAAAAATGGTGAAATCTTTATGAAAAATTTGCCAAAATATGATACAATCATTAGTGAAATACAACAAAGATTAAGGAGAAATTAACATGACTATTGAAGAAAGACTTTCAAGTGAATTTGGGCTTAGAAGTGACTACACTCACAACATTATTGAATTGATTGATGAAGGAAACACAATTCCGTTTATTGCACGTTATAGAAAAGAAATGCATGGTTCTTGTGACGATCAAGTGCTCAGAAATTTCGCTGACAGATTGAAATATTTGAGAAATTTGGATGATGAAAAAACGAAAGTTCAAAAAGTTATCACAGAACAGGGAAAATGGACTGATGAACTTGCAAAAGCTCTTGAAGAAGCATTGACACTCACTGAAGTTGAGGATATTTACAGACCTTACAAACCAAAGAGAAAAACAAGAGCGTCTGTTGCCATCGCAAAGGGTTTGGAACCTTTGGCAGATATTTTGCAAGCACAATCAAAAGACTATGTTGTTGCTAAGGAAGCAGAAAAATTTATCACTGAAGAAGTTCCAACTGTTGAAGAAGCTATTGCTGGCGCAAAGGATATTGTTGCAGAAAGAATTTCTGACAATGCAGAACTCAGAAAAGAGCTTCGTGAAATCATTGCAAACAAAGCATTCATCAATTGCGTTCTTCTTGAAAATGAAAACAATTTGACCTATGAAACCTATGCAAACTTCAAACAAGAAGTCAAGAGTTTGCCAAGTCACAGAATTTTGGCAATTAACCGTGGTGAGAAGGAAAAATGTTTGAAGGTTGACATCACAATTGATGAAAAGTTGACAATTCCAGTGATTGAAAAATATTACAAAAAAGACAATGAGGACACAAATGCTTTGATTGACGAGGTCATTCATGATGCATATGACCGTCTTTTGTTCCCATCTCTTGAGAGAGAATGCAGAAACAATTTGACAGACATGGCTGACGAACAAGCAATCAAGATGTTTGAAGTCAATCTTAGACCCCTTCTTATGGAATCTCCACTTAAGAACAACATCATCATGGGTTTTGACCCGGGTTATCACAATGGTTGCAAAATTGCAGTTATTGACAAAAATGGTTCTGTTTTGGACACAACAGTTGTTTATCCAACTCCACCTCGTTCAAAGACAGAAGAGGCAATGGAAAAACTTAAGGCAATGATTGAAAAGAATAAAGTTGACATCATTGCAATTGGAAACGGAACCGCTTCAAAAGAATCAGAAATTTTTGTTGCAGAACTCATCAAACATGTGGATCGTCCAGTGAGTTATGCAGTTGTCAGTGAGGCGGGTGCTTCTGTTTATTCAGCATCTAAACTTGCTGCAGAAGAGTTCCCTGATTATGATGTTAATCTTCGTAGTGCGGTGTCTATTGCAAGAAGATTGCAAGACCCATTGGCTGAACTTATCAAAATTGATGTTAAATCAATCGGTGTTGGTCAATATCAACATGATATGCCTCAAAACAGGCTTACAGAAGTTTTGACAGGTGTGGTTGAAGATTGTGTTAACAGTGTCGGAGTTGACCTCAACACAGCTTCTCCAAGTCTTCTTTCTTATGTTTCTGGACTTAATATGTCTATTGCAAAAAATATTGTTGCATACAGAACAAAGGCAAAAGGTTTTAAGAGAAGGGAAGAACTTTTGTCCGTTTCCAAACTTGGTCCAAAAGCCTATGAACAATGTGCTGGTTTCTTGCGTGTTGTTGGTGGAGAAAACGTTTTGGACAACACTGCTGTTCACCCAGAAAGTTATGACGGAGCAAGAAAACTTTTGGCACTCTTCAATTTGACGGAAGAAGATGTTAAAAACAACAATCTTGTGCTTTTGCCAAAAATGATTGAGCAAAAGGGAGAAAAGAAGGTTGCGGAAGAGTGTGGTGTTGGTGTACCAACTCTTGAAGACATCACAAACGAACTTCTCAAACCTGGTCGTGACATTCGTGAAACCATGCCAAAACCAGTGCTTAGAAGTGACGTTATTCACATGGAAGACCTTAAAGAAGGCATGACTTTCAAAGGTGTTGTCAGAAATGTTGTTGATTTTGGTGCTTTTGTTGATATTGGGGTTCACCAAGATGGACTTGTTCACATTTCACAACTTTCAGATGGATTTGTTAAACACCCATCAGACGTTGTCAAGGTTGGAGATGTTGTCGATGTCAAAGTTATGTCTGTTGACCTTGCAAAGAAGAGAATTTCTCTCACTATGAAAGGAATTGAAAAAGATGAACAATAACATTTGTCCAAAATGCCACACCAGTGTGGAAGAGATTTTGGAAACAGGTTTTGTTGGCTGTGAAAAATGCTATGAATTGCCAGAAATCAAGCAGGCAGTTGATAGAATGTATAAAGGCAAAAAGCATAAGGACAAGGAATGAAATGGAAACACTTTATTTAATAACAGGACCTGCTGGAGTAGGGAAAAGCACTATATCAAAAAAGATTGCAGAAAGTCTGCCAAAAAGTTGCCTTATTGAAGGGGATGATGTTTATCATCTTGTGGTTGGTGGTTATGTCAGCCCATGGAAAGAAGGGAATCATTTGTCATTCTTTTGGGAAAATTGCATTTCTTTGATTGAGAATTGTTTGGCGGAAGGATATGATGTCGTGTTTAACTATATATTAAGCAAAAACGATGTTTTAAAGTTGAAAAACAAGTTTTCTGGCAGTGATGTAGTTATTAAATTTGTGGCACTTATAGTTGATGAGAAAACAATTGTTGAAAGAGATAAGCTTCGTCCACAAGACTGTCAAATGGGAGAAAGATCAATTGTGTTGCTAAAAGAAATTTTGGCAGAAAATTTTAATGAGTCAAACATTTTGGATTCTTCAAAGTTGTCTGTGGAAGAAACTTATCAAGAAATTTTGAAAAGTGACAGGTTTGTGATTTAAAAACCTTAAATATAGTTTGTTAAAAACTTTTTATTTGATATAATTTTATTATGAATATGAACGAAAATTTTGAAAACATTGCTATATCTTCAAGAATTAGACTTGCTAGAAATATCTCTGGCTTCAACTTTTTCACGAAACTGCGTGATGAGTCTGACGCAGTTTTTATCATTGACTCCATTCAAAGCATACTTGAAAAATTTGGTGGATTTGACTTTATCAGACTTAAAAATCTTTCTCTGAATGAATGTAATGCTCTTTTGGAAAGACATTTAATCAGCAAAGAATTGATTGAAAACAAAGATATTTCTGCCGTTGCTATGAATGATGATGAGCAGATCATTGTCATGATTAATGAAGAAGATCATATCAGAGAGCAATGCATGGTCAATGGTTTCAATTTATACAAACCATACAGGGAGTTGAAACAACTTGACGATTTGATTTTGTCTGAAATTGATGTGGCATATTCCAATGATTATGGATACATCACATCAAGCCCCTCAAATCTTGGAACTGGTATGCGTGCCTCGGTCATGCTTTTTTTGCCGGCTCTTGAGCGAAATGGCGACATAAATTTGTTGAAAAAAGAAGCACGACAACAAGGTTACACCATTCGTGGACTGTATGGCGAAGGGAGTGAAACTTACGGAAGTTTTTATCAAATTTCCAATCAAAATTCTTTGGGATTGTCGGAAGAAGAAATTATTGACGGAGTTTCGGACTATGTTTATAACATCTGTCAAATGGAATTGTCAGCAAGGGAAGATATTTTGGCAAGCAATCATGACAAATTGATTGATGAAATTTATCGTGCTTATGGAATTTTGAAGGAGTGTTATTCTCTTGAAGAAAAGGAAATGATTGAACTTTTGGCACTTATTAAGTTTGGTGATGCCTTGGGATTTTTGAAAATATCTGACCAAAAAAGTTTTGAAAAACTTTTGGTTGAAGGAGCATCCGCAAATTTGCGAGAAATTGAAAGTTTTTCGGAAATTTTAAAGGAAGAACAGGTGAGAAGTGAGTATATTAATAGGAAAATAAGAGAACTTGTTTCCAAGTGATTTTATTTTCGTTAAAAGTTGACTTATTTTCTTTTATTAAGGAAATAAATTATGATAATAAAACCAAAAAAGGAGGAATTTATGGCTTTAAATAATGGTTTATTTTCGGATAGTATTGAAAAGGTAATTAAAAATGCAAGCAAAATTGCTCTTAGATTTGGGAGCAACTTGGTTGGCACTGAACATATTCTCTATGGACTTGCCAGCGTTTCTGAATGCACTGCTTCAAAAATTTTGGCATCTTATGGTGTCACAGAAAATGCTTTGTTTGAACTTTTTGAAGAATCTGCAAGCGGTGTTTCATTGTTTGGAAGCGTGGAATTGACACCAAGAACCAAGGAACTTTTCCAATTGGCACAGCAAATTGCAATGGATATGGGACATTCTTTCATTGGAACAGAACACTTGCTTCTTGCAATCCTTTCAAACAAGAGTTGTTATGCCACCAAAATGCTGGAAAACATTTTCAATGTCAATGTTGATGAGATGAAAATCAAATTGATGTCTTCATTGCAGATTAATGGCAGAGAAAACAAGAAAAATGAAGATGGAAAGAGCAACAATCAAGCAGGCAGCACTTTGCCTGAAAAATTGCTTGATATGGGAAGTGATATCACATTGAAAGCAAGACAACACAAACTTGACCCAGTTATTGGCAGAGAGGAAGAAATTCAAAGGGTGATTGAAATTCTCTGCAGAAAGACAAAAAACAACCCTGTCTTGATTGGTGAAGCGGGTGTTGGTAAGACTGCGGTCGTTGAAGGTTTGGCACAAGCAATCGCAAGCGGTGATGTTCCTGAAGAACTCAAGGACAAGACAATTTATGCTCTTGAAATTGGCGGTCTTATGGCAGGAACAAAATATCGTGGACAAATGGAAGAAAAACTTAAAGATGCCATTGAAACCATCATTCAAGACGGAAACATCATTGTCTTTATTGATGAAATTCACACGCTTGCACAGGCAGGAAGTGAGAAAGGTGAAACAAGTCCTTCTGATATGTTGAAACCATATCTTGCAAGGGGAGAATTGCAAACAATTGGTGCGACAACAACTGATGAATATAGGAAATATATCGAAAAAGATAAGGCTTTGGAAAGAAGATTTCAACCAGTTATGGTCAATCCACCTTCAGTTGAACAGACAATTGAAATTTTGAAGGGACTTAAGGACACTTATGAAGCCTTCCACAAAATCATCATAACAAACGAAGCAATTGGGGCGGCAGCAAATCTGTCAGACAGATACATCACAGACAGAAGTTTGCCTGATAAGGCCATTGACCTTATTGATGAGGCTTGCTCTCGTGCCAAAGTTAACTACACAATCAAACCTCAAAAAGTTAGAGATTTGGAAGAAAAAATCAAAACTTTGTCTGCAAGTCGTGATGAGGCATCATTGCAAAGAAATTATGAAAAGGCTGCAAAATTGCAATCTGAAATCATAAATCTTGAAAACGAACTTAAAACTCAGAATGACACAATAATTAAGAAAAGCGGAAGCAAACAAATTGGAGAAAATGAGATTGCTGAAGTTGTTTCAAAATGGACTGGAATCCCTGTGACAAAACTCACAGAAGGAGAGAAAGAAAAACTTGTTCATTTGGAAGAAATCTTGCACAAGAGAGTCGTTGGGCAAGATGAAGCAATCAATGCGGTGTCAAAAGCCATCAGAAGAGCAAGAGTTGGACTTCAAGACAGCAAACGACCAATTGGTTCTTTCTTGTTTATGGGGCCAACAGGTGTTGGAAAAACAGAACTTTCCAAAGCACTTGCTGAAGCAATGTTTGACAATGAAAACAACATCATCAGAATTGATATGAGTGAATATATGGAAAGTCACACCGTGTCAAAACTTATTGGAGCACCTCCAGGATATGTTGGTTTTGACGAGGGCGGACAACTGACGGAACAAGTCAGAAGAAAACCATACAGCGTTGTTCTTTTTGATGAAATTGAAAAGGCACACCCAGAAGTCTTGAATGCGCTGCTTCAAATTCTTGACGATGGACGTTTGACAGACGGCAAAGGCAGAACAGTAAGTTTCAAGAACACAATCATCATCATGACCAGCAACATAGGTGCCAATGAAATTCGTCAACAAAGACAACTTGGCTTTGGAACGGAAAACAGTGAAAAGGTCAATGAGCGTGACATTTACATGGACGCTTTGAAGAAGAGATTTAAACCAGAACTCATCAACAGAATTGATGTTATTTGCATCTTTGATTCGTTGTCCAAACAAGACCTTATCAAAATTTCTGACATTCTCATATCTAATATCAACAAGCGTCTTGCTGCAAGAAATTTGAAGTTGAAAGTTGACAAAAAAGCAATTGACTATATTGTCGCAAAAGGCTCTAATTTGATTTATGGTGCAAGACCACTTAAGAGATTTATTGAACAAGAGATTGAAGATAAAGTCGCTGAAAAAATCTTGCTTGGAGAACTTCCTGACCATGGCACAATTGAAGTGGAACTTGACGGCGATCAACTTGTGTTTAACGCAGTCTAAATAACTTTTGAAAAACATTTGGAGAATGGAAAAATATTTGGTAAAATGTTTGTACAAAGGAGTGGAATATGAAAATTACATTTGTTGAAAAAAATTATAAAATCGCAAAAAGATTCAAAGATGTCATCACTGAAAAGTTGGACAGATTGAACAAATATTTTGGAGATGAAGCATCAGCAAGAGTTGTTTGCTCAAAACAAAATAAAATTGAAAAATTGGAAGTTACAATCACAAACAAAGGTCTTTTGTATAGATCTGAAGTTTCTGGTCTTAATATGTATGAAAACATTGACCTTGCTCTTCCAAAACTTGAAAAACAAATTGTCAGAAACAGAGAAAAAATCACTCAAAGCAAGAGAAATGCTCCTAAGAATGTTGGTTTCGAATTCTTGGAAGAAATGCCAGATTTGAAATTGCCAGAAATTTATAAGAAAAAATCTTTTGACCTTGATCCAATCATGGTTGAAGAAGCAAAAGATGCAATCGAAAGATTGGGACACACATTCTTCATTTTCTTGAATGCTGAAACTGGAAAAGTTAACGTTATCTACAAGAGAAATGACAACAAATATGGTTTGATTGAAGTTAATTTCTAATCACCAACTGCAACATAACACAAAAATTTGACCAAAAGCAATTTGGAAGATGTTTTTGTGGCATAATTTAGATGAAAACGAACACAATAGAGATATGAAAAAATTTGTTTTGATTATCCTTTGTGTTTGTTTTTGTTTTATGGGCGCAGGTTGTGAAAATGAAACAAAATTGAGAGTTGCACACATCAGTGAGATGACTGGTGCACTAAGCACTGATTATGCAATCAAGGTTGTTTTGTACAATGATGGCAGAATGGAAGACAAATATGTTGATTTGCAAATCAAATCAAGCAAAGAAGAACAACTTTTGACTTTTGGTGAGGAGATGCAAGACCAATATGTCATTTGTTTGCCAAAGAGCGACTATTGGTATAATTTGACCTATCTCATCAGCAAGACCAATGGTGCGACAGGTGAAGCTGGTTATCAAACTTATGAAGATTTTGGAACAAAAGTGTTTTTGTTTTCTGCGAATAATGATGTTGATTTGACATTCCGAGTTGTTGCCGGACAAACAAAAAAGAATGAAGAAACTCAAGAAGAGATTTTGGTTTTGAGTGAAGATATTTCCAAAGAAGTGAAGGTTGAGGTCAAAAAACACCAAGAAAAATAAGTAACAAAAACCATGAAAATGAAAGTAAATTCCGAAAGTTGTTGAATTTACTTTTATTTTTTTTTGAGATATTGTATCATATATTTATTAAATGGGAGCGAATTATGTTATCAATTAAGAACTTATATCTTAAATATACCAAAGAGTTTTATGCTCTTGAAGACATCAACCTTGACGTGGCACCTGGGGAAAGTGTGGCTTTTGTTGGGGAGCAAAACAGCGGAAAGACAACCTTGCTTAGAGTGATTGCAAAGTTGGAAGATTACGATTCCGGAGAAGTTTATATCAACAAAATTCCTTTAAAAAAGATTGATTTCAAGACAGACATCAGTGTTGGTTATGTGCCTTATTGTCCTGTTTTTTTGGAGAACAAAACTGTTTATGAAAACTTTAAGTATATCTTGAACAAAAAAGGGTATAAGCCGGCTGAAGCAGAGAAGATGATTAACAATGCCATAATTGATTTTTCTCTTGAAAAAATCAGAGACGAAAAGGTTAAAAACATCAGAAAGGAAGATAAATACATCTTGTCACTCATCAGATTGTCATTCAGACAACTTGACTTGCTTCTTGTTGACAACATTTTTGATGAAATTTCTGACATTTATATTGATGCCATTCTCAACATGATCAAGAAGCTCAAAGGACCAGACACCACGTTGATTTTGGCTTGCACAAGACCTGAAATCGCAGAAAAAATTTGCAAAAGAAAGATCTATTTTGAACATGGCAAAGTCGTTGACGAATAAAAAACAGACCAGCTTGATTTCAAGCTGGTTTTTTGTTGTCTATTTTTAAGCACCATGGTGCATATTTGAATACATTTTAATTTTTATGTGATATATTGTGTGTAGGAAGGTGAAAAATGGATAAGTTGGTTGATTTATTGTATCAAAATTTTGTTGAACGAAAAATTGAAAAGATGGAAGAATATAAATTATATGAGAGTTTGGCGGATATTGAAGAAAAATTAAGAATGTCATTAGATAAGAATCAAAAAGTATTATTAGAAAAATATCAACAAGATATGTTTGAATTACATTATTGTGAAGATAAAATTTTGATTGAGTATATTGTCAAACTGTTTCGTTAATATTTATAAATCCTCAAAAGTGGAAGAGTTGTCAATGATTTTTTCTACATTCTCTTCACTTGGTTTTGATTTTTTTGGGGGAGATAGCATGTTGGACAGCGCTTGCATCAACATATTATTTTTTTGATCTGGGTTGTTGCTCCCAAAAAGGTTGCTGGCAAAAAGAGATGTCAACAGATCGTTGTTTCCAAACAAATTTCCAAAAAGATTGCCACCATTTTGTGCGTTAAACAGGTTTGAAAAAGGGTTTTGCCCTATGTTTTGATTTTGTGCGTTTTGTTCTTGTTGAATATTTCCTTGTGTGTTTGGTGTTTCAAAAGATTGTGTTTGAGCGTTCACGTTCAATGCCTCGGGGTAGTAGGCATTTGCTCTGTTATTTTGAAATTGTTGGCCATTATTCCAAAAATTGTTCATGCTTATTTATATGCAAGAAAATTTGATTTAGTGTAGATTTTTCAAACTTAAACATATATTGTTTCTAGGAGCAAAATATGAAACTTAGTGAAATGTCAAAAAATCAATCCACTTCAAAGACTAAGAACACAAATTCCCAAAAGGACATCAATCAGGCATATGAAGATTTGAAAGACCGTCCGGCAGATGAGTTGTTTTCCATGCTTTCCAAAGAAATTCAAAATCAAAAACTTAATGGCACATTTGATTATGACGCTCTCAGAACATCAGTTGAGAAAATCAAGATGTATTTGCCAACTCAAACCTACGAAAATATGATAAGGATAATTGACAGTTTGAAATGAATGTAAACAAAATAGACAGAAGATTATTAAACGAAATTGCAATATTAAGCCAGGATAAAAAATTGCCATGCTTTGTTTTTTCCAAAAATTTGGATAAGACGAGGCAGATTTTGATGGATAGAAAGATACATATCATTGATGAATATTTATTCATAAATTCTTTCTATTGCAAAGCGTCTCAAAAGGAAATTTTTTCGCTGTCAACCTCTGATTCTGTGAAATTTATCTCTTCGCTTGCGGTGGCAAATTGCATGATGTATGTTTCAAAACAAATCCTTGGGGCACAAGAATTGCCTTTCTATGGAGAAGGGGTGGGAGTTGCTTTCATTGACACTGGGCTCGCTCCACATTGTGATTTCATGATTGGACGAAATCGAGTGGAACTTTTTAAGGACTTCATTTCAAACAAGAAAAATATGTATGATGACAATGGACACGGAACTTTTGTTTGTGGGGTATGTTCCGGCTGTGGGGCCTTGTCAAAGTTTAAATATTCTGGAATTGCTCCAAAATCCAAAATCTTTGCACTCAAAGCTTTAAATGATAAGGGTGAGGCTAGTGCGAACAAAATTCTTGATGCTATGGAATGGGTTTATGACAATCATCAAAAATACGACATCAAAGTTGTTTGCATGAGTTTTGGAAGTGAACCGCTTGGACACAATGACCCTATCATGCTTGGTGCCGATGCTCTATGGAAAGATGGAGTGGTTGTGGTTGCAGCGGCGGGAAACAGTGGGCCGGAATATCAGACCATCAAATCCCCTGGCATAAGTTCAAAAATTATCACTGTTGGAGGAATTGACGACAACAGATATGATGATGCAAATTTCAATCGAAAATATTTTGAAATTGCGGATTTTTCATCACGGGGACCTGCTTTTCGAAACATAAAGCCAGATGTGGTTGCACCAAGTGTGGATATCATTTCATGCGGAATTAAAAATCCATACACTCTTTTGAGTGGAACTTCTGTGGCAACTCCTATGATTGCAGGGCTTTGTTGTTTGC
>CAJJUK010000018.1 GCA_905195085.1 uncultured Christensenella sp.
AAAAATATATTAAATATTTTAATTCTCAAATTTCATAACTTTTGCATTATCTAATTTAAAATTTGAATAATCTCCGTCTTTTGGCGTGCCTGTAAAGTAAAAATAGGTTAATCTACCAACTCCGCTATGAGAGACAATTAAAATATTTTTGCCTTTCTCCTTTTGTAAAATGTCATCATAAAAACTTGCTATTCTTTTAAACATTTTTTGAATACTTTCCATTTTAAAGGGAATTTTATCATTTGAATTCCAGCGTCTAAATTTGCAAATATTTGAAGGCTTGCCAGTGATTTCGCCATAATCTCTTTCTTTAAGTCTATCATCAAAGACAACCTTTAAATGCTTATGATATTTTAAAATTTCATCAAGCGTTTGTCTTGTTCTAACGAGTGGCGAGCAATAGCAAACATCAAATTTCACATCTTTCAATTCTACGGCTACTTCCTTTGCTTGCATAATCCCAATTTCGTTTAAAGGTGTTGCGCCCCAGCCAGTGAGCAAATTCCCATTGGCATTATCATCAGTTTGTCCGTGCCTTACAAAATATATCATTTTTACTCCTAAATATTTTTGTTTTTTCTAATTTTTGCAAACTTTACTCCAAATTCATATGTGTTTGTTCAAAGACTAAATCTTTAAGAATTAAAGTTTCTTTGTTGTAAAGGTTGTCAACGATTATTTTTGCAACTTCTTCTGGACTTGCTAATGTATCTTCAACTCCAACTTTCACATAGTTGCGATTATCTTTCCAAAATTCTGTGTTTATTCCGCCCGGATATACATTTATAACTTTGATGTTTGTTCCAAAAGTTTCCGCTCTTAAACATTGAGCATATCCTTCTTGTGCCCATTTTGCAGAACAATAAACACTCTCAAATTTAAATGCTCTTATGCCAGATTGAGAAATCACATTGACAATTTTAACTATATCTTTGCTTTGTTTTAAATGTGGTAAAGCATAGGTTGTCATTAAAATTGTGCCATAAACAATTGCAGGGAAAACCTCATCAAGCATTTTCTTATTGTTATCGTAAATCGTGCCGAACCTGCCAACACCTGCGTTATTCACAAGACAAGTTATGTTATATTTCTTTGTTATATCTTCATAAAATTCTTTAACAAACTTCTCATCACTTACATCGCCAACATAGGCGATAACATCGTTTGTTGTCAGTTTAGACAATTCCTCTCTTGTCTTTTTAAGTTCACTTTTTGTTCGAGAGATGATTGCAACATTTTCACCTTTAAGCAAAAATTCTTTTGCAAGTTGTTTCCCAACACCTCTTGAACCACCTGTAATTATTGTGATATTTTTCATTTCACCTCCTTAATCTTTATTTTGTGGGTGATTACCTAAAACTTTTCTTCAATAACTTT
The DNA here is from genome assembly GCA_905195085.1 of uncultured Christensenella sp. Classification (GTDB taxonomy): domain Bacteria; phylum Bacillota; class Clostridia; order Christensenellales; family UBA1242; genus Caccovivens. Next base: position 1,378 of record CAJJUK010000018.1, read on the forward strand.
ATGCAGTAGTTTATGAATTTTTACATTTTCACTAATTGTTCCGTGTAAACCATTTTTATCAAAAATTTTTTCGCTCCCGATGTCGTCAGCATATTTTGATAAATTTTCAGTGGTAAAAAAGCAGTCTTTGCCTCCGAAAATTGAGTATTTTTTGAAAGGTAAATTTTTAAATATTTCATATTGTTTATTTGTCGGATAAAAACTTTTTAGAGATGAAAATTTATCCAATGATACCTTGTCCGGTGGAAAGCGAAAACCTGCACAACTTATATATCCTCCAATTTTCATCGGTTTTTCTGCTAAATATTTCACTACAAAATTCGTTCCTGCTGATTGTCCAATTAAAAGCACATTTTCAAAGTTTGTAATGTTTTCCGATTTTATTAAACTTTCAAAAGATTTTTCATATTTCGCATAGGTTATTCCTTCTTCAAATGATGGCATATGAGGTGCATAGAAAACATAGCCTTTACTTTCACAGAACTCTCTAAGACTTGGCACATATGTCATTCCAGCATCACCACCTAATCCGCTTATAAAGATTACAGTTTTAATTTTCATTCACTCTTTATCTCCTTAAAATTTTTATCTGCCATCACAAAATATCAAGAAACAAGCTTGTAATTCTTTTAATATCTTGCTCTCGCCTGCAAAAATGGTCGGCGCCTTTGATTTCAAATAACTGCCAATTTTTTAGCTTTGCTAACTTAAAAATATTATTATTGTTTATAGAAATATCTTCACTACAATAGATAAGTTTGACATCTTCTTTGATGTTAAGATGATTAAATATATCGAATTTAAAATAATCTTCGAGCATTGATGTTTCGACTTCCATATTATCTCTAAAATAGTTTTTGCCACTGTCTAAACATTCAATCATCTCTTTCCAGTTTTCAAGAGTGTCATTTTTGCAAACGTCATATTCTTCAAGTGCTGGTGCTCGCAAAATAACTTTACCATAAATTCTTTTGTTGTTCTCCAAATATCTTAAAAGCAAAAATCCACCAAAACTTGCTCCTGTAAGACTTATTGGACCAGAGTAGAAAGACCTTATTTCATCTTCAATATTTTTAATAGTATCAAGGCAAGCCTTTACATTCAATTTTTCGTTCTTTCGCAGCCCGTGTCCCGGCAAGTCAAAACATACCAAACCAATTTTGTTTTCTTTTAGAGCAGGCGAAATCCTTGCAAAGACAAAAGAATTTCTTGAACTTGAAAATCCGTGTACTGCAATCATAATTGTTTTAAGTCTGCTTGCTTCATCTTTTGAAAAGTTTTTAACAACCCAATCACTATCGAGTAAACTTTTCTCACTGTCCTTTTTTGTTTCTTGTTTCATATTAGTCCTTAAAAATTTTATTTTTCAATTTCGTCAATATCAGTTGCAGTCGCGATGTCAGGTTCAAAATATTTTGCTTGTTTTGCTAAAATTAGTCCAAGCTCTTTATTGTTAGCAGCAACGTGACAACCTTTTTCATTATATATAAAACCTCCAGCTTGCTTTACTAAAAATTGTCCGGGAACATAATCCCAAAAACTTTCATGTCTAAAAATTGTTCCGCCAAAAACTCCACTTGCAACATAAGCAAAATTTACAGCAGCACAATATGTCACTCTATAATTATGATTTTTTGCATCCAATCTAACCATACTAGGCAAACGATTTCTACCTTCAACAACATACAAATTTTTTTCAGGTGGATAATTGTTAACACAAATTTTTTTATCGTTTAGATAGGCACCGGCTTCATCAGCCCAATACATTTCTTTTAATTTTGGCATATAAATAACTGCCGCACAAATTTTTCCATTTTTAACACAAGCAACTTGTATACCCCAAAGTGGAAAGTTGTGTGCAAAATTGATTGTCCCATCAATTGGGTCAACTGTAAAGCAATTTTCTGTCAGTTTGCCATTAGTGTTAAACTCTTCGCTAACAATATCAAAGTCAGGAAAATTCTTTTTTATTTCTTGGTTGATAAAATTTTCGATTTCATAATCAAAATTTGTGACCAAATCTCCTTTGTCGTCTTTTGCTTTGACTATAACATCATCAGTTATCAGCTTGCTTGCTTTAACGACCAATCTTTTCAAAAATTCAACTTCAGTCATAATTTATTCTCCTAAATTTATTATTTCATCAAGTTTATTAAACACAGGTTCGTAAAATTCCCATTTAAAGACAACTTCATCGCTGTTTTGCTTTACTAATTGTTTTAAGTGCTCATAGTCCATATATAGCACTTCCGACAATTCCTCTTTTTGAATGGTAATATTTTCTATTGGAATTGCTTTGCCTATATAATAGTGATGAATAAAACAATGATTTCGTGGGACTATTCGCTTAAATGAAATAAGTTCCTTTACATCATAATTTTTAATATCTAATCCAAGTTCTTCCTTTGCTTCTTTTTCTAATGCTTCCTTCAAAGTTTCCTTTCCAACAACGTGACCAGCACAAATAGCAAGTTTATTAGGATTTTGTTTTTTGTTTGGACTTCTTCTTTGTAATAATACTTTTTTGTTTTCTTTATCTATTATCCATAATGCAACTTCATTATGAAAAAGTTTATTGCCGTGGACAATTTCTCTTTTTTCAAATCTACCAGTAGGTTTGCCGTTTTCATCTAAAACTTGCAATAATTCATCTTCTTTATCTGAAACCAACTCATCTTGTTTAATATCGTTTTTGCATTGTTTAATAATTTTTCTTATTGTTTTGCGTTCGTTCATAAAATGATTATAACATATTTTAATTAAAATTGGTATGTATTTTACAAAAAATCTATTACAGGACTCAAGATATTTAGTTAGTTTTAGGCAGTATTAAAGCGAAGAAAATATCATAAATAATCACATTTGCAACAAACTGCAACAGTAAATTGCTCTTGTTCTGTTGCAAAAGAAATTTTGTTGTGCTAAAATTCTCATAAATAAAAGTCAAAAGGCAGTAGGTGTTCCACCCACACTTTAAAAAGACTTTTCCTGATAAGGTGGGGGTCGGTGGTTCGAGTCCACTCAAGCCAACCACTAAAATCCCTGATAAAATCGGGGGTTTTTTATTATGTTTTTATAATGATTTTTTGATATCATTTACTGCATTTTTTGACATCAAATATTTTCCATTAAATTAAGCAATAAAGAAGACCGAAAGTGCGAATTACTTTCGATCTATTTCTGTCTAAAACTATTTTAAATTGTGTTATTTGATGTCAAACTTTACATTACAAAATCTTTATGTTTGTTCTATAACTTTTCCATTTTTATAAAATTTATATTGATACTCTTTATTATTGTCATAATCATAAACATACACGTCATTTCTATTGCCTTTATACCAAATGGAAAAAGTGTAATTTTTAAATTTTTTATCAAGCAATTCTTTTATGTTGAGAGCCAGTTTATCATATAACTCGTAAGGTTTTAATGACTTAAAATTGTCTAATTTTTGATGATTGGTCAAAGTTTTAAGGATTTGCCAACCTTTTTTATCTTCAAAAACCATTGGTTCAAATCCAAAATCTAAATAAATCTTAGCAGCAAGCCAAGTGTGTGTTTGGGTGTGCAATAAAATTTTATTGTAGCCAAGCTCTTTTGCAAGATGTACGAGTTCACTTAGAATTGGTTTTGAGAGATGTTTACCCTGATAGTCTTTTCTTATTGCAAACCAGTCAATAACACACTTATATCCATACTCATCTGCTGGCGATAATGTCGCAGTTGCAATTTTTTCATTAATTTCATTTACAACAAATATACATCTTTTTGGCAATTGTTTGTAGAACTTATCATAAAAATCGTGAAAATATTCTTTTGCTTTACTTTTGGAAGCAAATTCTCCAGTCGATATATGAATGTTTATCCAGTCATTGATGTCTGCATCCGACTTAAAATAAACAAATTTATAACCATTTGGCAACAAATAGAGATGAACATCGTTTAAGTTGTCGAGTGTCATAATTAATTCATGATATTCAAGAGTTTTTTCAATTGTATTCATAAAATGATTATACCATTATTACAACAATATTCAAACTTTTTGTTGAATTTGAATGCTTTAACAGAAGGAATTAAATGCTTAAAAACAAAATTTTTATTTTATTGAGATTTTAAGATTTAAATTGATAGAAAGATGTAATTATTTATGCTATAATTATTGTAAGGAGAAGGATTAATGAAAAAGCGTTTTTTAAGTTTCATTTTATTGTGTTGTTTAATGTTGCCTTGTATGACATTATTATCTGCGTGTGGAAGTCATGATCTTAATAATATGGTTATTAAAAATTGGAATAACTATTCTTACATTGGGGCTGGATTGGTTTCTTCACCATCGGCAAGCGGACAAGGGGTGTATGCAAACTCTGCAAAAAAAGCAAAAGCGAAATTGTTTGGAGTCACAAAGGACGGACGTTACGAAGTTATTAAGTTTGAAGATGAATCTGGGAAAGAACAAGAACAAACTTATTACTTGTCTGGATTTACGGCATATACAAATTTTACTTTTATAGAATATTCTGAAAGAAATGTTGAACAAATAACAAGTTTTACATCAAATGCCGAACATCAATACATTTTAGACAATAATTCTGGCAAAATTTATAGATTGGATGACATTTTTGATTTTATAAATTTGGGGACAGCCGGTTGTCAAGGGGAAAGCAAAAATGCGTTCTATTGTTTAGCGAAAAAACATAGTGATCCTTATACTGGTCATACGCCAATATATAAGTTTTCGATTGAAAATGAAGAGTTAAAAATTGAAAAAGCTTTTGATTCTTCAAAATTAAGTGCTTTTGGATCTGCTTTTATAGTGGACAATTATGGAAATGTTTTTTCTGAAAATGGCAAATTTGTTATTTCTTCTGACGGAATTATTAAAACTTTAGACAATGTTTCGTTGTTTAAGGCTTTGAACGGTTTTGTTTATGTTGGCAATCAAGTCTTTGATAAAGACGCAAATCTTGTTGATTCAACTTTTACGCCTCCAAATTTGCAATTATCTGGAGAAATGAGAGGTTTCAGCAAGGATAAATATTTGGTAAAGCAAGATGGCTCTGTTAGTTATTACTATATAAGAAACAGAGAGACTGTTGGACTATATAAAGTTACATTTTTAAATGATATAGAATATGAGATTGAAGAAATTGAACTAGAAGGGTATTCTGAGGACAATTGGAAAAAGAGTTTGGTTGAGAATGATAGAATCTATTATTTGTCAAATTCTGAAGTGGGATATTGTGATATTGAGACCGGCAAGGCGACAGTTTTGACGAATGAATATATCTTCGACGACATTTGGACTGACAATCAAGGGAATGTGTGCTTCTCAGCATTAAATGAATATATGGATTCTGTTGAGGGTATTATAAATGCCGACAATTCTATTACTGTGGGGATTACCTCAAATGGTTATGATGTCATTTTTGTGAAACCGATCAATTAACTTTAGATTCAGTATAATTTTCAACTTCTTGAATGAAGAATAAAAAAACTGCTTAACATTAAAGAGATGTTAGGCAGTTTTTTATCTTACTCTAAATTTTTTGATTATGTTTATGTGATTTTTTGTTCTCGAACTTTGTTAAATTGTCTTAGCAGCTGGTTCTTTGCTTAATTGCGGAATATTAATTTTTTTACCAGCTGAAAGTCTTGTTACGTTAACTTCGGGTAAATTTTCTTCAAAATAATCTATGACTTCGTCTGTTACGCAATGTCCCAAATAAAGTGCTTTTACTTCATGTTTTTTAAAGTATTCAATTGTTTTGTCAATAACCCCTTTTTGTTTTTCCAAGTTTCTTAAATGAAAACCGCCAAAAACGCCATAGATTTTTTGTTGACCAGTCACTTTTTTTGCTTGTTCAATGGTGTTGCAAATTCCACGATGTCCGCAACCAGTCATGACAAGGAGTCCTTCAGATGTTTTTATGGCGATTCCAGAATCATCTTCGGTTAAGTCCGTTTGCGTAAATTGGTCGTCTAATGTGGTGGAAAAATTGCCTTTCTCAAAATCAATCTTCATTGGTATTTCTCCTAAGAAATAGCAACCGTCCATGAACTGAATTGGTTCTCTTGATGTGATCACGTTATGTCTTTTTCTCAATTCTTCCTCAGTCATTGGAAAACCTGCAAATTCTTTTTTCCTTATTGACCAACGTTTTTTAAATGCCTCAGGGTGCATAATTATGGTTTTTCCAGCACCTAAAAATGGAATGCCGTTTGTGTGGTCGCTATGCCCATGGGTTAAAACAACAGTTTCAATTGTTGACAAATCAATATTTAAAAGTTTGGCATTTTTGAGAAAGAGATCTGAGTATCCTGTGTCAAGCAAAAACTTTTTTCCAAAAACTTCAACCAAAACGGACAAACCGCTTTCGCCTTTAAATTCGCAGTTGTCCCTGTTTTCTGAAAGAATAGTTAATGAAACCATAATTTCTCCTTTATATTTATATGATAACATTAAAAAATGAAAAAATCAATAATTGTTTAGTCAGAGAGAAAAAAAGATGAAATATTGATAAAAAACAAGATTTGAAGCATTTTTCTTCAAACCTTGTTTAACAAAACTTTTTTTATTTCAATTTTAATCCATCTTTGAACGCATTGCCAACTCTTTCTGTCACTTTGTAATATCCATGGGTGTATGGGTCAAATGCGATTGCTTCCACTTTGCTTACATCAATTTGGTCACCATTGATGACTTTTTCTTCAGCAGAAACATTGACAACTTTGCCAACAACTCCGCAGCCATATTCATTGTCTTGGTATTCCACAAACTCACACTCAAGGCAAATTGGAAATTCGTTTATGATTGGTGCATCAACAATTTTTGACTTTGTTGCGGTCAAACCACTTTTTTCAAATTTGTTTGGGGTGTTATTTGCGGAAACAACACCAAAGTAGTCTGCTTCAACGACATGTTTTGCATCTGCAATGCTCACAGTGAATGCTTTTCTCTTTTTGATATTTTTGACAGTTTTGTGTGTTTCTGTCAAGTTTAAAACGACATAATCTCTTTCAAGCATCATTCCCCAAGCAGCATTCATAACATCAATTGTTCCATCTTCATTGTAAGTTGCAATCATGAGAACTGGCATTGGAAAAATTGCTTCAGTTGTTTTGATATTCTTTTTCATAAAAACCTCCTTAATGATTATAACACACTTCCAGCAAAAATATGAAATTTATTGAGATACTTATTTTTTAATTCTAAGTACAAAGACGAAAAAATTTTGATGTCGTCAAAACTTTGACTGTACATTACTTTTTGTTTATAATATGTAGGGTGTAGAGGAGAAATATGAACAAAGGAGTATCATTTTATTTCGGTTTTCAAATGGATGCCGAACTGAGAGCAAAAAAAATCAAAGAAGCAGGCTTTGACTGTGTCATTACAAGTGCGGATAAAAAATTTAACAAGCAAAACGGAAACATTTCAAAACAAGTCAAGTTGTTTAGAAAATATGGGTTGAAACTTTCAAGTTTACATATGGCATACAACAGTGAAGATTTACATTATTTTTGGGAAGATTGCAAACAGGGAGAAAAACTTAAGAAAAATCTGATTAAAGATGTCAAAATTGCAAAAAAATATGGTTTTACTTGTGTTGTTGTGCATTTGTATGGAGAATATTCAGCAATTGGCGAAAGACGATTGAAAGAAGTTTTGAAAGTTTGTGAAAAACTTAATGTTCCACTTGCGATTGAAAACATAAATTGTCAAAAGGTGTTTTTGGACACTTTTAAAAATATCGACAGTCCATTTTTGAAATTCTGTTATGACAGTGGACATAACAACATTTTTGACAAAGGTTTTGACTATTTCAACAAGTTTGGCGACAAATTGATTACTTTGCATCTTCATGACGATGATGGAAAAACTGACCAGCATACAATTTCCAAGATTAGTGCTTCAATTGATTGGAACGAAATTGCACAAGGACTCTCTGGAAAAGAAAATCTTTCACTTGACTATGAACTTCTAAACAGGAAAGAAAACAATTTGACAGCAGAACAATATTTGGAAGAAGCTTACAAACAAGCTTGTGACCTTGAGAAGAAGATTAAAGCTTGCAAAAAGAAAGATATAAAGAAAAAAATAAAAGAGTGAGTTCTTTTATTTTTTTGTTAATTTATTTCTGAGAAGCATTATTCCAAACTGTTGATGAGATAGTAATAATCCAACAATTCTTTGTTGTAATCCAATATTTTTCCTTCTGGGAGAACCAACATTCTTGTTATGCCAATTTGCTCAACAAAACTTGGGTTGTGGCTGACAAGCAGAATTGTTCCTGAATATTCTCCAAAATTTTCACCTATGACGCTTTGAGTGTCTGGATCGAGATGGTTGGTCGGTTCGTCCAAAATCAAAAGGTTGGCTTTCTGCATCAAAAGTTTGCATAGGGCAACCCTTGCTTTTTCTCCTGGGGATAGCAGATGAACCTCTTTGAAAACTTGATTTCCGAAAAATAAGAAATTGCCAAGTGCGTTTCGCAACTGCAAATCTGAGAAATGTTCGTTTTGAACATTTTCGAAAATTGTTTTGCTTTCGTCCAAGATTTCAAGTTCTTGGGCGTAGTAAGCAATGTCAGTTTTCCCACCAAAAGTGATTGTGCCTTTGTCCGGCTTAAGTTTTCCCATGATGAGTTTGAGCAAGGTTGATTTTCCAACACCATTTTCTCCCACAATCAAAAATTTTTCACCATCAGTCAAATTGAAAGACAGATTTTCGTATAAATTTGGTTTGTCATGATAATGAAAAGATAGGTTTTGCACAGACAGTGGAACTTTTGAATTGGAACGTTTTGGTTCGATGTTCATCTTAACACGCTGATAAACTTTTTCTCTTTTTTCAAGTTGTGCCTTTTTCTTTTCAAGTTTGATTTCTCTGTCTTGCCCCATTCTTTTGAGATTGTGATTGGTTCGACTGGCTTGTCTTGCTTTTTGCACAAATTCTTCAAGTTTTTGAATTTCCTTTTCCTGTTGCTGAATTCTGATTTCTTTCAGTTTTCGTTCTTCCAGCAATCTCTTTTTGAAGTTGGTGTAGTCGCCATCATAAACCTTTATTTTGTGTGTAACTTTGTTGATGAACATCACTTTGTTTATGATTTTGTTCAAAAAATCAACATCGTGGCTGATTATCAAAACTGTACCTTTGTAGTTTTTCAGGTATGAAGTTATGAAATCTTTTGTGCTTGCATCAAGGTGGTTGGTCGGCTCGTCCAAAAGAAGAAGATTTGGGTTTCCATACAAAATTCCAGCAAAGGCAACTTTCGATTTCTGTCCGCCGGAAAGCTCTCCAACTTTGCTGTTTAAGAGGGTGTCATCAATTTGCATATCTTCAATGATTTCAAGAAGTGCCGTTTCGGCATTATAACAATCAAGGAGTTCGAGTTGTTCTTGCAACTCTGACATTTCTCTAAGCAAATTTTGTGTGTGTGGAGGGTTGTCTGCAAGTTCAACATAAATCTCTTCAAGTCTTTTGTTTATTTTGGCAATTGGACGGGCTTCGCAGAGATATTCCCAAACGGTGAGTTCGGGATTTTCAAATTTGATTTCTTGTGGCAAAAATCCAATTCTTGCCTTGCCTATAGAAAGTTCTCCGGCATCAAGTTCCAGTTGACCGAGAATAACCTTAAAAAGTGTGGTTTTTCCAGCGCCGTTCACTCCAACAATTCCCACTTTGTCAAGATTGTTTATTTGGAATGAGGCATCGTCATATATGGTTTCTGTGCCGAGTTTTAGGTACATATCAGTCGCTTTCATTGTGTCCTCATGTTGTTTTGGTTTTACTTATACAATAATTTTGTTTATTATGGCAATGCATTGGTTGCAAAGCTCGTCAAGGTCAACAGGAATTTTCTCTTCGAGATAGTCAAAATAAATTCCTGCCAATCCATTGATTATGAAAAGCAGCAAAATTTCGTCTGCGTCAGGCATAACCGTTTTGATTTGAGAAACAAATTTCAAAATCAAATTGTCAATTGCAGATTTTGACAACCCTTTGACAATTGGTTTGTATTTGGACTCATTTTTTTTGAAGTAATCAAGAAGCGTATATAAAATTCTGCTGACATCGTAATGTGTGGAATTTTGCTTAATACAAGACAGCAATTCTTCAAACAATTCTTGTTCCATTTCTTCAATGACTTCAATGACATTGCTGTAGTGATTATAGAACGTTCCTCTATTTATGTTTGCCACTTTGACAATGTCAGTTACGCTTATGTCAGTGATGTCTTTTTCTTTGTCAAGAAGTGTGATCAATGCCTGTCTGATTAACTCTTTTGAACGAACGGAGTTTCTGTAAGTTGCTTTCATGTTTACCTCTCAATTTTAAACAATTTGCCCGGTTTTGTTTAAATTTACACATAATTTTGTATTATTGTATATGAAAAATTTTTCAATTTTTAATATAATAACACTGTGTATAATTTTAGTCAACTGTCTAAAATTATTTGCATCGTAAAAGGGGTGTCTATGAGCGTCATTGAAGTTGACAACCTAACCAAAGATTACGGTTCTGGTCGTGGTGTTTTTGATGTTTCTTTTAAGATTGAAAGGGGTGAGGTTTTTGGTTTTTTGGGACCTAATGGTTCTGGAAAATCAACAACAATAAGGCACCTTATGGGTTTTTCTAAGCCTGACAAAGGGCAGACCAAGATTTTTGGAAAGAAGACATTCTCTAAGTATTATGAAATCTTAAGCAAAGTTGGTTACATTCCTGGAGAAATTGCTTTGCCTCAAGGTCTGACGGGTTGGCAATTCATTCGCATGATTCAGGATATGCAAAAAATACATAATGAAGAAAGATTAAACAGAATGTTGGAACTTTTTGAACTTGACGATGTCAACTTGAAATGTGAAACAAAGAGAATGAGTTTGGGTGTCAAAAGAAAACTCGCGGTTGTGGTTGCATTCATGAATGACCCTGAGGTTTTGATTCTTGACGAACCAACAAGTGGACTTGACCCAGTTATGCAGGAAGTTTTCATTCAATTTGTCAAGGAAGAGAAAAAACGTGGGAAGACAATCCTTTTGTCGAGTCACATCTTCAGTGAAGTTGAAGCGACTTGTGACAGGATTGCAATCATCAAGGACGGGCGAATTGTTTCGGAATTTGTTGCAAATGACTTGAAGCACGCCGCAACAAAAAATTATGAAGTCATTTTCAACAAAAAAACAGACTTCAAAAAGTTTTGTGAAGAGTGCAAAAACAAGAGAAAACTCAAAATTTTGGACAGTGATGAAGAGAACTTGCGTGTGCTTATTTCCACAAATGATAAATACATCAATGACATTGTGGCAATATTGGGCAATTATTCCATTAAAGAATTCAGCAACATCAAAGAAACTTTGGAAGATTATTTCATGAAGTTCTATAAGGAAGAAAAAGACTTTGGAGGTGCTTTGTGATGGATATTATTGAAATACAAAACCTTACCAAAGATTATGGGGAAGGCAGAGGAATTTTTGACATCAATTTGAAAATCAAAAAAGGCGAAATGGTCGGCTTTGTTGGAACAAATGGCTCTGGAAAAACCACCACAATCAGATGCCTTATGGGGTTCATCAAACCGACAAGCGGAAACGCCTATGTCAAAGGTTTGGAAACATGGAAGAATGCCAGCGAAGTGGCAAAATCAATTGGTTATGTTCCGGGAGAAATTGCTTTTCCAGACTTGCCAACAGGAACGGCATTTTTGAAAGGTCAAGCGGAATATTTCAAACTGAAAGATATGTCATATGCCAATTCTTTGATTGAAAAATTGCAACTTGACACGGAAGCAAACTTGAAGCGTATGAGTAAGGGTATGAAACAAAAAACTGCTTTGGTTGCAGCACTTATGAACAATGCCGAAATTTTGATTCTCGATGAGCCAACAACAGGACTTGATCCGCTTATGAGAAAATCATTCTTGGACATTGTCAAAGAAGAACACAAAAAAGGCAGAACAATTTTCATGAGCAGTCACATGTTCAACGAAGTTGAAGAAACCTGTGACAAGGTTGCACTTATCAGTGATGGACATTTGATTGATGTTGTTGATATGGACAAAATCAAAAACAGACCAAGCAGAGATTTCAAGATTGAATTTAACAATGTCGATGATTACAAGCGATTTAAAAATTTGAAGTATAAAATAATAAGGGACCAAGAGAAATACAGTCAAGTTACAATCAACATCAAACACAAAGATATCAACAAACTTTTTAAGGATTTGAAGAATTTTGATGTTAAGTTTATTTCGGAAGTTAAATACACTCTTGAAAAATACTTCAGAGAAGTTTTAGCAAAACAAAAGGAGGGGAAGAAGAATGTTTAGTAAAGCCTTATTCAAACAATCATGCAAGGCGAATGGACTGTTGTGGGCAATCATAACTTTTGCAACTTGTTTCATGTTGGCTTGTGTTATGATCATTTCTGGCAATGGAAATTTGACAAAACTGACCGGAAGCATGAGCAGTTCCATCATTGAAAGCACGGTTGAATCCACAATGGAGCAGACGGCTTTGAGTTATTACGTTGCTTCAAATAAAATGGGCACAACTATTTTAGGTTTCGCAAATACTGGCATGATAACCGATGAAAATTTTGATACTATGTATGATAACTTTATTCCAATGCTTCCAACATTGATACAACAACAACTGGATATAACAGAAGAAGAAGCAAATCAACTTTCTTCATTCATTATCAGAGTTTTCAACAAAGACCATCAAGCAATTTCAGAAGATGTTCAACCTGAGAATTTTAAAGACGTAGTTTTGTCTAAAGATGCAGACAGAATGAGCAATTATGTTCAAAAGAATGTGTCAATTCTTGTTGCCCAAGATATGACAAGCGATGACTATGTTCAAATGATTTTGACAAGTTTGTCAGATTATGGCATCACTGCTGAAGGATATGCTGATTTCACTTATGAAAAAACAAATTCTGAAACAGGCGAAAAAACAGAAGTTTCAAAGTTTGTTGGAGAAGACGGAAAAGAATACATTGACCATTTGTCAAATTCTGCAATTGTGACTTTGAGAGCAAGACTTGAATATGAAATCTCACAAGGCAAGGACGAAACAACAGCGACTGAAGAAATTATTGGAGATTTGACAGCAACTTTCCTTTCAACTCTTCCAGATGAACTTGCACAATCTTTGCAGGAAATTGGAGAACTTGATATCTACAGCATGATTGTTGGAACAATTTTCTACAACATTGCAGGTCTTTTGCTTCCAATGATTTATATGGTTATGGTTGCAAACAATCTTGTTGCAGGTCAAGTGGACAGAGGTTCAATGGCATATGTGCTTTCTACATCAGTAAAAAGACGTCAAGTTGTGTTCACTCAAGCGGTGTATTTGATTGGTTCTTTGTTTGCAATGTTTGCATGCACAACTCTCACCAGCGTGGTTTGTCTTGCTTGTCTTAATGGTTCAAACATCACTTTGGGTTATGGAGAACTTTTGCTTCTCAACTTAGGAGCATTTATTGCAATGTTTGCAATGAGCGGAATTTCATATTTGACTTCTTGCTGGTTTAACAGAACAAAATATTCTTTGGGAATCGGTGGCGGACTCAACATCTTCTTCTTGGTTGCAACAATTCTTGGACTTTTTGGTTCAAGTGCAATGCCTTCAGTTGTCAGACTTGATTCACTCAATTTCTTTAATTATGTGTCGCTCATATCGCTATTTGATGTAACATCAATTTTGAATGGAACTGTGGCATTCATTTGGAAACTGGCAATCTTGCTTGGAGTCGGAATTATTTGCTATATCATCGGTGGAAGAAAATTTGAAAAGAAAGATTTACCACTTTAAGAGATGCGAAAAATTGGGGCGAAGTTGCTCCAATTTTTTTGTTAAATTTTCTATGTTTTGGTTGCAATGAGTAACAGTTTTTAGTCTTCATGTGATATAATCATCTATGTAAGGAGATTGTATGGCAGTAAGAAAAAAGGCGACAAAAACTTCAAAAAAGGCAGAGAGTGGGATTTCCGTTTCTGATATTGAAGTTTCATCAAAAACCAAGAAAAACGCAGAAAAAGCTTTGAAAAACGCAGGGGCAAAGGTTCTTTTGTGCGTATTCATTTTTCTGATTGTTGGTATTGTTGTTGGTGCCGGTGCATGGTGGTTTGTTTGCAAAGATGATTGCTTTGAACTGATTGGGAATGATGAAATTGTTTTGACACTGGACGAAGAATATGTTGATGATGGAGTCAAAATTGTTGCTTTTGGACAGGACGAAAGTGACAGCGTTGTCATTGAGACAAACTTAAGTGTCAACGATGCAGGAAACTATTACTCTGACGAGATTGGAACCTTTTACATTACATACAAATCGGAATGTTTTAAGTATGGGAAATTGTTTAAAGTTCAAAAAGTTCGACTTGTGACATTTGTTGAAATAAGTGAAGGGGGTGAGTGATAGTGGCTAAGAAGAAAACCAGCACGGTGAATAAGGTCATGCTAAGTTTTCTTGCTCTTGTGATTGGGGTTGTTGGAAGTTTCTATTTGTTTAACTATTTCACGCTTCCTTTGACCGATGAAGTTTCTGTCACTGATGAAGTATATTATTCAAATGACCCAAGTTCTGATGGAAATGTCAGTGTTGACATTTCGTCTTATGGTGCAGAGTTGTCTATTCATTTTTTGGAACTTGGCAACAAATACACCGGAGATTGCACTTTCATTCAGACTGCTGAAGCAGACATTTTGATTGATTGTGGTTCAAAGTCAAACAGCATTTCAACTGTTTCAAACTATCTAAATCAATATGTGACAGATGGGGTTTTGGAATATGTCATTGTCACACATGCACACCAGGACCACTATGCTGGATTTGCAACAAGCACAAAAATTGATAGCATTTTTGATTTGTATGAATGTGAAACAATTATAGATTTTTCAATGACAAATCAAAAGGAAACTTCAACAATGTATTCCAATTATCAAAGAGAACTTTCTGATGAAATTGCAAAGGGCGCAAAACATTACACTGCTTTGGAATGTGTCAACAATGAAAATGGTGCCACTGATGTTTTTGAAATTGGTGACGGCATAACATTGCAAATTTTGGACAGTTTCTATTACACAAACAAATCAAGCACAGAAAACAACTATTCTGTGTGTTGCATGATAAGTCAAGATGTTGGAAATGGAGAGTCAAAAAATTTCTTGTTCACAGGTGACTTGGAAGCGGACGGTGAAGAATACTTGGTGGAAATGAACGAACTGCCAAAAGTGGAACTTTATAAGGCCGGACATCATGGCTCAAAGACATCTTCCACCACAACTCTTCTTTCTGTCATTCAACCAGAAGTTGTTTGTGTTTGTTGTTGTGCGGGCAGCAGTGAATATACAAAAGTTGCCGAAAACCAATTCCCAACTCAAGAATTTGTTGACAGAATTGCACCATACACTGACCAAGTTTTTGTGACTACTTTGTGTGTTGACTACGCAAACAACGAATTCACTTCATTTAATGGGAACATTGTATATTTGTCAAAGGCTGATGAATATGCAGTTGTTTGCTCAAACAACAATACGATTTTGAAAAATTCTGATTGGTTCAAAAACAACCGAACTTGTCCGGATGTTTGGAAATGATAAAGAAATTTCTTGACAATTAAAAATCAGGCTGGTATAATTTTGTATGTTTATACATCAAGCGTTGAGAAAGAGAGTAGTTTTGGAATCTGTTTCACAGAGAGATAAAGTTGGTGAGATTTATCAAACGGACTAAAACGAAGGACACTTTTGAGTTTGATAATAAAGAAAGAGTGGTCATTTTGACAAATTAGGTGGCACCGCGGAATAGATTATTTCGTCCTAATGCAGTTTTGCATTAGGATTTTTTTATAATGCGAAACATGACAAAAAGTGTTATGGGAGGTTATTATGACAACACAAATTTCAAAATTAAAAGAAGGTAAAGTCAGATTTCAAGGCATGATTGATGTTGTTCGTGACAAGAAAAACATTCAATTCATCATTTTGAGAGATTTTTCAGGAAAAATTCAAGTCACAGTTGACAAGGTTGCTCACCCTGAAGTTGGGGAAGTTTTTTCACACCTTTTGACAGGTTCAACTGTTTTGGTTGAAGGAGAACTTGTCAAGAGTGAATATGTCAAAATGGGCGGACAAGAAGTTTTGGCAGACAAGGTTGAAGTGACAAGCACTGCAGAAGTTTATCCAATTGGACCAGAAAGCAACCTTGACCAAAGAATCGATTATCGTTGGCTTGACTTGAGACAAGAAAAAAATTTGTTGCTTTTCAAAGTTCAAACCGCTTTCACAAATGCTTTGAGAGAATTTTTGCTTGAAAAGGAATTTATTGAAATTCATTCACCAAAACTTATTGGCACTGCTTCAGAATCTGGGTCGGAAGTTTTTCAAGTTAAATATTTTGACACTTTCGCTTATCTTGCTCAAAGTCCACAATTCTACAAACAAATGGCAATGGCTGGTGGCTTTGGAAGAATTTTTGAATGTGGTCCAGTTTTCCGTGCGGAAAAATCCCATTCAAGAAAGCACGCAACAGAATTTACAGGCTTTGACCTTGAATTTTCTGGAATTGAAAGCTTTGAAGATGTTATGAAAATGGAAGAAGAACTTTTGACTTACGCTCTCAAAGTTGTTAAGGAAAAATATGGTGAGGAAATCAAACAAGTTTTCGGTGTTGAGGTGATTGTTCCATCTTTGCCTTATCCAAGAATCAAGCTTGCTGACCTTTACAAAGAATTGGAAAAAAGATATGGCTACACTTGCCCAGAAGAAGAAAAAGATGATTTGACAACAGAAGCGGAAAAACTTTGTGGACAGTTTGCAAAAGATGTCTTTGGTCATGAATTTTTGTTTGTGACCGATTATGGTGCAAGAAAAAGAGCATTCTATCATCTCAGAAAAGATGGAATTCCTCAAGGATATGACCTTATTTGGAAAGGAGTTGAAATCACAACAGGTGCACAAAGAGAACATCGTTATGACATTTTGAGAAAACAGGCGGAAGAAAAAGGACTTGATAAGGATGTTGAGTTCTATTTGCAATTTTTCAAATATGGTTGTCCTCCTCATGGTGGCTTTGGTTTGGGATTGGACAGAATAACAATGAATTTGCTTGAACTTCCAAACATCAAAGAATCAATGTTCTTGTTTAGAGGACCAGACAGAATAACTCCATAGTCGAGCAAAAAAGTTTTAAGGAGAAGCTATGAAAAGAATTGAAATCAGAGATTTATATAAAAGTTTTAATCAATTTGCAAACAAGGAGATTGTTGTTTGTGGTTGGGCAAGAACGGTAAGAGACAGCAAAAACATTGCTTTCATCGAACTCAATGATGGTGCTTTCAAGAGTGTGCAAATTGTTGTTGAAAGAAACAAAGTTGAAAATTATGAAGATGTTGTCAAAGAAAATGTTGGAACATCTTTCAAAATCAAGGGGACAGTTATTGTGACACCAAATGCACAACAGCCTTTTGAAATCAACGCTTCAAAAGTGGAAATCTTGGGTTCTTGTGACACAGATTATCCACTTCAAAAGAAAAGACACACGATTGAATTTTTAAGAACAATTCCAACAATCAGAGCAAGAGGAAATTTGTTTAATGCTGTTTTTCGCATTCGCTCTGTTGCAGCATTTGCAATTCACAAATTTTTCAACGAAAGAAACTTTGTTTATGTTCACACTCCAATCATCACATCAAATGACTGCGAAGGTGCTGGAGAGATGTTTCAAGTGACGACACTTGATCTTGACAAACTTCCAATGAAAGACGGAAAAGTGGACTACAGTCAAGATTTCTTTGGCAAAAAAGTCTCATTGACGGTTTCTGGACAGTTGCATGAAGAAACCATCACTCACGCCTTTGGAAAAACTTACACTTTTGGACCAACTTTCAGAGCAGAAAATTCCAACACTTCACGTCATGCTGCAGAATTTTGGATGATGGAACCAGAAATGTGCTTCTGTGACCTTGAAGAACTTATGGACAACGAAGAGGAAATGATCAAGTATGTCATAAGTTATGTCATGAAAGAATGTCCTGATGAACTTGCATTTTTAAACAAATTTGTTGACACGGGGCTTATTGACAGATTGAAAAACATTGTTGAACATGAATTTGTCAGACTTGACTATTCTGAAGCAATCAAAATTTTGGAAAAAGTTAAGGACAGATTTGTTTTCCCTGTAAAGTGGGGAACAGACTTGCAGTCCGAACATGAAAGATATCTCACTGAAGAAGTTTATAAGAAACCAGTTTTCTTGAAGAACTATCCAAAAGACATCAAGGCTTTCTATATGCGTCAAAATGATGATGGAAAGACTGTTGCAGCGGTTGATATGCTTGTTCCTGGCATTGGTGAACTTTGTGGTGGAAGTCAAAGAGAGGAAAGATTGGACAAACTTCAAAGCAGAATCAAAGAGCTTGGTCTCAATGAAGAAGATTATGCGTGGTATCTTGACACAAGAAGATACGGAACAAATGTTCATTCAGGTTATGGACTTGGATTTGAAAGACTTGTTATGTATTTGACAGGAATTTCAAACATCAGAGATGTTGAATTCTTTCCAAGAACGGTTGGTTCAATTCAAGAATAGAAATGAGAAAGAGTGCTTTGGCACTCTTTTTTAAGTAACAAATTTTCTCCGCAAAAAATAGACTGAATATAGACAACTAATGTTGTCTTAAAGGAGAAAGATATGTGCAGAAGATTTAATTGTTGCGTTTTCAATCATCCTTGTCCAATTTTTTGTCCATTTGTGAATTTGGCTTGCAATGGCGGAAATGATATTATCAATCCAATCATTACTTCCGACTTTGGATTTTTCAACAACACAGTCGGAGGTGCAATTGCATCACAAGCCATAATTCCTGTTGGATTTGTTCAAGGAAGCGGAACAGGTGTGCTTCCAAGCACAACCACTGCAGGTGCCGTGACACTCAGTGCGGGGACATATGAGATTTCATATTCAGCTGCTGGAACTGTTCCTGCAAGTGGAACTATCAGCATAAAACTTCAAATCAATGGTGTTGATGTTGCGGGGTCAATTATCTCTGGAACACAAACAGTTGGAAATGCTGTCAACCTTGCGAGAACGATTGTAATCACCGTTCCACAAACAAGCACACTACAACTTGTGAACAATTCAAGTGGCACCACAACATATACAAATGCAAGTATGTTCGTTAGAAGTATTTAAAAAAATGTGCCAAAATTTTTGGCACAATACATATTTTTCTTCCAAATTTATTTGATTTTTTGATTTGCTATGCTAAAATGATTATAAGATAGAACAAAATCTTGACAGCAGAATATTCCATTTTGTTCTACACAAACTAGACAAGGAGGTGCTTTATGGATATTGGAAAAACATTCCCGAATATTGATGATGAACTGAGATGGTATGCAGTTCAGATGTCAGAAGGAAACATTGAAGCAGTTGGTCAGTTTGTTGAAGGACGAAATGAACTAAGAGAAAAGAACAAGAACAATAATAAAAAACCAAAGGAAAGAGATGTCTGAGAAAATCAAAGCAATAGTAATTAGATCAAATGATAGGAAAGAGAAGGATAAGAATATTCTTCTTTTTTCTCTTGAAAAGGGCAAAATTTGGGCGACTTTGAAAGGTGTCAAGGGTGAGAAAGCAAAGATGAAACTTGCCCAAAATTTGTTCTGTTTTGGCGATTTTGTGCTTGAAGATGGGAAAAGCGGAAAGATTGTGACGGGCTTTGATGTGATTGAAAGTTTTCACGAAATAAGTGAAGATGTTGACAAATATTTTGAAGCAATGGCCGTTTTGGAAGTTGTCAATGCGATTGAATTTGCTTCTGAAAGCGAAGTTGCAAAAATGTTTGTTTTGACACTTAAAACACTCAAAAGCATTTGCTTTGAATATGGCAGACAATATTATATTTTGGACAAGTTCTTCATTGAACTTTTCAAACTTAGTGGATTTCCTCTTTACACTGACAAATGCAGTGTGTGTGGAACAAAAAGTTTTGAAAGAATGTTTATTGACTATTCGACGGGCGAAATTGAATGTATGGCTTGCAAGGGGTTTGTCAGTGAAGAGATTCCAAAGGCTTCATATCTTGCCTTAAAAATTCTCACAAACACCGATTTTGACAAGTTGAAATCGGTAAAACTTGCAGATAACAGTGAATATACTTTGTTAAAGATTTTGGTTAAAAATTTTGAAAACAGATTTGATAAAAGACTGAAATTGATTGGAATTTTGTCATAGATTATCAATCAAAATATCGTCAATTTTGTCGTCAGAAAGCACAAATTTGACATAGTTTTTATTGAAATTTGAAACGGTGATGAATTCGTTTGTGTTTATAGGAAGAAAATTTGTCACTTCTCCAAAGAATTCTTTCATTTGATTTGTGTCTAATTCATTTTTCAATTTTTCAGAAAGAAAATCCATAGCACAAGCATAATCCTTTGCTTTGATGCTTTCAAGCAGTTTGAATGGTATGAGTTTTTGAGGGATTTGTTCGGTTGAGTTGTGCATAAAATCCTCCTTTTCAACATTTATTTCTTCAGAAAGTTTGTAAATCGCATTTTTTTCACGATTGTCGCTGTCGTGAAATTTTTTTTGTACGGAAATGGTATTTTGGTCAATCTCCAAACTGTCACCGCCAAAATGTGTCAATTTGTTTTTGTCAATTGAATAGGCATAAAGATTGTTATCAAATTGCACGCAAGCGAAGTTTTTGACTTTGAAGATTTTATAATTTTTGCACGAATGTGGGCACCTGTAGTTTATTTTTTTTGAATTGCATTCAAAACTTAGGTTTTTGCCAGCAATCGTAATTTCACAATTTTTCCCAGAAAAGTTCAAATTTTCCTTTTGTGTGATCTCGACAGAACTTGGGCTTTCAAGAAAGATTATGTTTTTGTTGTCTTTCTTAATCACAGAAAAGTTTTCGTTTTCATGGGGGCAAGACAGATTGATATAGAAAGGTGTCACAATGTTATCTGTGGGATATACAAAAATGTATTCTTCATTTTCCACTTCCAAAACATCGTTTGCGTCAATTTCTGCATAATCTGTTTTTGTTTTAATAAGGCAAGGATATGATGATTTTATGAGATATTTTTCCATGATTTATATTATGACATTTTGATTTTTTATATAACTCCTGTTTGTTTAAAAGATTTATAAATTTATTGTTTAAATTCGTTCAATTAGGTCAATAAGTTTGTCAGGAGAGGTGTTTATGAAATTTTCTAATTGGAACGAAAAAGAAGTTAAAGATTTGTTTGATGAAGTTGAAATTTGCAAACAAAGCAAACAAGCACTCAAGATGGCATTTGATAGCCACGCAAAAAAATACAATCGCAAACCAAATAGTGTGAGAAATTATTATTATCATGAAGTTGACAATTTGTTGCAAGATGAGAAGAGATGTCAGAAACTTGGAGTAGACATAAACAAACATATCAAAAATCATTTTGACAATTTTGACAAGGAAGAAGAGGAAAAATTGTTTGGTCAAATTGAAAAATTGACAAAACAGGGCATTTCTGTCAGATCGGCTTGTTTGAAGTTGAGTGGTGGCGACCTCACGGAAATGACAAGACTTCAAAACAAATATCAAAACATGAAGAAAAAATTGGGAGTTGTTGACAATGTCATTCCATTCAAGCAAAGACAAAAGATCTTGACAGAAAATGATATCAACAGTTTGTTTATGGGGCTTGTCAGATTGATCAAAAAAACAGCAGTGGAAGATTTCATGGAAAAAAGCAAATTGGAAAAAGAATCTTCAAGTTATCTGCTCAAAAAGGCCTTTGTGGACCTGAACAAAAAAGACAAGCAAATTGCAGAACTCAGAGAAGGGCTGCAAGGACTTAAAGAAGAAAATGCCAAACTTATTTCAAAAATTAATGCTCTTGGCGAAAGCAAGCAAGAGTCACTCAAACAACACCTGCTTAAGAAGAAGTTGAAACAGACGCTTGAAAGTTAAAAAGGGTTTGATTTATTGGCACATTTGTGGTAAAATTTGCTTATGAAAATCAAACTTATCACAGGTGCAACATCTTATGAAGCTGCAATAAACACAATAAAGCAGATTGAGCCTTTCGACTTGGAAACAAAAAATCTTGTTGTTGTTCCAGATAGTTTTTCTATGCAAGCTGAAAGTTTGATTTTTGATGTTTTGAAAATTAAATCGACTTTGAACATTGAAGTGGTCGGCATTTCTCGTCTTGCCAGCAAAATTTTGAGAAATCAAAACATTCCTTTTCAAAGGATAAGCGGACTTGAGGAAATTTTTAACATCTACAAAGCGGTCAAAGAATGTGAAGACAAATTTGTCTATTTCAACAAATGTGGAGTTGATTTTTGCTTGAAAATTTTGCAAATTATCAAGCAGTTTAAGGCTTGCAAAATCAAACCTTCACAAATCAAAAAAGTTGGTGACGACCTGCTTGACAGAAAAATGCAGGATCTCAGAATTATTTATGAATGTTATGAAAATTTGTTGGGTGAAAAGCTCGATTTGTCAAAATTGTTGGAATTCTTTGTGGAAAACACGGGAAAATGCATAGATTTATCAAAAACCAGATTGTTTTTTGTTAATTTTGACAGTTTTTCAATGGAAATTAATTCTTTCATTTGCAAACTTGCAGGTTCTGTCAAAGATGTGCAAATTGGTTTTGCTCGCCCTATATCAATTGGTAATGCTTTTATTTATGAAGATGACATTTTGAAAAAGACAACTCAGTATGCCAAAGAGTATGGCATCAGTGTTGAGGTTGAAAATTTTGAAACCAACATCAAGGACGAACAGCTTATGATGGTCAAGAATTTGTTTTCTTTGAGTGTTGAACAGGGGCAAAGTGATTTTTTTGTCAATATTATTCCAAAAAACAAAAAGGACGAAATTGAATTTGTTGCAAAGTTCATTAAAAATGCAATTGTCAATGGTGGTCATTTCAAAGATTTTGCTGTTGCTGTTGCTGACAAAATTTATTTTGATGAAATCAAAACTGTTTTTGGACAATATGAAATAACTTCCTATTGTGATGATGCAGTTGATCTCTCTCAGACAATTCTGGGAAAATTCCTTGTTAAGATCTTGAAGATTACAAAACTGGGTTTTCATAAAGAAGACTTGCAATTTTTGGTTTCTTCGCCTTTCGTTTCTGCAGAAAACAAGGAAGATGTTTTAAACAAAATCGAATATTATAACATTGAAGACAAAGAAGAATTTATTGAGAGATTTCCGGAATTTAAAATTTGGATTGAGAAAATTGAAAATCTTAAAAATTGCAGAAAGTTGAGTGATTTTCTTTCAATATTGAGTGAAATCATTGAAATTATTCAGATTCCATATCAAAAAATCTTATCAGATTTGCAAAATGAGAGTTATTTAAAAAAAGAAAGTGAAAATTCTCAAGCCAAGGACTTGTTTGCTAAGGTCATTGAAAAACTTAAAGAACTGGGTGGAGATGAAAATTTTGACATTTTCGACTTTGAAAAACTTTTTACTTTGGCAATCACGAGCGTTAAGGTTGAGACAATACCTTCATATATTGATGCAGTTTATGTTGGCGATGCAACAGACAGTTATTTTGAAGACGTGAAAGTTTTGTTTGTGCTTGGAGCAACCGCGGGTAATTTGCCAAGGTCTCAAAATGACGTTGGAATTATTGACGATGACGACATCAAAAAACTGAGACTTGAGTTTGCATTGGAACCAGAAATCAAGGTTTTGAACAGAAGAAGCAGATTGAAACTTTTTGAAATGTTGCAACACGCAAAAGAAAAATTGATTGTAAGCACGCCTATGTCAGAAAACGACAAACTTTCGCAAAAAGCTGGGTTTGTGGTTGATTTACTCAAGATGTTTGGAAACAATGTGATACATACTGCTTCAATTGAAGATTTCAATTTGGGACTTTTGTCAGAAGATGAAATTTTGGACAAGTTGAGTTTTTATGTTGGAAACGTTCAAAATTTGTCAACTGCCATATTGAAATTGAAAACGGAAAACAAATTGCCAAGAAAATGGATAAACACTCTCGAAAAATTGGTTGATGAAAAAATTTTGACAGACGAGAAAAAATTTGATTGTCAAATTGATCGTCAATCATTTGCCAAACAGACAATTTCTGCAACAGAACTTGAAACATATTTTTCCTGTCCGTTCAAGAGATTTGTCTCTTATGATTTGAAAATTAAACAGAAAGAAACGATTGAACCAAACAAAAGGTTGTTTGGGACATTTGAGCACGAACTTTTGAAAGTGTTTATGGAAACATTTGACATGAATGTTGCAGATTTGTCCCAAACAGAAATTGACGAGTTTTTACATCACAATGTTGAAAAAATTGCAAAAGATGTCTATGATGAAAAAGTTTTAAAAAGAAAGTATTTTTTGAAATATTTGTTTAACGAAAGCAAAATAATTTTGAAAAATGTGGTTTTTGAGCAAAAAAATAGCAAATTTAAACCAATTTTATTGGAAGAAAAAATATATCAAAAAATATTTAAAAATTGCAATTTGATTGGTTTTGTTGATCGTGTAGATAGGGCGAATAATTATTTCAGGATTATTGATTACAAAACTGGAAAAACTGATGGAATTAAAAAAGATTTATATTATGGAAAAAAATTGCAACTTTTCCTTTATGCCAAGTGCATAAAAAACAAACTTGGATTTGATTGCGCTGGAGTGTATTATTTTGATTGTCAAACAAAATATACAAAACAAAATCAAAATGTGACTTTGCTTAGTGGTTTGACTTTGAAAGAAAATGACGTGGTCGATTTGGTTGACGGCAGGTTATGGCAAGATAATTTCAGAAGCGATTTGATTGGAATGTCAAGAAAGAAAAATGTCAAGAATGATGAATTTGCATTTAAAAATGGAAATCCGATTGAAAATTTTGATGAAATGTTTGATTATGCAACCAAAGTTTCTGAGCAGGCAATTGACGAAGTTGATGAAGGTTTCATTGAAGCAAAACCAGTCAAAGACGAATGTAAATTCTGTCCATATCTGTCAGTTTGCAGACATTCTGACAATGACGGAGTCAGAATTATGCAAAAAATTTCAGATGAAGATTTAAAAAGGAAGAACTGATGATAATTCAAGAGCAAGAAGAAGTTTTGTTGAATGATAAGAAAAATATGTTGGTCAGTGCCTCAGCAGGCAGTGGCAAGACCTATATCATGATCAAATACATCACAAAACTTATTTGTGAGAACAGGATTCCTGTCAAAGATTTGTTGGTTCTTACGTTCACAAAGGCTGCTGCAACTGAAATGAAAGAAAGGTTGCAGAAAAGTTTGAAAGAGATGGGAAATGATGATTTTGTGATAGAACAGATTGACACGCTTTCTGTTGCAAACATTTCAACAATCCATTCTTTTTGCGAGAAAAATATAAAAAAATATGCAAATCTGCTTGGAATAAGTGAAAATTTTTCAATTGCAGATGAAAATTTGTCTCAGAAAATAAGGCAAAATGCATTTGAAAGTGCATTTAAGAAATTTAATGAAAGCAACTCAGAAGAATATTTTGAATTGATTTCTTATTTTAAGAACGATAAGAACAAACTTAAAGAAATTTTGTTTCAAATTGAATATTTGGTAAATTCTGTTGCAGACAAAGAACAATTTTTGGAAAGAAATTTGAATGATTCTGAAACATTTTTTGAAAGTGCAACGCAATTTTTGTTTCAAGATTGCAAAACAAAACTCGAGAAGGCACTGGAAAGAGTGGAGAGATTGCATGTTGATGAATTTTTTGATGTTCTGAAGAAGTGTTTGGCGGGAGTTTTAAACAGTGCTGACATTTATGAAATGGCTTTGGCTTGCAAAAACTTTACTTTTCCATATTTGCCAAAGAGAAAGGAAGTTGGAGACGAAGTGGTTGACAACTTGGGTGCTGTTAAAGAAAACATAAACAAAACAATAAAAAGTCTTGCAGATTTGAATTTGGATGACAGAGATGTTGTGAAATTTCAAAAAAGTGGTTATCTTGAAAAAATTTTAATCAAATTATTTTATTTGTATGAAAATGAAGAAAATGAAATCAAAAAATCGCAAAATTATTTAGATTTTTATGATTTGGAAAAATATATGAAAATCTTGTCGGTGCAGGAAAATCTTTTTTCTGGACTGAAATATGTCTTCGTTGATGAATATCAAGACACAAACAAAGTGCAAGAGAGAATCATCAAAAATGTGGCAAAAAATTGCAATTTTGTGGCAGTTGGAGATGTTAAGCAGGGGATTTATGGTTTCAGGCTTGCTAGTTCGGAAATCTTTTTGAAGGATTTGCAAGACTTTGAAAGTGACGACAATTCCTCTGTCAAATTTTTGCAATCTAATTTCAGAAGCGGTCAAAAAGTTTTGGATTTTGTCAATGATGTTTTCAAAGTGTGCATGACAAAGGAAACTTGTGGGGTTGACTATGAAAAGAGTTCCATGCTTAAGGGAATGTCGGACTTTGCAGACGATGGAAATAAATCGGTCTATATTGATTTGATAGAAAAGGTTGAAGCAGAAAAAGAGGAATTGCCAGAGGTTTATAGTGTTAAAAATGCTCAAATTTTTGTTGACAATCAAAATTTGTTGCAACTTGAAGATGTCAAAAGGCGAATAAATGAAGTTTTATCTTCAAAAATCAGTGATGGCGGCGCGCTGAGAAAATGCCGTTATAGTGACATTGCCATTCTTTCAAGAAAAAGAGATGCTCTGTTTAATCAGTTGGAAATTTATTTGCAAAAGAGTGGGGTGCCAATTATTTCCAATTCTCGAAACACTCTTCTTGAAGAACCTGAAATCAAAATGCTTGTTTCCTATTTGAAAATTGCATTGAATGCTGATGACGACGTTTCTATGCTCAGCGTTTTGTTGTCTGGACTTTGTGATGTCACTCTTCAGCAAATTATTGAAGAAAAATGCACAAGTGAATTGTCTCTTTGTGAAATTGTTAAAAATGATGAAAGTGGAATTTTTGAAAAATTTAACCAAAATTTGAGAGATTTTAGATTTGATGTTTTGATTCTTGGCATAAAGAAAGCGTTTTTGAATCTTTTTAACAAAACCAATTATCGTGCATATATAAATGAAAAAATAAATCATTCAAAGATAAATTTGTTTGTTGACAAATTTTTGAACGAAATTTCTGCAAGTGAATTTGAGTTTGATTTGGCAGGGCTTATAAATTATTTTGAAACGGTGGACATTACGGTCACATCTGAAGTTTCTGCAGTTGAAGACGCGGTCTTGCTTACAACAATTCACAACAGCAAGGGGTTGGAATATCCAATTGTTTTCATAACCAATTGCGACCAAAGTTTGAAAAAATCTCAACCTAAGGTTGATGTTGAAATCAATGAAAAATTTGGTTTGGCAGTCAAATATTATGACAAAGAAAACAATAATGAAGTGATGACCGTCAAAATGAAAGCAATCAAAGACTTTGAGGCACAAAAAGATTTTGAAGAAGAATTGATGATTTTCTATGTTGCTTTGACAAGAGCGAAAAACAGATTATATTTGTTTGGCAATTTCAAAGACAGCATTTTTGAAAGATATGAAATCAAAGATTGTGACAGTTATTTTGAATTGATTTTCTTTGCATTGTCAAAAGAGAAAGAAGAATTCTTGAAAAATGGAGAATGTCAAAACGATACACTTGAAATTTCTCATGTTGAAGAAATCGAAGAAATTGTCAGTGAAAATGAACAAAATTTTGAACATTCTGAAATTTTTCCTGAAATTCAAGAAAAATTATTGAATTATCTGAATTTTAAGTACAAAATTGATGACAAACTTAATTTTAGGCTTAAAGAAAGTGTGACCAGTTTGAACAACAAAAATGATGAAGACACTTTGGGTAAATATTCAAATGAGAACTTTACTTTTTCAAACTCATCGGTTGAAATTGGAAATGCTTATCACTTGGCGCTTAAAACATTGGATTTTGAGAAAATTGAAAATGCTCAAGATTTGAATTGTGAAATGGAAAAGAATATTGATATTTTTAAAGATATTGAAAACTATATCGACAAAATGCTTCTTTTGAAAAACATCCAAATTTTGAAACAGTTTACATCAAATGCTTTGGTTTATAAAGAAAAAGAATTTATCATGAAGGATAAAATTTGCAATTTGATCGACGACACGTCACTTGATGAAGAAATTTTGGTTCAAGGTGTGATTGATTTGTTTGTTATGAAGGACAAAGAAATTATTTTGATTGATTACAAATATTCAAATTCCAACAGTGAAGAATATTTGATAAAAAAATATAAAAATCAAATTAAATTATATAAAAAAGCACTCGAAAATGCATTAAATTTGAAAGTTGGACAAACATTTTTGTTGTCTTTGCGCAATAATAAATTAATTAAAGTTGAAGTTTAGGCATTTGCTGATTGTGTTTATTTTAGGGAAGGAAAATTGATTTTGCATCTATTTTCCTTCC
>CAJJUK010000019.1 GCA_905195085.1 uncultured Christensenella sp.
TATATATTTTATTATAATTTTTTGATACTTTTTATTAATTTTTAATTATTTTTTAAATATGGCAACAGTCTATCTATATTTTTTCTTTCAAATTCGTAGAGTTTGTCCATTATTTCATCAAGTTCTTCAGAAGTGTTTTTGTGGTCCTCTTTGTCTTTTATGCAAGTTATTATGCCCATGAATGTTCCAATCAAAACCATTTCAGCAATGTTTCTTGTGCTCTTATCCATCATTGTGCCCATGTTTACACTTGTCCAAAGTTTTGCTTTTTCAATCCAGTTGTTGTCTTTCAAACCTTCAATTTTTTCGGCTTTTGCAAAGTTTTCACATTCTTTTGCGAGACAACTATATTCATCTTGCTCCTTTGACAACTCGCTTACAAGGTCATTATCAACACTTTTGTCGATTATGTCTTCAATTGACTGAATTGCAGTTCTTGTGTTTTGATAGATAGCATTGAGATATTTTGTGATTTTTTCTTTTTCTTCCATTGTTTTTCTCCTTGAAACTATTGTTTGTTGTTTTTGACAAATTATGACAATCTTTGCAATATTTTTGATTTTTTTGTGAATACAAAGTTTTTTCTTTCTCACAATAAGCGCATGAGAACTTCAACAAAAATTTTGATTGTTTTGACAATTATTTTGTTTATACCGAATTTGTTTTTGACAAAATATCTTTTGGAGGCAATCGTTCCAACGGGAAATGGCTTTGAATTTAATTTCACGCCTCTTGCTTGGGTTTCACTCGCTCTTCAGATTCTGTTTAATGTCTTTTTCACTATTTTGTTTATAAGATTTTTGAAAACGCAAAGGTTGTCGAACATGATTTTCTTCTCGCTTGCACCTTTGACTTTGGTTTATGGTGTTTTCATGGTTTATATCACTGCAGTAAAAAACATGACTGGCATCACTGCTGAATCAATAAGAGCAACACTGAACATTCAATCACAAGAAAATTCTTACAACAACTTTCTTTGGGCAGGACTTGCCACTTTGATTTATTTGGTTTTAGTTTTCTTAATTGTGCTGTTTTCTTGCAGGCCATTGTCAAAAGTTGAACACGCGACGCAAAAATTGGGCGATGGGAGAATGAAAAATGATAATTTCAAAATTGGTGGTGGCAAACAATTTAAGGAAATTGAACATTCACTCAACAAAATAAATTACAATTACAAGGAAAAAGAAAACAAACTTAAACAAACCAATTTGGAAACGCAAAAGTTTATTCCTAAGCAATTTTTCAAATTTCTTGGGAAAAGCAGTGTGGAGGAATTGGAACTTGGAAACCAAGTTAAAAAGAACGCGACCACTCTTTTTTGTGATTTGAAAAGTTCGACTAATATTTCAAGAACATTGAGTTTGGAAGAGAATTTCAACTATATCAATTCTTACCTTAAAGTTGTTGCACCTTTGATCAAAAGATATGGCGGATTTATTGATAAATATTTGGGAGATGGTGTTTTGGCGGTGTTTTCAAAACCTCAAAATGCAATTGAATGTGCTCACGCGATTTTGAGAGCGATTGAAGTTAAAAACAAAAGTCAAAAGGAACTTCCTGCAATTGATGCTCGCATTTCAATTAACACAGGCGAGATCATTTTTGGAATCGTTGGAGATGAGGACAGAAAAAGTCCAACAATTATTTCCGACGTTGTAAATCTTGCATCCAAAATGGAAGAAATCAACATCTATATAGGAACAAAACTTTTGATTTCCAAACAATCTTTGAATGAACTGCCTCAAAATTTTGATTTTAACTATCGCTATACTGGTTCGCTCTCACTTAATGATGATGTTCAGATCTCACTGTTCGAGAGTTTGGATTATTATCCAAAAAGCAAGAAAGAAAAATTGAAAAAACTCAAGAATAAATTTGAAGCAGGGGTGCGAGCATATAACGAAAAGAATTACGAAGGGGCGAAAGAGATTTTTTCTGCCATTTTGAAGCAAATTCCTGATGATAAACCTTCTTTTGTGTATTTCAATAAAGCGTCAGAAAAATTGAAAGACCATTAATTTGGTCTTTTTCTTTTGCTTTGGCAGTGTTCATGTTTTGACTTTGCTTGACTTTTCATGGCTTTTATTCTAAAATGCTTCTATGAAATTTGGCAAGAATAGTGGTTATAAAAAATGTCCTAGATGTGGGAACAAATGTTTGCAAGCACAATCTGAATGCGAAGAGTGTGGTTTGATTTTTTCTCGCATGGAGTATGCTTCAAACAAGGCTGCAAAAAGAAAGTTGAGACATTTTGACACCGATTTTGTCATTTACACAAATCAATATCCAAAAGATGTGAGTTATATCAAACTTTTGCTCCTTACAATTTTCTTGGGAATTACTGGGGCGCATTATTATTATGTTGGAAAATATGTCAAAGGCGGTTTGATGACTGCTTGCTTTGTTTATTTGATTTTCTGCACAATTTTTAATGCACAAATGGTGGAATATTTGGAGACATATTATCTTTACCTTCCAATTGGTATTGCGGCTTTTGCATGGATTGCAAGTTTGATTTATGTCATTTTGAGAAAGTTTAAGGTTCCTGTTACGATTGATATGTCAATGGCAACAGCAAATGTTGTTGATGTGGAATATGCACGCAAAGAATTTGACAAGGTTACAGAAGAAATCAAAAATGAAAATTTGAAAAATAAAAACAAAAAGAAAAAAAATGACGTTGTTGAAGATGTCAAAAAATCTGATGATGGAGATAAAAAATGAGAGTTGTTGTAGGTATTTCGGGTGGTGTGGACTCGAGTGTTGCTGCTTATCTTCTTAAAAAACAAGGGCATGAAGTTATCGGACTTTTCATGATTAACTGGGAAGAACAAGACGGGCAATGCACCGCTGAAGAAGATTATGAAGATGTGAAAAGAGTTTGCACCAAGATTGGTATTCCTTATTTTTCTGTTAATTATGCAAAGGAATATTATGACAGGGTTTTCCAATATTTTCTTGATGAATATAAGGTGGGGAGAACTCCAAATCCTGATGTTCTTTGCAATCGTGAAATCAAGTTTGGTCCATTTTTGGAAAAAGCAAGACAGCTTGGTGCTGATATGATTGCGACAGGACACTATGCAAAAACTTATGTTAAAGACGGAAAAACTTATTTGGCAAAAGCAAAAGATTTGACAAAAGACCAATCATATTTTTTGAATCAACTTTCACAAAAACAACTCTCTTCAGTTTTGTTTCCGCTTGCTGACATTGAGAAAAAACAGGTTCGAGAAATCGCAAAAGAACTTGGTTTAAGCACTGCTGAGAAGAAAGATTCAACTGGAATTTGTTTCATTGGAGAAAGAAATTTCAGAAAATTTTTGAAACAATATTTGCCAGCACAAGCTGGAGACATTTGCACTTTGGACGGCAATGTTGTTGGGCGTCATGAGGGTTTGATGTATTACACCATTGGTCAGCGTAGGGGATTGAATATTGGTGGCAAACATGGCGGAAATGGCGAGCGTTGGTTTGTTTTGAAAAAAGATTTGGACAAAAACATCTTGTATGTGAGTCAGGGTGAATGTGAAGAGTTGTTTTCAAATGGACTTTATGCTGACACATTTAATTGGATTCCTGAAATTCCAAAAGAGAAAGAATTTGACTGCT
Organism: uncultured Christensenella sp.; assembly: GCA_905195085.1. Lineage (GTDB taxonomy): Bacteria > Bacillota > Clostridia > Christensenellales > UBA1242 > Caccovivens. Next base: position 3,613 of record CAJJUK010000019.1, read on the forward strand.
TTGCAAAGTTCAGATATCGTCAGCCTGATCAAAAAGTCCATGTCAAAATTTTGGACGAAACACATATTCAGGTGGATTTCGCTGAAAAACAAAGAGCAATCACTGAAGGGCAGTTTGTTGTGCTTTATACCGATGATGGAACTTGTTTGGGCGGTGGAATTATTGATAAAAAATATTAATTTTTCACTTTTGATGACAAAAATAAAAATCGACTGGTTTAAACTAGTTGATTTTTTCTTTTTATTATGATAAAATTTTTGCAGTTGCAAGAAAAAATTGCACGAGAATTGCATAATTTGAACAATTAAACCAATTTGCAGAGGTGTCCGAGTGGTTTAAGGTGCAGCCCTGGAAAGGCTGTGTGCGAGAAATTGCACCAAGAGTTCGAATCTCTTCCTCTGCGCCAGTTTTTAAGTTTGGTGTTGTAATGATTGAAATTGAGATGATTGATGAGAAAAATAAATCTGACATTAACATTCCAAATGAGGAATTTTTTTTGATTGGTAAATTAATTCCGAGATTTTTAAATCAAAAGTGGGATTATGATGTTGAATATTTTTCATCAGCAAAATCAATGTGTTTTCCAAATGAAAATTATGATTATGACAAAATGAAAGTCAACAGTGTTTTTATTGGAGCATATGTTGACGGCAAGTGTGTTGGTCTTGCAATATTGCAAGACTCAATGTTTAAGTATATGTATCTTTATGATTTAAAGGTTTCCAAAGATTTCAGAAAACAGCATATTGGACAAAAATTGATTGAAAAAGCCAAACAAATTTGTTTAGCGAAAGGTTATAATGGTATTTATACACAAGCGCAAGACAACAATCTTATTGCCTGTCTTTTTTATTTGAAAAATGGTTTTTATATTGGTGGTTTAGATACAAATATTTACCGTGGAACGAAACAAGAAGGAAAATCTGATATTATTTTTTATTTGGATTGTTAATATTGTGTGTTTTTTGTTTATAATTAGGTAGTGAGAAATTTAGATAAATATAATCAAAAAAGAAATTTTGATAAGACAAATGAACCGGTTGGCAGGGTTAAAAACAAACGTAAAAGAAAAATCTTTACCGTTCAGTTTCATCGTGCAAGAAAAGAACACTATGATTTTCGACTTGAATGGGACGGAGTTCTCTTGAGTTGGGCAGTTCCAAAGGGACCATCTTTCAATCCAAAGGACAAGCGTCTTGCCGTCCAAACAGAAGACCACCCGATTGATTATGCAGATTTTGAAGGAGTGATTCCAAAAGGAGAATATGGCGGTGGATCTGTTCTGCTTTGGGATTTTGGTTGGTGGGAAGAGCAAGATGATTTTGGCAAAGGATTAAAAGACGGCTCTTTGAAATTTATTCTTCATGGAAAACGATTGAAAGGTCGTTGGGCTTTGGTTAGACTTAAGAAACAGAATGAGAAAGAAAACAACTGGTTGCTCTTAAAAGAAAAAGATGATTACGCAAAAAATGAAACTGGGATTGAAGATTTTGTGACAAGTGTGAAAACTGGCAGGACTTCGGAAGAAATTGTTGCTCAAGAAGATTTGTCAAAAAAGACCAATCCTTTTGAAAGTGTCAAGGTTCAACTTGCTTCACTATGCGTGACAATTCCAAAGGGAAAAGACTGGCTGTTTGAAGTTAAGTATGACGGCTATCGAATTGTGAGTTTTGTTGAACATGGAAAGGTTAGACTTGTTTCCAGAAATGGCAGCGATTACACAAAAAAGTTTTCTCAAATTGCACTTGAAATGAAGAACCTTTTTGGAGAAAGAGCTGCTGTTTTGGACGGAGAGATGATTGCGGTTGATGAGAAGGGGAAAAGTGATTTCCAATCTTTACAGAATTTTGTCAAAACAGGAGAAAGTCAAAATTTGGTTTATATGATTTTTGATTTGCTTGCTCTTGACGGAGAAGATTTGAGAGATGTGCCTCTGATTGAAAGAAAGAAAAAGTTGAAAGAACTTTTGAGCGGTTCTTCTGAAAGTTTATGTTTCAGTCAACATGTTGTTGGAAATGGTGAAGAGTGTTTTGAGGCAGTTAGAAAACTTGGAATGGAGGGAATTGTTGGAAAGAAAACAAATTCCTTCTATAAGGGCGAGAGAAATGAAGATTGGATCAAGATCAAGTGTCGCAGAGAACAAGAGTTTGTGGTTGGCGGTTTCAGCAGAACAAGCAAAAATAAAAATGGAATAAGTGCGTTGCTTGTTGGCTATTTTGAAAGAGGCAAGTTTTTATATTGCGGAAAAGTTGGGACGGGGATTAGAGAAAGTGATGCAAAAGAGTTGTTAAAAAAATTCAAACAAATTGAAAAATGTCCTTTTGATAATGAAGTGATGTGGGGCGATGATGAGATTTTTTGGGTTGAGCCTGAGATTGTTGTTGTTTCTGATTTTGCAGAATTTACAAAAGACAGGCTTTTGAGGCAGGCGAGTTTTAAGGGAGTTCGAACGGACAAGAATGCAAAAGAAGTTGTTTTGGAAAAAGAAATTGATTTAAAGAAGGAAGACAAACAAAATCTTAGAGTGAAAGATAATGTTGTTGCAGGAGTGGAAATTTCCAATCCGGACAAAATTATTTTTGATGATTGCAAAGTGAAAAAGATTGATGTTGCAAGATATTATGAAAAAGTTGCAAGCAGAATGTTGCAGTATGTTTCGGGAAGAGTTTTGAGTGTTGTTCGATGTCATGATGGAGTTGGCAGTGAATGTTTTTTTAAGAAACATCCAAACACACAAATTGACGGAGAAAAAATTGTTGCAATCAAAAATGATGAAGGGGAAAGTTCGGATTATTTTTATATCCAAAATGTCAAAGGGCTGATTGGGGAAGTTCAACTTGGAACTGTGGAATTTCATGTTTGGGGAAGCAAAGTTGAAGCATTGGAACAACCGGATATGATGGTCTTTGATTTGGACCCAGATGAAAAATTGAAAATTGATGATATAAGGCAAGGTGTGAGAGATTTGAAGAAAATCTTGGATGAATTGTCTCTCAAATCTTTTCTTAAGACAAGTGGAGGGAAGGGATATCATGTTGTTGTTCCCTTTCAACCATGTGCTTCTTGGGAAGGTTTTCATGACTTTGCTGAGAAAGTTGCTGTTGCCATGGAAAACAAGTGGCCAGAGCGATATACAAGCAACATAAGAAAAGACAGTCGAAAGGGCAAAATTTTTATTGACTGGGTGAGAAATGGACGAGGGGCTACAAGTGTTGCACCATATTCTTTGAGAGCTCGGAAAGGCGCTAAGGTTTCTATGCCGATTTTTTGGAAAGAACTTGACAGTGTTACTCCAACCGATTTTGACATTTATTCTGCAGTTGATAGGTTGAAGAAAAAGGACCCTTGGGCAGGGTTTTATTATGTTAAACAAAAATTGAAGGTTTAGGTCGAAGTTGACTTGAATTTGTTTTTTGTGATACAATGACAGCAGAGGTAATTTGAAAATGATACATTCTTTATCTGGTGGAGTCATTCGTGAGAAAAAATATTTCGATTTTGCCAAAGTTAGATTTGACAGTGGCGAAATTTATTGGTATATCTCCACTTTTGAAAATTTGAAACCCGGTGACAGGGTTTTGGTTCCAGTTGGAAGAGATGAACAAGAGGTGGAAGCATATGTGATCAGAATTGACAAGCATGTTTCAGAACAAGTTTCTCCAATTCCTGCCAAAAGAGCAAAAAAAATTATTAAAATTTTAAATTAAAAAAACTCACAAACTGTGAGTTTTTTGCATTTATTTAAGTTGATTTTTCCATTCATCAAAATTGTATCTTGGATTTGCGGGGCTGGTTGAGGACAGATATATCACTGGTATGTCCGTTGGATACAGCTTGAGAAAAAGATTATATGCAGTTTTGCCATTACACAACACTTTTTCAATTTTTGTGTTTGGTGGAAACAAAAACGAAAAGTCGGCGGTGGTTATGTTTGATTTTTCCAAGTCAGCATCTGCGGAACCCTTCAAATCGCTTTCTTGGATTACGTCCCAAAGGGCGATGTTGTGTCCTTTTAGAAATGCTTTTTTATCATCTATGTCGTCCAAAATTTTTTCATCAAAAACTTGCTCAAGCATCTTCCAAAATCGATTTTGTTTGTTTCCATAATAAAAACCTACGGCACGGCTTTTTACACTTGGAAAACTGCCCAAAATCAATATCTTTGAGTTTTCGTCATAAACTGGTTCAAATCCCTTGTTCTTTTCCATTGTTATTCCATATTTTTTAAGAAAGTTTTGTCTGTGATTTTAATATTGCTCATTTCTTTGAGTTTTTTGAAGAGTATTTTTTGGAATTTCTTTCTTTTAAGTCCAACAACAATCTTAAACACTCCATTCTTGTTGTAATGAGCAATTGTTTTTCCTATGCTTTTTTCTGTGTCAACTTCAATGTCTGCTCTTCTTGTTTTGTAAAGTCTTGGATGGATCAAATAATAAATGGTGGCGATGTCATTTGCTGAAATGCGCTTGTCTGCATAGCCAGGTTCCCAGTAAGTTTCAAATGTTTTTGACAAAAATTTTCCAATCAAATTTGTGTTTTTGATCGTTTCAACTTGGTCTTTTGAATAATAAGCCACATCTCTCCCTATGCTTGATGGACACATGACGGTTGGAATCTTTGAATCAACTGTTATTTTGAATGCTGGTGCATCTGTTCTGATGTTGAAAGAATTATGGTTTGGGTCTGCAAGTATTCCGTTTGGTGCTCCGCCCATCATTAAAATGTTTTTGATTAAGTCCTTACTGTCAGGGTGTTTCATCAAAAGATGTGCAACATTTGTGTGAGGACCAAGAACTATCACGGTGATTTCTTTTGGATACTGTTTCAAAACTTCATACATTGCATCAGCTGCTTCAATTTTTTGTGGCTTGTGTTTTGTGGTTTTGGGTGGTTTATAATTTCCTAAGCCTTCCTTGCCATGCAAAAATGTTGCATCTTCCAAATTTTCTCCAAGACGTTTTGTGTAACCTTCTACGACAGGGATATCTTTATTAAAAACATCAAGCAAGTGGCACATATTTCTCGTAGCGTGGTCAATGTTGATGTTTCCATTTGCAATTGTAAACAATTTTATGTCAAATTGTGGGTCGTTCAGAATGTAAACCAGTGCATTTGTGTCATCAACACCAGGGTCTGTGTCAACAATAACTTTAAATTTTTTCTTCATCTATTTCTCCTATTGAAATTTGCATATCTACATTTTTAGTATAAGGATTTTTATTGGAAATGTAAAGTAATTTAATTTGGTTTTATCTTTTCTAAAATATTACAAAATGTGTATTATATTTGTAAAAAATTGTCTATTTGTTTTGTAAATTCATATTTTTGTGTTATTATACTCTTATGGAAAAAAGTAAAACATCTGTTTTCAAAGTGATTATGACAGTGGTTTTCGCATTGCTTGTGTTTGCTTCATTTTTTTATGTTATTTTTGGAAAGTTTGATGCAGATTCAAAATTGAAAATGGAATATTTTGCTTATGCTTGTGTTGGACTATGCTTTTTGTTCTCTCTGTGTTTCATCAGAATCAATTTCAAAAAGATTGTCTTGACTCTTGGTTTGGCTTCGGTTGTTGTGGCGGACTATTTCTTGACATTGATGCCAACAGAACAGAACAAACTTATTGGTGTGTGCATATTCTGTGTTTTCCAACTCTTTTTGATGATTTACACATTGTATCTGAACCAAAGCATTGGAGCAAGAATTTTCAACATTGCTTTTAGGGTTGCTCTATGTTTGCTCGCATATTTCTTAATTCCAAATTATTTTGAAATTGGAACTTTGGAACTTGTTGCTGTGATGTATATTTTGAACTTTGCTGTGTCTTTAATCTTTCTTTTGATTCACATCAAATCAGAATGGTTGTTGTTTTTGGGTTGTTTGTTATTCTTCCTTTGTGACATTGTTGTTGGGCTTAAAAATGGCGGAATTACATTGCTAAATTTGTCTGGTCCTTTTGTTGATTTCTTAAACAGTGGAGACATTGCATTCTATCTTTATATTCCAGGATTGTTCCTGATTGCAACTTCTTCGGTTTATGCAAAAAAGAAAGAGTAATTTGATTTTTAATTTAACTAGGAGCATTTTACAATGAAAAATTATGATTTTAAGGCCATTGAGAAAAAATGGCAAGATAAATGGTTTAATGAACATTCTTTTAAGGCAATTGATTTTCACCCTACAAAACCTAAATATTATGTTTTGTATGAATTTTTTAACATAAGTGGAAATCTTCATATGGGACACTTGAAGGGAACTGTTCCTTCTGATGCTTTGGCTCGTATGAAAAGATTTCAGGGGTATAATGTTTTGTTCCCTATTGGTGGAGACTCTTTTGGACTTCCTGCAGAGAACGCTGCCATAAAAAACGGGACAAATCCTCATAAGTTTGTTGAAGAGGGAGCAAAAAAGGCTTTTGAACAATCAAGAAGAATTGGTCTTTCTTTTGATTGGGACAGAACTTTCTGCACTTCAGACCCTGATTATTACAAATGGACTCAATGGATTTTCTTGCAACTTTACAAACATGGAAAAGCATACAAAAAAGAGGGCGTTGTCAACTTCTGTCCAAATTGCAAAACTGTGCTCTCCAATGAAGACAGCCAAGGTGGAAAGTGTGACAGATGTGGCGGAGAGGTCATTCAAAAGAAACGCTGGGTTTGGTATTTGAAAATGAAGGAGTATTCAGAAAAACTCCTTGACAACATTGACAAAATCAACATGGCAGAAAGTTTGAAAGAGGCTCAAAGAAACTGGATTGGAAAAAGCGAAGGTATGCAAGTTGCTTTTGACCTTTTTAATGACAAAAACGAAAAATTGGGCAAAGTGGAAATCTTTACCACTTGCATTGAAACCATCTATGGTGTGACATATGTTGTGCTTGCTCCAGAAAATTCATTGATTGATGATTTTAAGAGTAGCATTAAAAATTGGGCAGAGATTGAAGACTACAGAAAGAAAACCGCTCTCAGAAGTGAGTTTGACAGATTGTCTGACCAAAAGAACAAGACAGGTTGCAAAGTTGAAGGACTTTATGTTGTCAACCCTGTCAATAAGAAGAAAGTTCCTTTGTATCTTGCTGACTTTGTTTTGGCTGGATATGGAACAGGGGCGGTTATGGCGGTTCCTGCTCATGACCAAAGAGATTGGGACTTTGCAAAGGCTTATAACATTCCAATCATTCAAGTTATTGAGGGAGATAGCAACAGAGCTGTTGAGAAAAAAGAATATTTGAGTGCAAACAGCAAAATGATGAATTCTGCAGAATTTGACGGAATGAATGTTTTGCAAGCAAAGAAGGAAATTGCTGATAAGGTTGTTTCTTTGGGTGCTGGACAGAAACAGATTAACTACAAAATGCAGGATTGGCCTTTCAACCGTCAGAGATATTGGGGAGAACCATTCCCAATTGTTTTCTGTGATCACTGTGGAACAGTTGCGCTTGATGAAAAAGATTTGCCTCTGGTTTTGCCTGAAACTGATGACTATTTGCCAAATGAGAAAGGTGATTCTCCTTTGTCTAAAGTTAAAGATTGGGTGGAATGTAAGTGTCCAAAATGTGGAAGAATTGCTCATAGAGAAACTGACACAATGCCAAACTGGGCTGGTTCAAGTTGGTATTGGCTTCGCTATACTGATCCTCACAATCCAAATGCTCTCGCAGATTTTGAGAAGTTGAAATATTGGGGAAGTGTTGATTGTTACACTGGGGGAACAGAACATATCACTCGTCATGTCCTTTATGCATTTTTCTGGCAAAACTTCTTGTATGAAATTGGTGCTGTTCCAACAAGAGAACCTTTCCTTAGAAAAATGGGGAGTGGTTTGATTTTGGATGACCAAGGAAAGAAAATGAGCAAAAGTTCAACAAATGGCGTTTCTCCGCTTGAAGTTATTGACAAGTATGGTGCAGATGCTGCAAGACTTCATGTTCATTTCTTGGGAGGATATGAGGACAACACTCCTTGGACTTATGATGGAATCACTGGTATAACTGCATTCTTGGACAAAGTTTGGGCTTTGCAAGATATGGTTAAGGGGGACGAGGTTTCAAAAGAACACAGAATTGAACTTAATAAATTGATTAAAAAGGTTACTGATGACCTTGAAGATTTGAAACTGAACACATCAATTTCTGCTCTCATGATTTTCCTTAAGAAAGTCAGAGAAGATAAGTTTATCACAAAAGAAGAATTGAAAGCATTTTTGATTTTGTTGAATCCTATGGCTCCACACATTACAAGTGAGATTTTTGAAAATGTTTTCAAATCTCAGATTCTTGATGAGTCTTGGCCAAAATATGATGAGAAATATTTGGTTGAAGATACAATCAATTTGCCAGTTCAAATCAATGGAAAACTTTTCAAAGTTATTTCAGTGGCAAAAGATATTTCACAAGAAGATTTACTTGCTGAAATTGAGAAACAATATCCAGAGGTTTATAATAAGGATATTGCACTTAAAAAGGTTGTTTATGTTCCAAATAGAATTATCAATTTGATTAAATAACCTAATTATTAAAAAGAAAAAAATAACTGCGGTTGCAGTTATTTTTTATTGCTTTTATTCGTTTGATTCGTTGTTTTCTGAAGGTTGTTCTGTTTCTGTGTTTTCATGTTTTTCTTCAGTTGTTTTTCTTTTTCTTCTCTTTGCTTTCTTTTCTTCAGTCAGTTCTTCTTTTGCTTCTGAAATGTTTTTGAAAACGATGTCAATCATATTCTTTGCAACAGGAACTGATTCTGCAGAATCGATTTCAATGATGACTGGTTTTTCTTTGATTTTGACGTTCTTTTCTTTCTTTGAATAATATTTAAGTTCGCTGCTGCCAGCCATGAAATTGCAAAGGAGTGCTTCTTTTGAGAATTTTGCATCTAACAACTTCATTGAACCAATTTTTACTGTTTTATGATATTTTGCATTTGAACATTTTGTTCCTGGTTTTTCCATTGCATATTCCAAAATTTCATTGAAATAGCCTTGTCTGTCAGCGTCTAATTCGTTGAATTGTTCATCAAATGTTTTCTTTGGTTCATTTGAGAAGATGACGCCTTGTTCTGTGATTTCTTCTTTTGCTTCTTCAGTTGTTTCTGCGTTTTCTGCTTCTTCTGTGTTTTCAGAAACTGCAACTTCTTCTTCAACTGATTCAGGTTGTTCATGATTTTCTTCCAACAATGCAACAGGTTCTTCTGTTTCTGGAGCATTCAAAAGTTTTTGTTCTCCGTCTTCAACTGTTTCTTCTGTTGTTTCAACAGGTGTTTCAACTTGTTCTGTCACTGGTTCTTCAACAGTTTCAGTTACGTTTGATTTTTCTTCAGCTGCTCTGGCTTCTCTCTCTGCTTTCTTCTTTTTGTTTGATTTGATGATTGCATTGATGATTAATGCCAAGCAAATTGCAACAACTGCATATCCCAAACTTGTTCCAAAAGCAACGCCAAGTGAAACTGCAAGGTTGTATGCACAGATGTTCATGATTAAATACATCCAGAAGAAGATTGCGAGAACTGGGAAAATTAAGGTTGTCAAAATTAAAACTACTTTTCCAGCATCTTTATGTCTTGCAAAGTAGATGAATCCTGCAATGCTGACAATTGAAAAGATAAGTGCAAGTATGAAAGCAGCGTAGCCTTCAGCAGTCAAATTATCAAAATTCATGCCTGCGCACATTGTTGAAAAAATCATATTCTACCTCCAAATTCTGCTTCTATTCTATCATGTTTAACTATGTTTGTCAATATGCGTTTAGAAATAATTTTTCTTTTTTTGCTAAAATTGTTAAATAAAATTGCAAAATATTGCTTTTATAGGTATAATATTTATATGAGTAAAAAACAATGGATTGTCTATAGTGCAATTTGTGCGGCGATTATTGCAATAATCGTTGGTTTTTATTTCGTTTTTTTGGGGAATGACATCATTGAAGAAGTTCCAAGTTCTCTGAAAGTTGAGAAAATTGACGACGATTATTATCTTGTTACTGAATATGGCGGGAAATATGGCTATCAATTCAAACTGGAGCAGATGATGAGCAATGAATATGTCACTGTTGCAGTGGTTGATAGTGATGTGAACATGATTAATTTGAATGAAAGTGGACTGGACATTATTGCTGGTCAAAACTATCGCTTTTCTGCTTGTTTTACAACCGAAAATGGTGCTGGGAATGGTGAATTTTCACAAAGTTTGCAGTGGCAACCAAGTTGGGCGCTGGACACAGTGGATTATGAATCAGCATCTTTTGACGAAAGAAGCGAGATGTTGACTTGGGGAAATGTCTATTTGGCAGACAGTTATGTTGTCAAATTTGTCGATGCAAATGGTCAAGTTGTTGAACTTTCCACTGAAAGCAACTCTCTTTCAACGCAAAATGTTGAAGTTGGCAAATATAAAGTTTACATCTTTGGGCAATCTTCAAATTCATTCTTAACTCAATCTTATGCAGGAGAGGGGATTGACATAACTATTACTCGCAAGAATGTGATCAACAGTGCTTCAAGAGAAAATGGCAGTTTGAAGATTCAAAGCACTGAGAAAGTTGAAAAATTTGAAGTTTATGCAGATGGACAGTTGAAAGGAGTGCTTTCGGTTTCAAGTGTTGAATCTGAAAATGGCTTGTATTCTTACACATTTGACAATGCTGATTTCTTGTTTGGACAAATAGACTTTGAAAAGTCAGTTGTGCAAATCAAATCTTTGGCTTGTGGCTGTGTTTTGGAAAGTGATTTTGTTGAGATAAATTGATGATGTGTTGATTTAAATTGGGGCAAACTTTCGTTTGTCCTTTTTCTTTTTTGTTGATTTTCAATCTTATATATTTTTTAATTTTTTGTTTATACTAGCAAAAAAGAGGAGATGTTTGTGGAAGTTAAAAAAGAGATTGAAAAATTGAAAAAACAACTTCATAACTCAATTGATGTGACAAGCAGAGATATGACGAAAAATGATGTCCAAGTTGGTTTTGTTTATCTGAAAAGCATCACTGACAATCTTATTTTTTCCACTGCTATCTATGACCCTATTTTGAAGTTTCAAGGAGATTTGAAGTTTGATAATTTGTCACAAATAGTCAAATGCAATGATGTTACAGTCGTAAAAGAAGGCGAGGTTATTTCAAAAATCTTGAAGGGTTCGGTGATTATTTTGCTTTCAAACAGTGAAGAATTCTTGGCAATTGACATTTTGAAGTTCAATATGAGAACTCCTTCAGAACCTCCAACTTCTCCTGTTATCATGGGGCCTCGTGAAGGGTTTACTGAGGATTTGAAAACAAACATCACTTTGATTAGAAGAAGGTTCTATACGGAGCAACTTGTCTTTGAACAAACAACAGTTGGTGAAGAAACTCAAACCCAGGTGGTGTTGGCTTATTTAAATGATGTTGCAGACAAAAAGATTGTCAAAGAAATCAAGAAAAAACTTTCCAAAATCAAAATCGATGGAATTGTGGATTCTTATTATCTTCTTTCTCTACTTTCAAATCGTCCAAACTCTTTGCTGAAACAGATTGGAAATTCCGAGAAACCAGACATTGTGGCAGCGAAAATGTTGGAAGGCAGGGTGGCTGTCATTGTTGACAATTCTCCAATTGTGTTGACAATCCCTTTTGTCTTTTTGGAAGATTTGCAAAACAGCAATGATTATTACACCAACTATATCTATTCAGGTTTTTTGAGAGTTATCAGGTTGATTGGTTTGTTGATTGCCGTCGTTGGGCCAGGGACCTACATTGCTCTTCAATTGTTCCATTATAACGTCCTTCCGATCAAATATTTGATTACAATTGCTGATGCCACTCAGCAAGTGCCTTTCACTCCGTTTATTGAAATTTTGTTTATTTCGTTGCTCTTTCAAATTCTATATGAAGTCAGTCTAAGGCTTCCAAGTTATTTGGGGCTTGCTACCTCCATTGTTGGGGCATTGATTTTGGGGGACACTGGAGTTAAGGCGGGGCTTATTTCGCCACCATCTGTCATCGTTGTTGCCATTGCAAAGATTGCGCTTTACACCATTCCAGAACAATCTGCGCAAATCAATGTTTTGCAATTTATCTTTCTCATCATCGGGGCTTCTTTGGGACTTTTGGGACTGATTGGTGGAATGATCTATTTTCTCGCCTATGCAAACTCAATTGAAAATTATGGTGCACCTTATCTCGCACCATTTTCTCCCTTCATTTTGTCGGATAATAAGGACGGAATTTTGAAAGTGCCGTTAAGTGACATGAAAAACAGACCGAGATTTTTTAAAAATTCAAACAAGGACAGAATGAATGACAGTGAAAGATAAGAGTGTTAACGCTTGGCAAATTGGTATTCTTTTGTTTATTCTTCTCTTTGCCAACAAAATTTTGGTTTTGCCGTCTTTGCTCTATGATGGTGCAAAGGTGGAGGCTTTTTTCATTCCTGTCATTCTTTTTGCTTTGGAATTGGGACTTCTTGTTTTGTTTTATAAGGTCAAAACAAAGTTTCCAACACAGTCTTTTGCAGAAATCATCAAAGAACATCTTGGAAAAGTGGTTACATACATCGTTTTCATATTAATAATGGTCTTTTTCATTTGTAAGGCAGTGTTGTTGTATAATATAACTTACATTTTTTTTAGAAACTTGATTTATAAAGAAGCGGACAATATTTTGTTTTTGTTCTGCTTTTTGCCTGTCATTAATCATCTTGCAATTTCGGGACTGAGAGTCATGGGGAGAACTGCTCAATTGTTTTTCCCAGTTATTGTTGTCGTCACATTGTTTTGCATTGTTGTTGGCTTCTTTGGAATTGGAAGCATGCCTCTGTTTTTTGAGTCGTCATTTTCTGATGTGATGTTGACAGCATTTAAACACATTTCTTCCTTTGGAGATGTTTTGTTTTTGTTTGTTTTTATGGATAAAATTCAGATTAAAAAGGGGCAGTGGAAGATTTTGTTTTCGCTTGCAGGAAGTGCGATGATTGTTGTTACAATAATTACGGTTGTTTTCATTTTTTCTTACACTTACACATCTTTCATGCATCCTTATGCTCTTTTTGAAATTATGAGTTATGTCAAAGAGTATGGCGGACTTGGAAGAATTGATATCATTTCAATGATTGTGATTATTATCTACACCTATTTCCATTTGGCAATTTATCTTAAGGCTTTTATGGCATCATTCAATGTTGTGTTTAGGAAAATTGATGAAATCTATTCTGTTTTGACATTCAATTTTCTCTTTTTGATTTTTATCAATTTTTTGGTTCTAAATCTTGAAAAGGCAGTTTTTTACGGGGAGGATATTTTGCCGTATTTCTCGGTGATTTCTTTCATCATAATTCCTCTTGTTTGTCTTGTGCTTTTGTGTTTCAAGCACAGGAAAAAGCGAGGTGATTGAAGATGAAGGAATATTTGAAAAATATCTATAAGACACCCATGGTTTTTGTTTTTATTCTAACCACAATCATTTATGGCTTTAATGCTTTGGGTATGACGGCAGAGATTAATCGCTACGCAATTGTTTCTGCCATCGGAATTGACAGTTCTGATGATGAAGAAAGCAAATTTGAAATCTCTCTTTTGACATTTATTCCAATCGCTGAACAAACTTTCACAGAAACATACAAAGTGGTTTCTGCAAAAGGGAAAAGTCTTTCTGAAGCAATGGATTATGCTGGTCTTCACATTGGAAGGGAAGTGGGGCTTTCTCATGTCAAATTGATTGTTTTGAATGAAGAGTTGGTTCATGAAGACATCACAAAATTTTTGGATTATTTATCTAGAAGCAGACATATGTCGTCAAGCACAAAACTTGTCATCACAGATTCTTCTGCAAAAGAATTTTTGCAGGTGGCCGAGCAACTTGACAGCCAAAGTTCAATCAAAGTGAGCGAACTTATTACATATAATAATGAATACATTTATGCCACTGATTCCACTTTGGAAACTTTTTTCAAAGGGTTGTTTGGTCCTACAAGAGTCAGTCTTGTTCCTTACATTATTTTGGAAGATGAAAGCACAAGTGGCTTTGCGGTCTCGTCTTCTGGTGGATCTGGAAATGGAAACGGTGGAACTCAGAGCAAAACGGGTCAAGCAGAGAGTTCACAAGAGAAAAAAATTGTCAACAATGGAGAAACAATCGTGTTGAAAGATGCTGTGGAAAAAGTGAAAATTTCTGGCAAAGATATTGAAAAAATCAATTTGATTAGAGGGGATTTTAACACTGGGACTATTGATATTGAAAATTTTAGTGATGAAAATTTTGATGAAGCAAACTTGACTTTTGAAATCTTTGATAAAAGACTGAGAAACAAAGTTACATACCAAAACGGAATTCCAATTTTTCAAATTGACATGGAGTTGTCTCTTACTTTGACAGAAGTTGAAAACAAAAATGGTATGATTGAAGAGAATGTGGAATTTTTCACAATAACGCCAGAAGCATTGGAGGCAATTGAACAAAAAGTTAGGAAGTCTGTTATGGAAGGTGTTGAAATTATGAGAGATAATCAGATTGATGTGATTGATTTTTACACCATTATGCACAACTCAGACAAAAAGTCTTTCAACAAATTCCTTAGTTCTTTGGAAGACGAAGACAACTACCTAAGTCACATGGTTTTTAAGGTCAGTGTCAAAGTTTATTCAAAATAATTTCGTATTTTTTATAGGTATTTTGACATAAAATTTTTTGTAAACACCCTTTGTTTTGTTGTATTATTTTTTCTTTTGTGATAGAATATCCTAGTATATTATTACAAGAAATGAAACCTCATTATAAAAGCATGTTTATTTGGTGGTTTTGGTCTGAATATAGTTGTGGGTACAAAAGATATAACTTAGGTTTGGACTGACTTGTAAAAATAAGGAGTGTGTATGAACGATAAAAAACAACAAGGAGGCTTTAAACTTTCTTATGTGATTGTTCTTTTGGTGATTGTCCTTTTGTTTTCACTTCTGTTTGTTGATTTTGGAAACAATGGCTTGAGACTCACTCAAAGTGAAGTTTTTGACATGATTAAAGGAACTTACACAAGTGAAGAAGGACCTCAGCAAGCAAGTTTTATTTATTTCAAAAATGGAACGGGCTATATTTTGATTGATGGTTCAAAATATAAAGAAAACCAAATTCCAACCTATTCTGACTATTATTTCAAATATGATTCGGAATTCAAAAGTCAGTTGGTGACTTACATTGAAGAAAATGATACGGCAGTAAGATATGATTATGCACCTGCTGGTGTAAGTTTTTGGGACGTTTTGATGCCTATCCTTTATATTTGCTTTGCTATCTTCATCTTCTGGATGCTCTTTAGAATGCTTAAAGGGGCAAACAGCGGAGCAATGAACTTTGGCAAAACAAAAGTTAAGTCTTATGCTATGTCCAAAGTTAAGTTCTCTGACATCGCTGGAATGGACGAAGAAAAAGCTGAACTTCAAGAAATTGTTGAGTTCTTGAAAAATCCAAAGAAATTTACTGACCTCGGTGCAAGAATCCCTAAGGGGGTTTTGCTTGTTGGTCAACCAGGAACTGGTAAGACACTTCTTGCAAGAGCGGTTGCAGGGGAAAGCAAAGTGCCTTTCATCTCAATAAGTGGTTCTGATTTTGTGGAGATGTTTGTTGGTGTTGGAGCATCAAGAGTGCGTGATTTGTTTGACCAAGCAAAGAAAAACAAACCTTGCATTGTGTTTATTGATGAAATTGATGCTGTTGGACGTCAAAGAGGAGCTGGACTTGGTGGCGGAAATGATGAAAGAGAACAGACATTGAACCAACTTTTGGTGGAGATGGATGGTTTTGAACCTAACGAAGGAATCATCGTTTTGGCTGCAACAAACAGAAGTGATGTTTTGGATCCTGCTTTGATGCGTCCAGGTCGTTTCGACAGACAAATCTATGTTCACATTCCTGATGTTAAGGGAAGAGAAGGCATCTTGAAAATTCATGCAAGAAACAAACCTCTTGATGAATCTGTTGATTTCAACGTTTTGGCAAGAATCACGACAGGCTTTACTGGTGCAGACATTGAAAATATGTTGAACGAGGCAGCAATCCTTGCAGCAAGAGCTGGAAGACCAAAGATCATCATGGAAGATATCACTGAAGGTATCAACAAAGTTATCATGGGACCTCAAAAGAAGAGCAGACTTTTGACAGATAAAGAAAGAAAACTTACTGCTTATCATGAAGCTGGTCACACCATTGTTGCAAAGAAGATGAAACATTGTGAAGATGTTCAAGAAGTTTCAATCATTCCTCGTGGCAATGCAGGTGGTTACACAATGAGTCGTCCTGAAAATGACGATATGACAATGTCGTATAACAAAGCAAATGACACCATTGCGATGAGCATGGGAGGACGAATTGCAGAAGAGTTGATTTTCAAAGATATCACAAGTGGAGCATCTTCTGACATTCAACACGCAACCAAAATTGCTAGAGCAATGGTCTATGATTGGGGTATGAGCAAGAAGATTGGGTTTTTGTCACTTGGAGATTCAACGCAAGTGTTTATTGGCAGAGATTATCAAACAAAGAATGATTTCTCTGAAAAACTTGCTGGAATTGCTGACGATGAAATTATGTCAATTTTGAATAATAACTATAAAAGAGCAAAAGATGTTCTTTCTGAAAATATTGAAATCTTGCATGAAATGGCAAAACTTTTGCTTGCTAGAGAAACTATTTACAAAGAAGAAGTAGATATGGTTTTGGCAGGTAAGAAAACAGAAGAAATTGTCAAAATAATGGAAGAAAAAGAAAAACAACAGAAAGAGAAAGAATCAAAAATAAGAGCCGAAAAAGAAAAATTTGATAAACTTGAAAGTTTTAGAAAGAAGATTGCTGAAGGTGAAAGACTTGTTAAAATGGGGATAATTACTGAGGCAGAACTTGACAATTTGAAGAAAGAATTTTTGGAATTTGAAAAATCCTTAAATCAAACACAAGAAGATTCTGTTAAAACCGAAAAAGAACCAAAAAAAGTTGAAAACAAAGAAAAAACTGAGAATGAAAAGGTTGAAGAAAATAAGGTTAAGACAGTAAAAAGAACAACAACAAGAAAAACAACGACTAAAAAACCTGCTGAAGAGGTTGAAAAGAAAGAAGAAAAAGACAACAAAAATGACGAGGAAGGCTGATGGAAGAGAAAGATGTAATTCAACCACAAAATGAAGAACAAAATGAGAATGTTGAAGTTGTTGCAAATGACAACAATCAAAAGCAAACTGCGGAATTAATGATTGAAGCAAAGAAAGAAGCAGTTGAAATCAAGAAGGCTAAGACAAAGAAGAAGTCTAAATATGAGGATTTGTCTGAATACGAAGGGCTTTCTGATGATGAGTTGTATGCAAAAATTCAAACTCAAAAACTCTTAAAAAAGAAACAAAATAAGAAAATTGCAACAATTATTGGAATGGGATTTGCTTTTGTTTTGGCAGTTGTCATTATTATTTTGGCGGCAGTTCCTGTGAGCTTGAAACCAAGATGTATGGTTAGTGGTTTTGACAGTGTTGCATTATATCCTGGAAACACTAATGGTGTTTCATACACTTATGACGAGCAAGGTTATGACGATTTTATGAAAGTTTACAACAAAGCTTTCAGCCAACCATATATCTCAGCAATCTTCAGTGGAAGTTTGTTTAGTTATTCAATTGAAGAAAATGGTGATTCTGTTTCAAGTGTGATTGGCTCTGGGGGTTCTCTTATTCAAAACAAAACATACTTTGTTCGTTTAAGATATGCGGAAGAACAGACCTTCACATATCAGAATGGAAGAGTTTACAAGTCAAGATACAGCAATTCAAAATGGCCAGATGGAAAACTTACTTTCACAGATGTTTATTTTGAAGTTAGTCAAACAGAAGGTGTTAAAGAAACAAAAGTTTATGTTGTTGCAAAATATCCAAAATTTGATGGAAACGATCAAGTTGGAACAGATGAATATATCATCACCATCACAGTCAAAGCAAATACTCATTTGATTTATGATGCTTGGAGTGATTTAACTTAAAAAAGCCTTTTGGCTTTTTTTGTTTGCTTAGAATTTGTTATTTTTTTGCATGAAATTAAAAATTCTTAAAATATTGAATTTTCTTTAATTTTTTGTTGACAAAATGTGGTTTTGCTGTTATAATAATGCAGTATTAAAAATCTTCCGAAGACCGCAAGTGCGTTTTCGCGTAAACACTTTTGTGTGCTTGCCGAGGAAAAGTATGGTGATTGATTTTTCTATCTCTGTGACTTTTCCTAGGTTACAGAGATTTTTTAATGCTTATAAACACAAAATCTTATTAAAAGGAGGTATGGACATGAGTGCTAATTTAGAGGCTAAAAAACTTGTTGTTGAAGAAATTAAAGAAAAATTCTCCAAAGCAAAAACTATTGCCTTTGTTGACTACCGTGGAATTACTGTTGCTGAAGACACTGCTCTTCGTAGAAAATTCCGCCAAAACGGTTGTGATTACAAAGTTTACAAAAATCGCTTGATGTTGAAAGCACTTTCTGACCTTGGTATTGAGTGTCCTGTAAATTACTTTGAAGGCACTACTGCTGTTGCTATTGGATATGAAGATGAAGTTGCTGCTGCTAAAATTGTTTGTGACTTTATCAACGATTCAAAGAAAATGGCTATCAAATTTGGAATTTTGAATGGTGTTAGCGTTGACGCTCACAACATCGAGGAACTTGCAAAACTTCCATCAAAGGAAGAATTGATTGCAAAACTTCTTGGAACTTTGAACAATACTGCTTCAAGTTTGTGCAGAGTTCTCTCAGCTCCAACTCGTGGGCTGGTTGTTGCTTTGAATGCGGTTGCAACAAAATAGTCTTTTCTGACTTAAATCAAAAAATCGCATAAAAATAGAGTTTTTTAAAAGGAGATAATTAAAATGGCTGATATTAAAAATATTGTTGAAGAAATCAAAAAATTGACTATCGTTGAAGTTTCTGAACTTGTTAAAGCTTTGGAAGAAGAATTTGGTGTTAGCGCTGCTGCTCCAGTTGCAGTTGCTGCTGCTCCAGCTGCTGGTGCTGCTGCTCCAGCTGCAGAAGAAAAGAGCGAATTTAACGTATTCTTGAAAGAAGTTGGTGCAAACAAAATCGCTGTTATCAAAGTTGTTAGAGAAGTTACAGGTCTTGGACTTTCTGAAGCTAAAGCTATCGTTGATGGCGCACCAAAGATGGTTAAAGAAAACGTTCCTGCAGCACAAGCTAAAGAATTTGAAGCTAAATTCAAAGAAGCTGGCGCCGTTGTTGAATTGAAGTAATTTAAGAATATAAAAATATTAATTTGATTTTGTGTTTAAAAAAATACGCTCAAAAGATTGAGTGTATTTTTTTATTTTATTTATTGGTCTTATTTTGAATTTTTTTGTTTTCTTCTGTTTGATTTTTGGGGTGCAGAAGTTAATATTTTTTGGATTTCTTCATAACTATAAAATTTGTCTGGGGTGGAATCTGTCAAAATTGCAGCATAAACAATTTCTGGTGATGAAAAGACCTTTTGGCAGAATGTTTGCAGTTGCTCGGGTGTTATTTGCTCATAAAACTTTTTACTTTCTTTTTTATATTTGCGAGATAATATGATGTCTCCATAGCATAGGTATTCTCTGAATAGTGAGCTTGGGTATATGTTTCGAATCCTTTCGTCTTTGCTTAGTTTTCTGTTTTGCTTTATTTTTTCAATTATTGTTTGTTCAACTGGGGTGGTTCTTAATTCCTCGAACAGTTCTCCGACTTTTGTTATCACTTTGTTGACATTGTCGCTTGAGCAACCAAAATTGATTCCTATTGTGTAGTTTGAAGGTATGCAGTCTGCCCACATATTGACGCTGTAAACAAGTCCATTGTCACGAAGTTTTGATGTTAGTTTTCCATTTAAACTGTTGCAAACTGAGCACAGCATTGATGCAAGATTGTCTGTTTCCATTGATTCCAAAGATTTATCAAGCTTGATGCAAAGACGACAATTAGATTTGTTGAAAGGAAAGTTTTCAATGTTAAGATTTCCTTCTCTGTCAATCTTGTTTGTGATATTTTTGTCAACAGGATAATTTGGATTGCTTTTGAGTTTACTGATGAAGTACTTTTCGGCAAGTCGCTTGGCCTTGTTATACGAAATTCCGCCTTCAATTGTGATGATGAAGTTTTGAGAAATGAAAGTTTCTTCCTTGAACTTTTTAAGTGGCTTTGCTGACACTTGTTCAATTTCTTCTTCACTTCCTAAAACGACAGTGTTGGAGTTATATTTGCTGGAGACTGCCCTCAAAAATGTGAAATATGAAATCGCGTCAGGATTGTTTAATTTTCTTACTAATTCTTGTTTGATTACACCTTTTTCTGTGGCAATTGATTTGGCAGAAAATTTGGTGTTTAAAAGCATCTCGGCAGAAAGTTTAAAACATGGTTCCAATGCTTTGTTTGAACGACAAAAATCAATTTCAGTGTAGAATGGACTGGTTCTTCCGTTATACATGGAAAATGTGTTGATCATGTCTTGTTTGAGTTGTTCTGTGGTTCGATTTTCTGTTTCTTTGAAAAACATATGCTCACAGAAGTGGGCGGTTGGTTCTGGATACTTATCTCTGTTTTCTCCAAAAACAAAGCCGGCAATGACTGATGTGTGTTTACGTTTACATTTTCGATATATTAATGTTGCGCCATTCTTATAAATTTTTCTTTTTGGGATTGAAAGCATGTTTTTCCTCCACTTTTAGTTTTGTCAAATTTTTTATCTTTATTGATGTTGACTATGTTCTTTTTGGGCTACATTTTTCAAGAGCTTCAAAAAGGTCATATTTGAACATATTTATGTCTAAGTCTACACAAACGGTTGCATTTGGCTTTTTGTCAAAATCTATGTCAACATAACCATAATCATCTGTTTCCGTTTTATAATATTTTATTTCAATGAATGCCTTTTCTGTTTTTATATATTCAGGATGGGTGAGATAGTAGATTGTGCAAACATCGTGAACAGCAGCACCCATTTTGCCAACATGATAATCATTATATCCTTTAAACATTTTGGCGTAAATTTTTCCAATTTTATTTGTTTTTTTGAATTTTTTGATGTCGTTGTGGTCAAGATAAGCAAAGTGTCCAAGTTCCATTGGAACCATAACAAGCTTAATTCCGCTTTTAAACACTACTTCAGCAGCTTCAGGGTCGTAGCCGATGTTGAATGATTTGTATGGTTTTCCATAAATTTTTTCTTTTGTTCCGCTTTCAAAAATAATTTCTTTGATATATTTTTTGCAGTCTGGATATTTCTGTATCATTTTTGCCAAATTCGTCATTGGTCCAATTGACACGATTGAAATTTTGTCTTTGGAGTTTTTTAAGGTCTGATATATAACATCGCAGGCTTCTCCTTCGACAGGCGAGTGTTTGAGTTTTTTCTTGTTGTATGAATAAGCGCCAAGTCCGCTTTTTCCCTGCGCCTTGGTTGCATACTTGGCTGGACGAACTAATGGGCTTGAAGCGCCTTGAACCACTGGAATTTCTTCGTTAAACAGTTCTGTGATGTGAATGGCGTTTGCTGTTATGTTTTCTATTGGACCATTTCCACCGGCAGAAGATAACAGTTTTATATTGAATCTCTCACTTTTTATTGCATAGAGAAGTGCAATTGAATCGTCAACACCTGGGTCGGTGTCTATGATTAAATCAATCTTTTTTTCTTCCATGTTGTTTCCTCTTGTTTTTATTATGGTTATATTATAGCATAAAAATTTTGCATGACAAAATGTTTTGCTTTCAAAACTTTGAATGTTTTGAGTTTGATGCTTTGTGTTATGTATATTGCATAACACACTATATATTGTGTATTATGCATTGCATACCACCACTTGATTTTGAAAATGGATATTTTATTGATTGTTTCTTTCAGTTTTGATTTGCATTATTTGTGGTGACAAAATTAGAACAAATTCAGCATTTGTTCTTTTTTTTATGCATTTTTCGTATGCTATGCTTTTTGTGAAAAGGAGTGGTTATGCAAGTCAAAAGTCGTGTTCATAATGGAGTGCTCTATGTTCTTCTTTGTGGGGAACTTGATGAACATTCCGCAACTTACACAAGAATTACACTAGATGAAATGTTTGATAAACCAAATTTTAGGAAAATCATTATTGACCTTTCAGAACTTGATTTCATGGACTCAACTGGCATTGGAGTTTTGATTGGAAGATACAAACGCATGAAGGATAAAGACATTCCAATCTACATTGCCAATCCGTCCGCTCATGCTGAAAAAATTTTTAAGATTACTGGGCTGTATGACATCATGCCGAAAATTGTGTAAAAAGGAGTTGTTATGAAATATTCAAATTTTATGGAAGTAACTTTCAAGGCGTTGTCAGTTAATGAGGGGTTTGCACGTGTTTGTGTTGCATCTTTTTGTGTTCAATTGAATCCTTCTGTTGACGAAATTACTGATATTAAAACAGCTGTTTCTGAGGCTGTGACAAATTGCGTTGTTCATGCGTACCCAACTTCTGTTAAGGGTGATGTTATTTTGCGTTGTGAGCTTGAGGACGATATGGTCACCGTTACTGTCACTGATAAGGGTGTTGGAATTAAAGATATAACCAAGGCGAGAGAACCATTCTACACATCAAAACCTTCTGCTGAGCGTTCTGGTATGGGCTTTACTGTTATGGAAAGTTTTATGGACGATGTTCAAGTTGTCAGCAATTCGTTTGGAACCTCTGTCAGAATGACGAAAAAAATCTTGTCCGCTTCCTGTGAAAAGGTGGGCTGAGATGCTGGGGCAAGATGAAACTCTTGACCTTATCAAAAAAGCACAATCCGGAGATGAAAACGCCAAAGAAAAATTGGTTAATGAGAATTCTCCACTTATCAAAAGTGTAATTAGGTGGTTCAGAGATAAGGGGATTGAAAATGAAGACCTTTATCAACTTGGTTGTCTTGGATTTTTGAAGGCGATAAATAACTTTGACTGCTCTTTTAATGTCAAATTTTCCACCTATGTTGTGCCGATGGTTGTGGGCGAAATTAAGCGTTTTATGAGAGATGATGGTGCTGTTAAGGTTTCAAGGGCGATTAAGGGACTGAATTTGAAGATTAACAAATTTGTTGATGTCTTTTTTGTCGAAAATGGCAAGAAACCTTCAATTTCCGAAATTGCCGAACATTTTAAGATTAGCGAGCAAGATGTCGTTCTTGCAATGGACTCTGCCAAGATGCCTATTTCTCTTTACACTCCTTTCGATGATGGTGAAGAAGATGGACTGACTGTTATTGACAGATTTGATGGGCAGGAAAACGAAGATTTTGTTGACAAGTTTGCATTGAAAGATATGATTGACAAACTTGAGGACAGGGATAAAAAGATTATTTTGATGAGATATTTCTATGACAAAACTCAAAGTGAGATTGCTGAGCGTTTGGGTGTTTCTCAAGTTCAAGTTTCTAGACTTGAAAATAAGATTTTGGAAAATTTAAAGAAAAAATTGGAAAGCTGATATTTCTCAATTTTTTGAGCGATTTGTATCTTTTGTGTTGAAAATTTTTCAACACATTTTTTTACACTTTTTTTATTTGCTGTTTGTGATTTTTATGATATAATATTTTTTATGAGCAAGAAAGAAGATTTAACGGAAAAAGATATTAAACAAATTTTCCAAATGTATAAAAATGCACATAGACTGAAAACCATCTTAAGAACAGGATGGTCAAGATGGGGGCTGGACAAAAAAATAAGGTATGAAAGTGTGGCCGAACATATCTACGGTTGTTGTATGCTTGCTCTTTCAATTTTTGCTAATGGCGGTGCAAAAAATTTGAATGTTGATAAAGTCTTTACAATGCTTGTTCTTCATGAAACTGAAGAGATTTTTATTGGAGATATAACACCTTTTGACAAGAAAGTGGTTCATAAAAAAGAGTTGGGAAAAAGGGCAGTTAAAAAGTTTTTTAGAGGTGCACCAAATGCTGATTATTTTTTGAAAATTATTGAAGAGTACGAGGCTAATGAAACAGAAGAAGCTAAATTTGCTCGCAGAATTGATAAGCTTGAAGCAGATATTCAAGCGAAGTACTATGATAGGCATTTTATAAGGAAAATAAACCAAAGGGTTTTAAAGAACGAAAGAATAATGAAGTATAAATCTATGGGTTATACTAAAGTTTCAGATTTCTTTATTTTATATGACAAACATATCTTTGATGATTATTTTTTGAAATTACTTGAATATTTGGAAAATGATGACGAGATTGATAAGGAGTATGATGGTGGTGAAAAACAGAACTAAAGTGTTGATTGATTCTGATATTGCTAATGAAATCGATGACCAATTTGCTTTGGCTTATGCTTTTTCTTGTCAGGATAAGTTGGATATTTTGGGAATTACGATTGCACCTTTCAGAGTTTCTTGGCAAAAGAATTTGTCTATTCGTGATGGCATGATTGACAGCAAAAATGATGCTTACAGACTTCTTCGTTTTTTTGGAATTAAACATGACAGCAATAATCCATTTGTGTATTTGGGTTGTGAAGGTTTCTTGTCTGAGGGGTATAATTCCAAAAATCCTGCTGTTGAAAAAATTATTCAATTGGCACATGAGAATAAATCATTTTGCATTTGTTGTCTTGGAACTTTGACAAATGTTGCTATGGCTCTACGCATTGATCCTTCCATTGCTTCGAAAATCAACGTGGTTTGGCTTGGGACAGACAATGTCCTTTTGGATAAGTTTGAAGATGCAAACTATCGAAAAGATGTTCAGGCTTTTAATGAAGTGTTGGCAAGCAAAGTGAATTTGACAATCTTTCCTACATATCTTGCAAGAACTTTTGTTACTTCAACTTATGAGTTTTCTCAAAATATTAAAGGAAATCATATTGCAAAATACCTTACTTCAATTATGAACAAATTTATTTTTACTGAAGAAAATTTGGGTATTAAGACGATTTATGATATAGGACCAATAGCTTATTTGCTACATAAGGATTTGTTTGGGGTCAAAGAGATTGATGCCCATATCGTTTTAAAAGACAAAGATGTGAAGATTGATAAGGATAGGAAAGTTAACTACATTGTTTCCATTCCAAAACACTCTTTTGTTTGGAGTGACTTTTTGAAGGCGATTAATTCAAATAAAGATTATTATTTCAAACCAAACATTTTCTTTACGTCGGACACACACTTTAATCATGAAAGAAAGGTTAGGTTGAAACAGGTCCCATTCAAGACTGTGGAAGAGATGAACAAAGAGTTGGTTAAGCGCTGGAACAATAAGGTTGGTCCAAATGATGTTGTCTATCATTTGGGCGATTTCGGAGATTATGAGTTTGTTAAAAAACTTAATGGAAAAATTCGTTTGATTTGTGGCAACTATGAAGAAAAAGACTATGGAAAAAACTTTGAAGAGTTTAGAAAGAAACTTATGAAACTTGGTTTTTCTGATGTTATTAAAAATGGTGTTTATCTTGACAAGAAAGTGCTTGGCGAAAAAGTTTATTTGACGCACAAACCAACAAATCATGCCAAAGACTGTTTGACACTATTTGGTCATGTTCATAGTTTGGCTCTAGTTAAAAAATTTGGTTTTAATGTTTGTGTGACCTATCATTACTATGCACCAATAAGTCAAGAAACAGCAAAAAGATATTTGAATTTCGTTAAGAATTTTGCTGACGAAGATGTGTTTGTTTAATTGGTGGTTGTGTGTTATATGGATAGGGGTATGCTTGTTGAAATTTTATAAAAAGAGCGTTCGGCTCTTTTTTTGTGGGGTTGTTTTGGAAATAAAAAAACATCTAATTTCTTAGATGTTTTGTATGGAGCTGGCGAAAGGAATCGAACCTTCAACCTGCTGATTACAAGTCAGCTGCTCTACCATTGAGCCACGCCAGCACATATGCTTATTTTTGGTGGGCAGGGATGGATTCGAACCATCGAAGACATAGTCGACGGATTTACAGTCCGTTGCATTTGGCCGCTCTGCAACCTACCCATATTCTTGTGTCAAAGTGGAATTTATGCTTTTGCAGAATTCTACTTTGCTCACTTATATGGTGTTCAAGGTGGAATTGAGCTCTCTTTTTCAAGAGATACGGGCGGACAATTCCACTTTGCTCACTTCTGGTGCCCAAAGGTGGAATCGAACCACCGACACAGGGATTTTCAGTCCCTTGCTCTACCGACTGAGCTA
>CAJJUK010000020.1 GCA_905195085.1 uncultured Christensenella sp.
GTTTTCATCTTCAAATTGAAGTTTTGTCATGCAACCAACCATTCTCAAATTTTTCTTTGCCACCAAACAAGTCAAAAATTGGGTATTTTCATAATGATTCATCACCGCTTTGATCAAACACTTAAACACCCCATTATTTCTATATTCCGGCACAACATAAGCTTGAGAAAGATAAACCCCTTCACCTCTGTCAGCCCAATAAACTTTTGAAAACAAAACCATTCCAACAGGTTTGTCATCATCTTTAGCAACCAAACAAACAGCTTTATGATTTTCAAAGATGTCATTGTCAATATTATCTTTCAATTTTGACGATTTAATAAATGAAGCATCATCAATCTCCCTATTGGCAAAAAGAATAAAGTCCTTATCACATCTCTGAGCTTCCACAATTTTGATATTCATTTTTTCTCCTTTCAATACCATCTTATTAAAGAAAAAATGATTTTGATATTTAAATAAAAATTTTGTCAAATTTGTTGACAATAAAAAAATTATCATATATAATATGTCGTGTTAACTGACCAGTTTAATTTACAGCACTAACACAAAATTTGCGGATGTGGCGGAATGGCAGACGCGCTTGTTTAAGGGGCAAGTGGGAAACCGTGGGAGTTCGACCCTCCCCATCCGCACCAAGAAGACTTCAATAAAATGAAGTCTTTTTTTATTGTCAATTTATCAAATTTTAAATTCAATGAAAAAAGGATTTCAAAGACAACCATCATATGAAATAACTCATCACATATTAACAACAGCAACAAAAAAACGGCATAATGCCGCTTTTTATAATGTCATAGTCTTACTTGAAGCATTCTTAGGTTCTGCAACTTTTTCACAAGTATTTAAAACTTCAAGTCCAATTCTATATTGTCTCAAAACACCCCTTTTCTGTTTTTCAGTCAAATCGCTGAAAGTTACAGGATTTTCTGATCTCAATTTTGGATGTCTGGTTAAATAACCTGCATAAATTTTTTCACCTATTTGGTCAAGTGTAAGTTCATCTCTTTCTGCGAGAATCCCCACAATAACTTTCGCCGAAGCTAAATGCTCTGCTTGCAAATCTGGACTCAATTGACTGAAATCTGAATTTGCAACATCAATTTCAACCTGTCCACCATTCACTCTAACATTTGCCGGCAAATTGTTTCTATCAAGTCCTTCTAAGTATGCCTTGTCATTGACTTTGTGCCAATCGGATTCAAAACCACCATCAGCGCGTTGCCTACATCTCCTCCAATCCTCATGAAGTTGATTTGCAATTTTGCTTTCTAATGTCATTTTAAAACTTTCTCCTCCTCATGGTCATATTATATCACAACCAAACAAAGATTGCAATACCCTTTTATTATTATTTGCTTTTTTGCAGAATTTGTTGCAAGAATTCTTCATTTTTTGCAAGTTTTTCTTTCTCTGCTTCCACCAATTTTGCTGGAGCTTTGGAAACAAAACCAACATTTGAGAGCATTTTTTTGCTTCTTTCAATCTCAAATTTCAACTCTTCAATCTTTTTTTCAATTCTTTCATGTTCTTGTGCTTCGTCAACCAAATCTCCCATAGGCAAGAAGATGTTGCAAATAGATGTCACAATCTCTGCACTCTTTTCTTTTGGTGCAACTTTAACAATCTGAATTTGACTTCCACCTGCAAGTTTGCTGATGATATTCAAGTTTTCTTTGATTAATTTGTTATCACTAATCGGCAAAATGTTGATAGAAATCTTTTTATTGTCTGGAATTTGATATTGACTTCTTGTTGCTCTGATCGCCTTGACAATGTTGATGATGCTTTCAAACTTAAGGTCTTTAAACATCAATTTTTCATCAACTTGTGGAAATTTTGAAAGCATGATTGTCTTTTCGTGTTTTGGAAGATTTTGATAAATTTCCTCAGTAACAAATGGAATGAAAGGATGGAAGAGCTTCAAAAGTTCTGTCAAAACATAAAGCAAAATGTTTTGTGTTTTGAGCTTGTTTTCGGCATCATCTCCATACAAATCAAGTTTGCTGACTTCAATGTACCAATCACAGAAAACACTGACAGTAAATTCAATCAAGTTTGCTGAAGCAACACCAAGTGCATATTTGTCAATGTTTTTGATTGTTGATTTAATCAAGTTTTGCAATTTAGACAAAATCCATTTGTCTTTTTCGTCCAGCTTAAATTCAGAAAGTGGCTTGATTTGAATGTTTTCAGTGTTTGAAATCACAAACTTGCTTGCGTTATAGAGCTTGTTGATGAAAATTTTGCTTTCTTTTGCTTTGTCAACACTGTAACCAATATCCATACCCATTGAGGTTCCATTGACCAAAGAAAGTCTAAGGCTGTCCGCACCATATTCGTTGATGACATCAATAGGGTCAATTCCGTTGCCAAGGTTTTTGGACATCTTACGCCCCTGAATATCACGAACAATTCCGTTGATGACAACTTCCTTAAATGGCAATTGTTTTGTGAAGAACAAACCACTAAACACCATTCTAACAACCCAGAAAGTTATGATATCATAAGCAGTTATCAAAACATCTGTTGGGTAATAATATTTGTAATCTTCAGTTTTTTCTGGCCAGCCAAGTGTTGAGAATGGCCACAATGCAGAACTGAACCATGTGTCCAAAACATCTGGATCTTGAACAATTTTCTTGCTTCCGCACTTTGGACAAACGGCAACATCTTCTTCACAAGCATCAGTCCAACCACAATCTTCACAAGTGAAAACAGGGATTCTGTGTCCAAGCCAAAGTTGTCTTGAAATACACCAATCTTGAATGTTTGTAAGCCAATTAAGATATTGCTTTTCGTAGCGTTTTGGAATGAATTTCAAACTTCCATCTTTAACTGCTTCAATGGCAGGCTTTGCAAGATCCGCCATTTTAACCCACCACTGCTCAGAAACTTTTGGTTCTGTCATACTACCGCAACGACAACAGCAACCAACCTTATTTTTGTAATTTTCAACCTTGACAAGAACGCCAAGTTTTTTCAATTCTTCTTCAATAGGTTTTCTTGCTTCAATTCTGTCCATTCCAGCAAACTTTCCAGCATTTTCATTAAGTTTGCCTTCATCATCAATGACCGTAATCATTTCAAGATTATGTCTAAGCCCCAAATCATAGTCATTAGGGTCATGAGCTGGTGTAATTTTGACAGCGCCAGTTCCGAAATCCATTTCGCAATATTCATCAGCAACGATAGGAATTGGACGATTGACAATCGGAAGAATGACATTTTTGCCAATGACATTTTTGTATCTCTTATCATTTGGATTGACTGCAACAGCGGTGTCCCCAAACATAGTTTCTGGTCTTGTTGTTGCAACGATAATTCCACCATTACCCTGCTCAAATGGATACATGATGTGCCACAATTTTGTGTTTTGTTCTTTATATTCATTTTCAATGTCAGAAATTGAACTCTTGCAATGAGGACAATAATTGATAACTCTCTTGCCTTTGTAGATGTAACCCTTTTTGTAATATTCAACAAAAGCATGACGAACAGCACGATTCAAATTTTCGTCCATCGTGAAAGCACATCTGTCCCAATCACAAGAAATTCCAATCATTTTAAGTTGGTCCTGAATGGTGTTTCCATAAAGTTTGTACCACTGCCAGCCTCTTTCAATGAACTTTTCCCTTCCAAGGGCTTCTTTTGTTGTTCCTTCCTTTTCAAGAGCCGCAACAACCTTCGCCTCTGTTGCAATTGCCGCATGGTCAGTTCCTGGAACCCAAAGAGTTTCAAACCCCTGCATTCTCTTATATCTGACAACAATGTCTTGAATGGTGTTGTTGAGAGCGTGTCCAACGTGAGCCTTTCCCGTCACATTTGGTGGTGGCATACAAACACTGAACTTCTTTTTCTTCTTGTTTGGCTTGGTTGAAAAATATTTGTTTTCCAACCATTCTTGATATATTCTCTTTTCAAAATCCTGAGGTTGATAAGTTTTTTCCATAGAATTCTCCTACTAACTTTTATAGTATAATATAAAATCTCCAAAACTCCAAATATTTTTTGTTTCTAGCCTTAAAAGTTTTGTGGTTTTAAACCAAATTTATCATTTTTGCATATCTTTTATCTTGTAAGGAGGAAAAATGAAAATTTGGAAAAAACTTAGCATCGTTGGTATGGCTCTTTTGCTTGTGGTTTCTGCTGGCTTTTTTGTTACTGCTTGCGGAAAAAAGGACTACAACAAAATTGAACTCAACGAAGTTACACACAGCATATTCTACGCCCCTTTGTATGTCGCAATGAACCAAGGTTTCTTTGAAGACGAGGGCTTGACTGTGACACTGACAAATGGTGGCGGTTCTGACACATCTATGAGCGCACTTTTGACTGGCTCTGCAGACATAATTTTGGCTGGACCAGAAACTGTGGTTTACACCCAACAAGAAGGCGTGGCAGACAAACCAGTTGTGTTTGGACAGTTGACAACTTGCGATGGTTCTTTCATTGTTTCAAAAGAAGATGACCAAAACTTCACTCTTGCTGACCTTGTTGGCGAAACCATCATTGGTGGTCGTCAAGGCGGACTTCCAGCAATGACATTGCAATATATCATTGAAAACAGTGGCTATCGCATTGGAACTGGTGCCGATGAAATCAACCTGAGAACTGACGTTGCTTTCAACTTGACGGCAAGCGTATGGGAAGGAGATTCCACTGTCAAATATTGCACTCTTTTTGAACCAACAGCAACAAACATCGAAAAAGAAGGAAAAGGTTTTGTTGTTGCAAGTTTGGGAGAAATTTCCGGAAGCATTCCATACACCTGTTTTGCTGCAAAAGAAAGTTATCTTGAAGACCATGCTGATGTTGCAGAAAAATTCTTGAGAGCAGTCGCAAAAGGTTATGACTACATCATCTCAAACGATTCTGAAACTGTTGCAAAAGCATTGCTTCCATCATTTGAAGGAAACACAATTGCCGAACTTCAAGTTGCAGTTGAACAATACACACTCATCAGTGCTTGGAGCAGTGATATGATTTTGACAGAAGCAAGTTTCAACAATCTTATGAATGTTATGCTTAATGCTGGAGTAATCACCGAAACATCAAATTGGGAAGATATTGTTGACAACACTCTTGCAACAAAAGTTCACAATGAAGTTGCCTAAAGTCTGACAAAAAATGAAAAAATCTATGGCATAACCCATAGATTTTTTGTTTCATTTTCACTCACAACCAATGTTTTGAAATTGTTCTTTTTGTTATTCACAATTTGGTTATTAATAATACATATTTTTGTAATTCTTTTTCTTGAATGACCCGCCACCGCTTGAGCCACCACCAAATCTGTTTCGTCTAACCAAGAATACAATCAAGAAAATCAAAAGCCCAAGCACGATTGCTCCACCAACACAACCAACTGTTATCCAAATCCAAGTCATATTTCCGTTGCTTTCAGATGTTGTTGCACAAGAGATTGTGAACGCATTTTCAAAATCTCCTGTCAAACTGGTCATGTCAAGAACAAAGTGATAATATTTGTATTCATCATTTTCGTAACTTTCTCTCAATGTGCAGAAAGATTTTGTAGGATCTTCAGTTTTATAAACATCTAAGTCAACAATGAACTGTTCAACATTAAAATCATAACCTTTTTTGACATAGATTTCCAATTTCAAAGAAGACTCACCCTTGGAAACTGCAACAGTGTCACCTGTTGTGGTCAAAGAAACACTGCCACTGTAGAAATCAACTTTCAAAATTCCTTCGTCCTTAATGTCAACAGTGATGACACAAGCATTGTCACGATATTTTGCATAGATTTCGCAATTATCTGTGAAATATCCACTTCCAAATGTAAATTCCAAAATTCTGCTTTGAGTTGAACTGAGAGCAATGTCTTCACCATCTTCAACTGTCATATACCAACCAACAAAAGCGTTTGGAGTGTTTGTTTTCACTCTTGTTTCAATTCTGTATGTCTGACCATAGACCATTTTTGAAAGAGTTAAAGTTTCTGTTGTTGTGTTCGTTCCTTCTGCATAAAAGACATAACCAGGAATTTGCCCTTCAACCAATTGGTCAGCATTTTCCCCTTGGAAAAGTTTTGACACAACACTTGCTTGAAAACTTTTGGCTGTTGTTGAAATGTTGTATTCCCCTGCTGTTGCCATGTTGATGTTTTTGATGAAAAGAGTGAATCCATTGTCATCTTCATTTTTTTGAATATCCAACAAATCTGTTCCGGAAATTCTGTAAGAAACATTATCACCATTTGTAAGTGTCACAATTTTTGCAATTTCGACACCATTCAACACAACTGCTGAGAGAGAATAATAATCACTCATATCCCCAACAACTGCTTCATTTTCAACAATTTCTTTGAAAGAAAACTCAAGTGCCACTTGGTCACCAAAACGATAGCCGTTTCCAAGAGTTGATGTCATGTTCAAAACATCAGTGTTCAAACTTGTTGAAACTCTCACAGTGAAATTTCCATAGAAACTTTGAAGATTGATTGTTGAAGAGCCAACATACCAAGTTGTGTCAAAATCCCAAATTCCATAAAGTGGATGCCAAACCTGGTTGCTGAAATATGCAGAAGTGGTCATAGAACCACTTGCAACAGTGATGTAATCATAAAGACTCTGGTCTGTGTAGGCATAATTACCCATGCTCCCAAATCTTTCAATTCCAGAATTTGATTTGAAATGAATGTATGAAATGTTTTTTGAAACTGGTGCAGGGTTTGAAATCACACCAGCAACTTCTCCAACGTTCACAATTGCATCAACACTTGTTGTTGCATTATTTGTGATTGAATAGGAGTTTTCAATTGCAATATTAATTATTTTGCTTCCACCCTGAGTGACTGTTCCAACAACACCACCAATGCTTACATCTCCAATGAAGTCCTGAGCAATTGTCGCGAAATATTTCACACTGACAACAGCAAAAGACAGCTCTGAATTTGACAAAACACCAACAACTCCGCCAAAATTCAAAACCTTGTTGTCCTTTCTGTCAAAAGTCCAATTTCCAAAACCAGCAGAACCTGTGTAACGACAAACGACATATGAAATGTCACTGTCAACAGCCATTCCAACCAAAGTACCAAAATTCAAATTACTTCCAAAAGATGTGTTGTGTGTCACTTTTGCAGTTATCTGGGCATATTGAATGGTTGTATTTTCCGCTTTACCAACCAAAGCACCAACATAGGCAGTTATGCACCCACCTGTTGTGATTGTTATATTTTGAGAAATTGCAACATTTTTGATTGTTGCCCCTCTTGTCACTCCAAAAAGTCCACCATATTGGTTGCTTTGTGTTCCATTTTCCGAGGTGTCAACACTGACATCAATTCTAAGATTTGAAATTGTGTATCCCCTTCCGTCAAATGTCCCAGCGAAAGGACTCTCTTCCGTTCCAATTGTTCCATAAACAATGTCACCATCAGGATTTGCTGTTGTGTTTACTGTAGCCATATTAATATCTGCTGTAAGCACAATATAATCTGTCGGTTGACCATATTCTGTGCTGATGTCAGTGCCATAATTGTCAATGTATCTTTTAAGTTCAGTTGCATTAGAAATTTCAATAGGCTCTGTTGAAGTTTCACTGTCTGCAGCACTAGTCACAGTTGTTGGCGACAAAAACAGCCCTCCAAAAAGACTAGTAAGGCAAAAAACAAACAAAATTAAGGATAAATTCAGAATTTTCTTCATGTTCCCCTCTTTTCTTACAATTTACCACATTTAGTCTTATTTTTCCAAATATATTGACAAATTATTTATAAAAATTCTAATTCCACGAATTTTTAAATTTCAATTTTCTCGCCATTTTTTCTTTATCTTTCTGAATTTCCGTCTTATATGTTTTTTCTTTGTTAATTGGTTTTGTCATCAAATAATATCTAAGTTCGTCCAAACAGTGGTCGTCTTTTTTTATTGGAACATCGTCATCTCCCCACCAATAATTTTTGATTTCCCTAATCAAATTCACACAGTTTTTGAATATGAAAAGCCTGGATTTTCCATCGGCAGTTTTGAGATATGACTTCACAACAGAAATACCAGAAAACAAATCTTTGTTAACCTTTGGATTGACCAAGATTCCATTGTCATAAAAAAGTTCCACGACATTTTTTTCACTTGCCAAAGTGCGTTGACCAGCAGCTGAATCAATCAACGCATGCAAAAAACCACGGCTGTCTCTTTTCCAGTGCAATCTGTCCGCAATTTCCTTGATTTTTTCTGCGTGATATTCCACCGTTTTTTGTGCAGCATAGTGTTCTGCAACGACATAGACATTTCCGTCAAAATCAACGGCATAAAAATGTGCGGAAAGCGGATTATGAAGCCCTGGGTCAATTGAAACATTGTCCTGCCAGTCAAGTGGAATGTTGAATGGTTCAATCACATGAACATTTTCATCAAACTCACTATAGACCATTCCACCATTTTGCATAAATTTCCCATAACGCCTGCTTTCAATTTCATCAGCGGGCAAACTTTTTGTCATGCTTTCAATCTCTCTTTTTGACAAAAAAGGATTGTCCGCCCATTCCATAGTTTCGCACCAAATCTCGTCATCATTTTTTTCATTCAAATAAATTGTATTATAAACCCAAGTCAATCCCTTGAGAGGTGTCATTGTTCCAAAAATATCTCCACACTTATCCAAAACTCTCATTTTGCACTCAAGATAGATGTCAAATGGTGGTTCTTCATCAAACCAAACATAATCAAGAGAAGTCCCCTGAAATTTTTCTCTTCCTTGGTCACAACTTTTGAAACCAATTCGACTTATTCCACCGGCATCAGACCTTACCAAAATGAAATCAATGACACCATTTTCGGCACTGTCTTGTCCACCACTCACCATAACAATTTTTTCAATGTATGAAGCTGGCAAATATTCCAAAATTTTTCGTTGAGCAACATCTCTTTGCACTTGCCTTGAAAGACTGACCACCCATCCTTCCGTGACCTTATTTTTTCTGTATGGATGATTGCCACAAGCCATATACACCACTTCGACCGCACCGCACTCTGTTTTGCCAGAGCGGTTTCCACCAAAAACCCAGCGGTTTCGTTTTTTGCACTTGTGAAAAGCAATTTGTTTCTTGTGAACCTTTCCCTTTTTGTTGTAAAAATTGAGTTTGTTTGCATTATATCTCACATTGATTTCTTTTTCCAATTTCAAAATTTTCTTAACCAAATCTGTGTCCATAAAATCTCCGTAATACAAAAATAAATAAAAAAGCCAACAAAAAGACAAAAATCTCCTATTGTTCTTTTTTCTTTAAGACTTACAATGAAAGCATGAAAAAATTTATGATATTTTTTGTTTTTGCATCATTATTTTTCAGTTTTTATTTTTGTGATGTCACTTTTGCCGATAATGAAAGGACATTCTATGCAAAAGTGCAAGGCACTGGCGTCAATCTGTGCTCCACCCCAAGTGAAGCATCTGCTCTCTTTGAAATTCCATACTCATATTTTGTGCAAGTTGACTATGTTGTTGATGATTATTACAAAGTGTCATACAAAGATGTGGAAGGCTATGTAAAAAGAGACAAGGTCAAACTCATGAGCGGAACTCCACAATCACCTTACGCAAACGCCACATACAAACTTTTTGTACCCTATGCAATTTATCAATCTCCATCACAAAATTCCACAAAGTCTGTGGACCTTACCGACACCACCATCACAATTGATTACTATGGCACGATAAATGGTCAACAAGTGATGAGTGACAACAATGTCTGGTATTATTCCTGTGCCACGGTGAATGGACAAAAATATTACGGCTATGTCTTTTCTGGCGTAACAGACTATCTTTCTCAAATTAGTGTCAACTCAGAAATCTTTGACGAAATAAGTGACGATATGCTTGATTCTTCTGCAACAGAATTCACCAGCCTTTCAACTGGCACAAAAATAATGTTAATTGTATCAATCAGTGTCCCGAGTGTTTTGATTTTATATTTTTTGATCAAACCATCAAAAATCATGCAAATTTCAAAAAACAAAAAACAGGTCAAGAAAGAAAGCAAGAAAATCAGACATGGAGATTATTTTGAATTTGATGAAAGCGATTTGTGAGATCCAATCACATTGACACCGCTTTCGCAAGATAGGTATTGGAAAGTTCAAATTCGTCATCTTTTTCGGACAATCTCAAAAAGACATTGTTTATCCACCCTTCATTTTTGAGCATATTTTCAAGTTTTGTGCCATTATACCCCTTGAGTCTGAGCCTGCAACAAAATCCGTTTTCGGCGTTGGTAATTTTTCTAAAGACCGTTCTCATGCTGATGCTGTTTCTCTCTGCAATCTCTTTGCTCTTTATTCCGTCAAAATATTTTTCAATCAAGATTTTTGCACTCTTCTCATCAATATCAGCAAGGGTTTCTTCAATCAAAACTTTAAGATTAATCAGCGTAACTTTTCTCTCCGACAAATCAATAAGTTTTTGTGAAATGGAATAAACATTGTTGTAAAAATAGTTCTGCCCGACAATATTTGAACTGTTCAAAGCACTTTGCATAATAATTTTGTCAATGGCACCACTGATTCTTTCCAAATATCTGTAAACTGTGAGCAATGTTTTTGTCCAAATCAAATCATTTTTCATTTGTGAAAATCTCCTTTATATCAGTCAACTAATCTTCAAAAAGCATTTTAATTATAAAGATTTTCATAGTCAATTTTTTATGTCAAGAATTTAATATATTTACAATATTTTACAATAAAATTCAAAAAAGTGACATCATAATGCAGTCAAATTTTCGCTAAAAACTTGTAAAAAAAAGACATTATAATAAATGTCTCAGAATGAAAAATTTCTAACTTTTTGCCAAATAATTAAAACTTTAAATAATAAAAACAAAAGTTAAAGATAAATAAATTTGACTCGTAATTTTTACCATTTATATAGTAATTTTACATTAAAATTAAAAATAATCCTAAATTGAATCTCTTACTTTTTCACTTTTAAATTATTAATTAATTTCTTTTTCTCCTTAATTGTTTTATTAAGTGCGGACAATTCTTTTTTTAGATTGGATATTTGGACTTGTAGTTCATTATTTCTTCTTAGGGTAATATCAAGATTTAATGTTTCGGATTTTAATTTTCCTATTTGTTCTTGTATATTGAAAGCTTTATTATTTAATAGCATAATTTCATTTTCAACTTTGTTAATATTTTCTTGTATTTCTTTTTTTAATTTTCTATCATGTTTAATTTGCTCTGCAAGTCCTAAATTGAAAAATTCAAAATGTCCACAATTAATACAAATAAAAGAATCACAATTTATCTCATTTTTTAATACATACGCTGAACTATATCCAGCTAATCCGCAATCTTCTTCTTTTAAATTTGTTTTTTGCGGAAAATCAACAGGTACTAAGTCTTGGCATCCACATTGACTACACTTCATTTTCCACCCCCAACGTTTCACGAAATTAATTTACTTCTTGTCTTTTTTTATTTGTTTTTCTTTTGTTTCTTTGCAAGTTTTTTCTCTTGTTTCAACTTTTTCTTCAAAGCCTTGCCCGTAAGTTCTGGCTCTGGCAAACTTTCTTTCAAGAGCTCTGGATTTTCGAGATATTTCAAAAGCAATCTGACGCTGTTTCCATAATACAAACCATCGGCAATTCTTTCGTCCAAAACAAGACCCAAATTCATTTGTTTTTCAACACGAACTTCTCCAGAACGGTCTGAAACTGGAACATATTGAACTTTTCCAAGTGCGCCAAAAATTGATGTTGTTCCAAAGTTGTAAAGATGGTGATAGATTTTGTCAAGTTTGATGCTTCTCATATCTGTGATGTATATACTTGTATGAAAAGGACTTGCGTGGATAAGTTTCTTAGGCATGAAATTGTGTTTATCCATAAATCTAACGCAAGCCATTGCAAACTTAAAAAGCCAATTTGGAAGTTTGCACAATGCTCCCGCCGTCTTTGTTGTCTCGTGTGTTTCAGCATCTGGTTTGATGTTCTTTGCAATTTCATCGTCCATAATTTTCTTAACTTGATCCAAACTTTCACGACCAGTGAAATAGAACTTCAAAGTCACCTCTTCTCCGTTGTCTGTCAATGACTTTTTTACACTCATAGAAATGGAAATGGTGTTTCTTTGATACACAATACAGTTGTTGATAAATCTGTTTGTCTTTGGTCTTTCATACAACATTCTCACACAAGCGGCTGCCAAAATTTCAGTGTATGTGTAGTGAACACCGTTGTTCTTCTTTTCATCAAGAATGAATTGGTCAAGCTTTTCGCATTTGATTGGTTGTGTGAACATATTGACAGCATCAATACGCTCTGGCATGAAATATGAAATTGCCTTTTCAATGATTTGTAAATCTTTAACTTTTGTTCCGTCACTTCTTTTCTTACACATAATCAATCTCTCCTATCTTCTGGTTTGCCTTTTGAAACAAATCCATTTTTTGCAAATTTTTTTCTTATCAAATTTTTCTCTCTTCCGTTTTCACTTGGTTCATAATAGACCCTATCTTTCAGTTTGTCTGGCATATATTGTTGCTTGCAGTAACCACCATAATCATGCGGATATTTATATTTTCCATGTCCGTCTTTGTTTGTGCTCGGATGATTTTTCAAATGATTTGGAACAATGTCTTCTCTTTCATTCTCTGCATCCTCCTGAGCCCTGTGCATTGCAATAAGAACGCTGTTAGATTTCTCTGCCTCACAAAGATATATAATTGCGTGCGACAAGTTCAAATAACATTCTGGTGGCCCATTTTTCTCACAAGCATACATGGCACAGCACGCAATCAAAAGCGCATTGCTGTCCGCCATTCCTATGTCTTCTGACGCATGAGCAATCATACGCCTTGCAATGATGAGCGGGTCAATTCCTGCTTTGAGAAGTCTGTGAGCATAATAAAGTGCAGCCTCTGTGTCCGAACCTCTCAAACTTTTGCAAAAAGCGGACAAATAATCATAATACATATCTTCATCAATGGACAAAGGTCGCCTGTTCAAACATTCCGCCATCGTTTCTTTGTCAATATGAATGATTTTGTCTTTTCCAATCTTTGTTGACAAGACTGCAAGTTCCAAACTGTTTAAAGCAGTTCTGACATCTCCATTGCACGCAAAAGCCAAAAACTTCAAAGCATCATCGTCAATTTGAGTTTTGAAATTTCCAAGCCCCTTCTCTTTGTCAGATATTGCTCTTCTCAAAACCTTTTCAACATCTTTTTCTGAAACCTTTTTAAATTCAAAAACACTGCATCTTGAAACAATCGCCCTTGTCATGCTTGTGTATGGGTTTTCAGTGGTTGAACCTATAAAATAGATGTCCCCTTCCTCAATGGCTTGCAAAACACAATCGCTTTGAGCTTTGCTCCACCTGTGACACTCATCAAGCAAAAGATATGTGTCTTGTCCAAACATTTGTTTGAGTGAACGAGCTTTTTCAATGACCGCTTTGGCATCAGCAACACCACTTGAAACGGCATTCAATTTTTCTATGTTTGCATGAAGCATCTTGGCAATAATTCCTGCAAGCGTTGTTTTTCCGGTTCCTGGTGGGCCATAAAAAATGCAACTACCAACAGAACCTGTTGATATCGCCCTATACAACAATTTGTTTTTTCCGACAATATGCTCTTGCCCAACAAATTCATCAAAATTTGTTGCACGCATTCTTTCTGCAAGAGGAATTCTTTGCTCCATGCTCATGACAGAAATATATTAACAAAAAGGAATCGCACTTGTCAAAACAATTTAAAAAAATTTAAATAATTTATTGATAAATAACTAATTTCCTTCCCCAAAAGACAACATAATTGGTTCAGAATTACGAAGCGAATGATTTGTGATCCCATTGATGTTATAGAAAAAAGTTTTTCCAACTCTCAAAAATCTTTCGCTGGAAGAAACCACAAGAATTTTTTTGTAATACTCTCCATTGAAGATTCCAATTTCTTTAACCCCTATTTTTTTGAATGGAACAAAAGAAAAATTTTCTTGCCCCTTCACAAACAACTTCTTTAACGAAACATATTTTTCTTCCAATTCCATGTCTATCTCGTTGTTAAGCCAATTAACCCAAATTTGTCTTGGCAAAGTGGTGTTGAAATAGTTATCAAACTTTGGCTCTTTTGTCTTTACTCTGACATTGAAAATTTCGCAGCATTTCTTGATTGCCATGTCTTTGAATGTCTGAATTTGAGAAAGGTTTTTCAAACAAAATTCACTGTCACCCAAATTGAAAAAGACAAATTTCTGCTGCTTGCTGGCAATTTTCAAATTCATTTTGACATTAATGCAACAAAAAACAGAGTTCTCAAGCCCATCTACATTTGAAAACGAAAATTCACAGTTCTTTCCAATGTAATTCAAAAACAATTTTTCTTTTGTAAGCAAATTCTCAACAACAATACATTTGTTCTTTTTTTTGAAATAATAATATCCCTTTCTCAAAGGTATATTAAGTTCCAATCGCATCTTTTTCTCTTTGTCCGATTTGTTTGTAAATTTGACAAAAAAGTTGTCACCATTCAAAACAAATTCATGATATTCCACCCAAACCCCATCGCTCACAAGATTTTGCCTCAAGACAAATTCTTTGTATGACGGATTTAAAATCACATCATTAACTTTGAAAAATTTGTCCTTATAAACCAAATTATAGTTTGAAGAAGATTGATAGTTGATGTTAAGTTTGTTCACCATTTCAACAAAAGAAACAGAACTGTTTTGAGGACTGTAAACAATCGTGTTTTTCATGGTTTTCAATTTTGATTGTTTGACATTTTCAAGACTTGAAGTTGAAAGCAAAAGATTAAATTCTTCTTCCTGTTGAGCCAAAGAAAATGCTTTCAAAAGTCTGTTATTAAGTTGTTTGTCAAACTTGAAGACTGGTTTTTCAACATCAATTCCATTGACAAACAAAACAGTCTTGTCAATCTTATCATCATAAACAATTGGTGCATGAAAGCGCACACGGTTTAAAATTGCATTTTTTGCTTTTTGAATGTATTCACTTTTTCTCATGTTCAGATTATTGACCCACAAAAAATTTTTAGACAAAAAAGGAATAAAAAATAGGAGAATAATTCTCCTATTTTAAGTTCTGACACCGTCT
Source organism: uncultured Christensenella sp. (assembly GCA_905195085.1). GTDB lineage: Bacteria > Bacillota > Clostridia > Christensenellales > UBA1242 > Caccovivens. The sequence goes on from CAJJUK010000020.1 coordinate 15,090, forward strand.
TTCATCGTCAAAGCAAATCGAATACCAAGCGGAGTGTCCAACCACATTGATTTTTCAACGCCTGCTTTCGTTATAACTTGACCATTGTTAGGCCCAGCACCCAAATTTATTTTTATAAGGACCAAGACATTTTCCCATATACAGATTTTTACTTAAAATTAATTAAAAATAAAAAAACCACAAAATGTGGTTTGTCAGCCAGTCTATAAGCCGAGTTCTGTATTTGGCAGTCATCTTTCCAGACTTGTTGTCGCCAACAAGTTCCAGCGGTATTTTTGCTTTCGCGTGAAAGAACGCACATATGCGAAAGACTTAACCTTGCATCGAGTGGGGTTTACAGAGCAGTGATTGTTACCAACCACTCGGTAGGCTCTTACCCTACCTTTCCACCTTTACTGAGCATTTTGCCCAGAAGTCTATTTCTGTTGCACTTTCCTTGAAGTCACCTTCACCAGCCGTTAACTGGCACCCTGTTCTTTTGATGCTCGGACTTTCCTCTCTGTGTTCATCACAAACACACAGCGACCACCTGGCTGACTGACTTAATTATTATAACACAATCAAAAAAGTTTGTCAATTTCAAAATTAAATATCCATTTTGAAACAAACAATTCTGTTGACTTCACAAAATCCAACCGCTTCATGAAATTTGACACTTTCCTCATTGGAAAGTTCACAGTCACTGGCAAATTCAGAACAACCTTTTTCTTTTGCCCATTTGACCGCTTTTTCAATAAGCATTTTCCCAATACCAAAACTTCTATATTCAGGTTGCAAGAAAATCCCTTCCAAATAACAAACATTGTTTGTCTTGCAACCTTCGACATAGTCATGTCGTATTTGAACTTGAGCAAACCCAACAATATTTTTGTTTTGATCGCACGCCAAAAACACCACAGCATCATCATCTTTCAACAATTTGTCAAATTCTTCATGCAAATCGTCATCAGAATGATAAAGTTGATTTGCCAAATGCACCAAAGAGTCAATATCATTTTCGGTCGCAACACCAATTCTTATTTTCATGTTTAAATCACCCAAAATTAAAGATTTGTTTAACTCTACCTTGCTTGTCCACACTGAAACCTTGCATAATTCCATCTTGTGAAACTTTGATGGCAACGCCATATTTTGCCATGGTAGTCGTCGCAGCAAGACGACCACCGCCTTGACTTCCTGCTTCAATTTTGATGATTGCACCAACGGCAATGATTGTTCCATCATAGTCCACAATTGTTGCCCCGTCAACAGAAGTCATCTCTTCAATAAGTTTTCTGTCAAGTTCAAACAATTTCTTACCAGCAACAATCTTCCTTATTGACATGGTTTTTGTGTAATGATTTTTGTTCAAAAAGTCTTCGTATGAAAGACTGAATTTTTCAATAATTTTTTTTGCATTAGCAATGTTATAAAGTTTTTCCGCTTCTGCAAGTTCCAATTGTTTTTTCATGTTGAAATGTTCTTCGGAAATTATATCTGCCGCATCAATGTGATTCAAAGCATCAAGTGTTTTGTCCTTGTTGATGTAGACCAAACAAGCACCCTTATATGCAAAAGAACAATCAAGTGCGGTGTTGTATATTGCACGCCTAATTTGTTTTGCAGTGTATGACACATTGTTTTGCAAAAGCCTGATAACTTCATCATGAGAATAAACACACCAATCGCCATTTCTTTTTGCAAAGACAAGTTGTCTTGAGAAGAAAATCAAAATATCCCCTTTCTCTGTCAAAACGATTCCAATTCTCTTGTCGTTGCACACTCTTGCCAATCTGTCAAAAACATATGGAGAAATTGTTGGAACAGATTTAGGGTTTTTCAAATTCATATAACCCAAAAGGTTCCCATTCTTGTCAAATTCGATGAATGAAGAAACTCCATCAGTAAAGAGAGCAAAAAAGTCACTGTTCAAAACTTCATTATAATTCACTGGATTGACACTGTCAGAATTAACCCCAAGATTGACCATAATTCCAAGTTTGACAGTTGATCCCTCATAGGTTCTTGATGCCCATTTTTCCAGACCATTGATAATTCCCAAAACGGTTTCACTCCCGTTCTCAGTCAAACTTTCAACCAAGGCTTTTTCAATTGCCATACTTTGCAACTGATTTAAATACATTTTATCTTCAATATTCATGGCTGAAATGTCGCTAATCTCATGAATGATTGAACGAATAAGGTTAACTTCAAAAGACTTAAAAGCCTGTCCACGTTTGAGAATAATACGATAATCATCCATTTTTGATGGCTTTAAAAGAACAGAATTTCCCTTCCCCAACGCAACTTCCAAATCTCTTTGAGAGGACTCTGTTTCTCCTGCAAGGAAAGAGCCAGTGAACAACGGAACGATAAGTTTGCCAACAACATCATAAAATTCATTCTTGTCCATAGTCCCTCCTTGCACAAAATTTCAAATAAAAAGAAAAACAAAAAAGCAATTTCAAACTAAAAAGCACATAAATTTTGTAATCTAGTTATTTATATATATCTAATATAATAATAAAATGCATCAAAAATCGTGTCAAGCAAATTCAATGAAATTTTTTAAAAAGTTTTGTTTTTTTCGGGCTTTTCCTCAATCTTTTCAATTCCCTGTTCATCTTTTTCAAACTCTTCTTTAATCACTTTCAAGGTTTTGTTTTCAATTCTTGAAATGTAAGACCTAGAAATCCCCAGTTCTTGGGCAACTTCTTTTTGTGTCAATGCTTTTTCACAGTCAATGCCATATCTCAATTTAATGACCGCCTGCTCTCTCTTGTCAAGTTTGTTCGCAATGATTGTTTTGATTTTTTGCATAATCAAATTGTTTTCCACTTGTGAAAAAATCTCTTCATCATCTGATGCCAAAACATCTTTAAGTTCCAAGTCTTTGTCATCTTCATTGTTGCTTGTCAAACTGTTTAATGAAACAACATTTTTGTGTTTTTTGTTTGAACGAATAAGCATCAAAATTTCATTATTAATGCATCTTGCAGCATAGGTCGAAAGTTGAACTTTTTTGCCATAATCAAATGTGTCAATGGCCTTAATAAGTCCAATTGTTCCAACAGACAACAAGTCATCTGCTTCAAGCGAATAGGTATATCTTTTAACGATATGTGCAACAAGTCGCAAATTGTGACTTATGAGTTTGTCTCTTGCTTTCATATCCCCCTGTTTCATCTTTTCAAATGCTTCCTTTTCCTCTTCCAAAGAAAGCGGTTTTGGAAAACCTTGTGCTGTGTTGACATAATTGGTAAAAACACAAATACGACTCAAAAAATAGGCAAAACTTTCAAAAATCATAAACTCTCCTTAGCGATGTTACAATATATGTTGAAATTTGTAGAATTTTGCCAAAAAGTTAAAAATAAAATGAGTATTGACTATCAAATTAAACCATGATAAAATAATAAAGTATCACAAAAAAGGAAGGTAGGTATGAAAGTAATAAATTTCAAAAATTCTGAATATTACAAATTGTTAAAAGAGAATTATGACACAAACTTTGTTGAAGAAATTGCCAATATCATAGAGAAAAATTTAAGCGAAAGAATCACCTTTAAATTGCAAAAAGACTCCGAAGAAAACATTGTTTTTTCACTGACCACCAAAAACAGAATGATGTTTCCTGACTATATGCAAACCTTTGAAATCGAAGCCACTTCAGGATTTCTTGTTTCAGAAGCAAGAAAGTCAAAAGAAGCAGCTGAAAAAATTGTTCTTGAAGCATTTGCAAATATGTATCAAGAAATGGCTGCAAGAAGACTTACAAGCATAGAAAGAAAATTGACAAAAGAAGATGTTGTCAAAATTGGAGAATTTTTGAAAATCCATCCAGAACAAAACTTTTCAAAATTCCCACTGGTTGAATTTGTTGATCCAGCCTTGGAACAACTCGAACAAGTTGAATTGGTAGAAAAATTTCCTATAAAATTAGACTTCAAAGCAACGAGAAATTATCAAACCTTAAGTCCATCAATGCAAAAATCTTTATCAGAGCATCTTGACAGACTTTTTGCCAGCGTAAAATTTGGAGCATATCTTTCACCTGCTGATGACCTGCATTATGTTTTGACTGGATTTAAGACTAATTACAATGACGAAGCAACAAGAACAATGGTTTTTGAAACTATTGAAGAATCTATTCAAGCAAAATTACTTCAAGAAATCCCAACAAAAGAGAAAATGCTCCTTTGTGCATTTAGTTCATTGGTTGAGAACTGCATTGCAAACAACAAAAGCTATGCAGACAAAAGAATGACACACTATGAAATGTCCGTAATTTGCAATCCAACTGACACAAAAACAAGCAACACAAACAGAGATGGAAAGGACGACAAATAACAAAGAAAAATAAAAGACACTGTTTCAATGACAATGTCTTTTTTATTGTTTTCAAAAACTTTTGAGGCAAACCATTTGTCTGCCCATTATGTATAAATCTTATCGACCAGAAAATTTACCATTCTAACTGGCAAAATCTTAACCAAGAAAGAAATAAATTTGCTCGTGCCACCTATTGAAACCCTAAGAGGAGTTCTTTTCTTTTTGACAATCTTCAAAACTCTCTTTGCAACAAATTCTGGACTTTTCCCTTTTCTTTCGGATTTTTCCATTTTTTCAATGCCGCGTTTTTCATCTTTATCAATTTTATCATCACCAATTTCTTTGATTCTGTTTTCAGTAAAACTTGTTTTGATGTCTCCCGGCATCACGGTGCAAACCCCAATCTTTTTGTCCTTAAGTTCGGTTGCAATAGCACGTGAAAAATTTTCAATTCCAGCCTTACTTGCACTGTAACAAGCCTGATAAGGCAAAGGTATTATTGAAGCCAAAGAACCAGTAAAGATGATTTTGCCATGTTCGTTGATACGTTTTGCAAAAAGATTAACCATTTTCATGTGTGCAATCAAATTCACATTCATAATGTTGCCGATAGTCTCAATAGAAGAATTTTCAAATCTGCCGCCAATGCCAAAACCAGCATTGCAAAACAACAAATCAATGTTTCCTTCACGTTTCAAAATGTCGTCCACAACATTGCGAACTGTTTCATCATCTGATATGTCACATTCATAACTTTTTTCAAAAATAGGATTGTTCGTAATCACTTTTGAAATGTCATAAATCCTAACTTTTTCTTCTTTAAGTTTTTGTGAAATTGCAAGACCAATTCCACTGTCACCACCAGAAATTACCGCAACTTTGTTTTCTATTTTCATCACTAACCTTCTATTCTTTTTGCATACCACCACAATATTTTGTGTGTTATGCAACAATTTTATTGCATATTAATACAATTCGTCGACAAATTCTTTTGGATTAAATTTGTCCAAATCATCAACAGTTTCACCTGTTCCAACAAACACAACAGGCAGTTTATATTCCTTCTCAATGGCAATAATAACCCCACCTTTTGCCGTCCCATCAAGTTTGGTCAAAACGATGCCATCTATTTTGCAATACTCATCAAAAGCATGAATTTGTGAAAGAGCATTTTGCCCTGTTGTTGCATCAAGAACAATGAAATTATATTTGTGAGCCTCTGGATATTCTCTGTCAATAATCTTTTCAATCTTCTGAAGTTCTGCCATAAGGTTTGTTTTTGTGTGAAGTCTTCCTGCTGTGTCAACCAACAAGACATCAGTGTTGTTTGCCTTTGCACTTGCAATTCCGTCAAAAACCACAGCACCAGCATCTGCTCCTTCAGCATGCTTGATTATTCTCGTTTTTGTTCTTCCTGCCCATTCAGCAAGCTGAGAAGATGCAGCTGCCCTGAAAGTGTCACCCGCAACCAAGGTCACACTCTTTTTTTGATTTTTGAAATAATTGGCAAGCTTTCCAATTGTCGTAGTTTTTCCAACACCATTCACCCCAATGATGGTGATTATTGCTGGATATTCTATTTCAATCTGTGGAGCATCTTCGAAATATCCCTGAATGATTTCTTTCAAAAGATCCTTGACACCATCTGCTTTTCTGATTTTGCGTTTGTGACATTCATCTCTCAATTCTTCAACAATTTCCATTGAAGACTTAACACCAATGTCACTGGAAATCAAAATGTCAGTCAAGTCGTCAAAAAGCTCATCATCAACTTCACCATGACTTAAAAGAGCATCAATCTTGCGATTGAAGGCATCTCTTGTCTTTTTCAGAGCATTACCTATTTTTTTAAAAAGTCCCATCAAATCTCCTTTTAGTTTCCTTGTTCTGCTTGTTTAATAGCATCTGCAAGTTTAACAGAAACAATCTTAGACACACCTTTTTCTTCCATTGTAACACCATAAAGACAATCTGCAAGTTCCATTGTTGGCTTTCTGTGAGTGATAACAATAAATTGTGTTGTCGAAGAAAGTTTTTTCAAATACAATGCAAATCTTTCAATATTTGCGTCATCAAGAGCCGCTTCGATTTCGTCCAAAAGTGAGAATGGCAATGGCTTCAATCTCAAAATTGAGAACAACAAAGCGATTGCAGTCAAAGTCTTTTCTCCACCACTCAAAAGAGAAAGTTTGTTTGCTGCCTTTCCTGGAAGCTGAACCATGATTTCAACACCAGCATTAAGAGGATCTTCCGCTTCTGTAAGTTCCAATCTGGCATTTCCGCCCCCAAACAATTCTCTGAAGACAACCTTGAAACTGTCATTAATCTTTTCAAATTCGTCATTAAATTTGGTCAACATCTCATTTGAAAGGTCTTTGATAATCTTAACCAAATCTTCTTCTGCTTTCTTCAAGTCGTCGGATTGAGTTGTCATTTCGTTGTATCTTTCAAGCAATGTTGAACAATCTTCAATCGCATGAACATTGACATAACCAAGAGCAGAGATATCTTTTTTCAATTTGTTGATGCTTATAAGTGCTTCTTTAATCTCAAAGTCTGGACGCCTAAATTCCAAGCAACCTGAATAAGTCAAACTATATTCTTCATAGATTCTCTCTTGCATAGCCTCAAGTTCTGTGTCAACCTTTGCCAGGTTTGCTTCTTCGCGATATTTTTTGTCATTAACTTTGGAAATTTCTTCCATTGTGACTGTTTTATCTTCATCCAACTTCTTAATGCTTGCAGAGATGGCAACCTTGCTGTTTTCAAGATTTTCTCTATCTTTTCTGATTTTCTGCAAGTTGTCTTTTGCAAGTGAAGGTTTTGCATTTTCAATCTGAATCCTAATCATTTCCTCTGCACTTGCAATAAACTTTTCGTTTTCTGCCAAGTGAGATTTCAAGGATTCAATATTGGAAAGTTGTTTGTCCTTTTCAAGCAAAATTCTGTCCAAATCTTCCTTCAAGGCCTTGATTTGCGCTTCGCAAGATGCAATTTCAACCTTGACTGTTGTCATATTTGCGACAATCTCATCTCTTTCCTTTCTAATTTGATTGTAATGCTCTTGTTTTTGCTTAATCAAAAGGTCCGCATCTTCTTTATTTCCACTCAAAGCATTTTGAACCAAATTGGTTTGCGACAAATCTTGTTCAATCAACTTCAATTTGTTTGAAACAGAAGTTTTTTCCATTTCATAAACATTCTTTTCATCTTCAAGTTCCGCCAAATCCTTGTTGATTGCTTCAAGTTTTTCCTGCTCTTTTGCCAGGTTGATTTCAAGTTCGTTTTTCTGGTCAAGAATTTGCTTTTCAGTCGATTTTGAGGCATTTAAATCGACTTTAAGATAGTCTATCTTATTTTTCATTTCATATTCTTTTCGAGTTAAAGCCTCAATTTCAGTTGCAAGTGTTTCAATCTCTCTTTGACGAGAAATCAAATTCACAACTTCACTACGCTTGCTTCCACCAGTAAGCGATCCTTGTGTGCTGACAACATCTCCATCAAGAGTGACAATTTTGAAAGAAAATCTGTTATCTCTCGCAAGGTCAACGGCCGTTGCCAACGTGTCAACAACAACAGTGCCTCCAAGCAAATTGCTGATGACATTGTCAATTTTCTTGTCATAAGAGATAAGTTTGCTTGCAACCCCGAAAACGCCCTTCTTTCCAGCAATGCTTCTTTCGTCCATATCACGTCTACGCATACTGCTGATAGGCAAGAATGTTGCACGACCAAATTTGTTTTCTTTCAAATATGCAATCAAGTCCTTTGCCCCGTCTTCATTGTATGTAACAATGTTTTGGACAGCATTTCCAAGAGCAACTTCAATTGCAGTTTCAAACTGAGCAGGAACTTTGATAAGAGAAGCAAGAACGCCAACCATTTTACTGCTAAATGCCGAATTCTTTTCGCTTTCTTTCAAAATTTTTCTAACACTTTGAGCATAGCCTTCATATTCTGCTTGCATCTCAGACAAGAGTTTTCTTCTGTTTTCATAAACCTTAACCTGAGTGATCAAATTTGCTCTCTCAGTTTCCAGTTCAGCAATATCTTTTGTAGTGACAAAAATACGCCCAGAAATTTCTTCATGTTTGTTTTTAATCTCTTGAAATTGTTTTGAAGTCTTATCAATTGTCTCTTTGCTTGCTTGACTTAAGTTTTTGATGTTAGCAATTTTTTCTTCAACTTCTTTTAAGTTTTTCTCAAGATTTTCTCTGTTTTGAATAAGAAGATTTCTTTCTGTTTCAAGCCTTGAAACATTGCTCTTGACATCAGAAAGAGAACCAAGAGTTTCAATGATTTTTTGTTGTGATTCTCCTGTTTCTGTTTCGCTCAAAGACATTTCATCAACAATTTGCAAGTGCTTTGCTGATAAGTTTTCATAAGTAGTATTCAAAACATTCAAACGTTCTTGAAGTCTTGCTTGTTCTTCATTTTTTGCTTGTTCTTGTTCGTCGCAGGTTTCAATAACTGTCTGCGCATTGGTCAAATCAAGATTGATTCTGTCGTTCTCTTTTTGTGTGTAATTGATTCTCTCACGAGTTACTTTTGTTTCTCCTTCTTGTTTTTCAAGTTCAACAGTGAGTCTCAAAAGTTCATCATTCAAAGAAGCGATCTCTTTGTCATAGGCCGACAATTTGTCCATAGCTTCGGCATATTCACGAGTGATGTTGTCCAAATCGGTTTGTCTTGCAAACATTTCTTCATCAATGGCCTGCAATTTTGCATTGATTTGTTCTTTGACCACGCTGGCATTTTCATATTGATAAATATAGGCATTGACTTCCAAATCTTTAAGTTGCCCTTTATATTCAAGATATTTTTTTGCATCTTCCGCTTGCTTACGTAGAGGCCCCATTTGTCTGTCAATTTCGCCACGAATGTCGTCAATACGCACCAAATTGTCCCAGGTTCTTTCAAGTTTTCTTTCTGCTTCATCCTTTCTTGATTTGAACTTTGCAATTCCTGCCGCCTCTTCAAACATGGCACGACGATCTTCTGGTTTTTCATCAACAATTTCGCTAACCTTGCCTTGTCCAATGACAGAGTAACCATTCTTTCCGATACCACTGTCAAACAAAAGGTCGGTTATATCACGCAAACGACACGTGTTTTTGTTGATTTGATATTCACTTTCGCCAGAACGATAAAGTTTTCTTGTGATTGAAAGTTCATCATAAGCAATGTTGAAAAATCTGTCAGTGTTATCAAAAGTCAAAGTAACTTCACAATATGACAAACTTTTTCTCTTTTCTGTTCCCTTAAAAATAACGTCCTGCATGTTATCACCACGCAAAGACTTGGCACTTTGTTCACCAAGCACCCAACGAATAGCATCGGAAACATTGCTCTTGCCACAACCATTTGGTCCAACAATAGCAGTAAATCCACCATTAAATTCAATAACCGTTCTGTCTGCAAATGATTTAAAACCAATCATTTCAATCTTTTTGAAATACATATTCCCACCTTAAGGACTTAATAAAGGTTATATTTTAATAACCAGTCATCAATCCACAAATAATTTATTCAACGCCACATACGCACAGTTTTGTTCTGCTTTGGTTTTGTCTTTTCCATATCCCACAGCAATCAAATCTTCATCCATAAAGAACTTTGCTTCAAAATATTCTCCAACTTTGACAGTTTCATATTTCATCGTGCACTTGAAATTTGCTTGCACAAGTTCCTGCAGTTGAGATTTGTAGTTGTCATTTTTTGCATCTTCAAAAGTGTCAATATGAAGTTTTTCAATAATGAAATTTCTTGCCGTATCCAAATCGCTGTCGAGATATATCCCTGCAATAATTGATTCAATGACATCACCTTTGATTGCTGAAGTAATTTCATTGTTCAAACTTTTTCCAGCAATGACATCTCCCGCCAAATCCATTTCATCAAAGCACTGAGCCAAATAGTCTTCAGATACAAAATGAGACCTCAAAACTGTAAGTTCACCTTCTTGCTTGTCACAATGCTTAAAGAGATATTCTCCAACCAAGAAGTTCAAAATAGAATCACCCAAAAATTCCAATCTCTGATAGTTTTCTTTTGACTTAGAAGGATGTGTCAAAGCACGTTTTAAAAGGTTTTTATTTTTAAAAACATACCCAATTTTTTCATCAACCATTTGCAACCTCAATCTTCTTTGTCATTTCATCAATCATAGCTTCAATTTTTTCATTCAATTTGTTTTCATGGAGCTTGATCACCTGCATAATTGATGCGCAAATGTTATCTCTTCCGCAAGAGCCATGGTTTTTGACAACAAGTTTTTTGCAACCCAAGAATGGTGCTCCACCATGTTTGTTGATGTCAAGTTTTGCTTTCAATTTTTTGAACACCTTGCCCATGAAAAGGTAACCAATTTTGGCTGAAAAACTTGCCTTGATTTCTCTCTTCAAAACAGACAAAATGCCACTTGCTGTGCCTTCAACACCCTTCAAAAGCACATTTCCAGCAAAGCCATCTGTGACAATGACATCAACATCACCTGACATAACTTCTCTGGCTTCTGTGTTTCCAATAAAGTTGATTGGCAACTTTTTCATAAGTAGATATGTTTCTTTTGTAAGCTCATTTCCCTTATGTTCTTCCGCACCATTATTCAAAAGTGCAACTCTTGGTTCTTTAACTCCTTCAACAATGGAATAATAAGCAGAACCCATGATTGCAAAATGCAACAAGTTTTCACTCTTGCAATCAACATTTGCACCGCTGTCAATGATGATGACATCTGTGTCTTTTTTAGTTGGCAAAATCGGAGCAAGAGCAGGACGAGAAATTCCTTTGATTCTCCCAATCTTCATAATTGCACCCGAAAGGATTGCACCTGTGCTTCCTGCAGAAACAAGACCAACAACATCAGGATCTTCTTTCAACAAATCAAAAGCCTTAACCAAAGAAGAATCTTTCTTTTGACGAATTGCAATTGTTGGGACATCATCATTAGTTATGACATCGCTTGCATGAACAATTTCAATTCTTTTTGTTCTACCTTTCAAAATTTCCTTAATTTTTGTTTCATCACCAGTCAAAACAACTGTCAAATCCTTGTTTTTTTCAACTGCAAGAACTGCACCTTCAACAATTTCTAATGGAGCATTATCTCCACCAAAAGCATCAACAACAACTTTCATATATCACCTCAATAAAAATTCAATAATTAAGCATATATCAAGCAAAAATATAAAAGAACAAATTTATATACTAAACCACTATTACTATAACAAAAAACAGCAGTAAAAGTCAAAAGAAAAAGAGAGTTAAACTCTCTTTTTTAAATTCTGCTACCATTACCCATAGTCAAAGCAAGTCGAACACCTTGAACATTATCAAACCAACTTGATTTGGTTATACCTGCTTTTGTGACAATCTGTCCGTTCCCCAAACTGCTACCCAAGTTTCTTGTCCAATAGTTCACTTTGTCATCTGTTCCACAACCAAGCAAAAAACAC